>CAMOSS010000011.1 GCA_946625055.1 uncultured Caryophanales bacterium
TTAATCTTGCGGTTAAGGTAGCGTGTTCTCCTGCTCTACCTTCTCTTCTTAAAAATGAGCCTGGGATTTTGCCAACTGCGTATTGTTTTTCTTCATAACCAACTGTTAATGGGAAGAAATCTCCTTCTTTTGGTTCGTCAGAGGCACAGGCTGTGGAAAGAACGACTGTTTCGTTTAATCTCACTAAAACGGCACCATCAGCTTGTTTAGCGATTTCGCCAGTTTCAACAACGAACTTCTTTCCTTCGAATTCTAATTCGAATACTCTTTTCATACTTTTCTTTTTCCTCTTTTTATAATTTCAACGGGTTGATTATATATTATTAAAATATAAATAACAATTATTTTGTTCTTTCGGAACAAAAAAACTACCATTTCGGTAGCTTTCTTTTTAAGTTTTCTCGCTTATTTACGTAAGCCGAGTTCACTAATGAGTTTGACGTATTCATCTTTGTCGGTTCTTGCTAAGTAGCCAAGTAAACTACGACGTTGGCCAACTAATTTTAATAAGCCTCTTTGGGATGCTGCATCTTTCTGATTAGCTTTTAAGTGTGCGGTTAAGGCAGCGATTTGATCTGTTAAAAGAGCGATTTGGACTTGGACTGAACCTGTATCCTTTTCATCTTTGCCAAACTTTTTGACGAGTTCCGCTTTTCTTTCTTTGGTTAATGCCATAAGAAGTTCCTCCTATAAATTTCTTAACTCATTCCCGGGAAAACGTTGAGGATTCGTTATCCTGAGGATAAGTCGCAACCACAATTATATACTAAACAAAGTTTATTGCAATGCTTTCTTTGCTTTTAGTCTATCTTTTTTTAATTGGGCAATTAAATCATCGGTGTTATCGAATTTGATGTTGTCTCTCATAAAGTCGACAAATTCAAAGAAAATATACTTACCATAGATGTTTTGATTGAAGTCGATGATATGAATTTCAATGATAGGCTTTTCTAGTTGTAATACGGTTGGGTGTGTACCGATAGACATAATGGCAGGATATTTTTGATCATCATAAATTGCGTAGCCCATGAAGACACCTTCACGAGGGGTGACATATGGATAATCAAGTTGAACATTCGCGGTTGGGAATCCGAATTTTGTTCCGTTTCCATAACCGTGTTTTACTAACCCACAAACGCGGTGATATCTACCTAGTAATAAATTGGCTTTTATTATCTCTTTGTTTCTGATGAGATTGATGATATTTTTTGAAGCTACCTTCTCACCTTCATAGGTAAGGAATGGAACCACATTGACATCAAAGTAGTTCTTTAGATAGGTAACTGTTCCAGCACCTGATTCACCAAAGCGATAATCTTCTCCGCAGAAAATAATTTTAGGATTAAGTTTTTTCAAAACTAAATCAATAAATTCATATCTAGTGAGATTCGCCACTTCTTCATCAAAATGTAAGATGTAGAAATATTCAACACCTAACTCTTCAAGATATTCGGCTTTATCCGCATTCGCAGTGATAGAAATCTGATCTTTTTGTTTATGAAGAACCACTCTTGGAGGGTTATCAAAAGACATAACTCCGACAGGAAGTCCACTCATCTTTGCGTGTCTAATAAGTTCTTTATGACCAATGTGGATAGCGTCAAAATAGCCTAAGCATAAAGCAATAGGTGTATTGTTTTGAGCAATATTATGATAATCAAGTTCAATTATTTGCATCTACCATAGTCCTCTTAGACACTTATATAAGCCACGATCATTTCTTCTTTCATAGATGGCGAGTGGGTTATCTAAAGCGTCCACAATAAGTATTCTATCATCTTTTGCTTCATTAATATATAATGACATTCCATCCATCACTTTTTTCGCCATCTCATCTTTAAAAACATGCTTTTCAAAATGGGATAATAATGCAGTTGATTTAATGAATGGTGAGTCTAGTGTTACTTCACCAATTTTTAATGCTCTATCAAGAGTTAAATCGTTGATTCTTGTTCTCACTAATTTTGTGAGATGCCCAACTGTATTTAATCTTTTAGCGATATCTTCACCAAGAACTCTAATATATGTTCCCTTTGAGACTGTTGATTCAAAAACAATGATGTCATCGTGAAAATCTAATAGTCTTATATCAAAAATTTCAATATCTCTTTCTAACCTATCTACCTTAATTCCATCGTGTTCCCATTCATATAGTTTTCTTCCGTTATAATGAACGGCAGATGTCATCGGAGGAATTTGTTTTTGTTTACCGATGAAACTTTTTAAAACCTCTTCTATTTTGGTTTTATTTAATGATGGAACTGGTGCATTAGATTTAATTTCTCCAGTTAAATCACCGGTTGTGGTTTCCACTCCTAACTTCAGGGTGGCGATATATGTTTTCTCATTGTCTTCAACAAATTGAGCAATCTTATTAGCTTTATTAATAGTCACCACTAAAAGACCTTCTGCGAAGGGATCAAGTGTTCCAGTGTGACCCACGGATTTGGTTCCTAAAATCTTTTGTATTTTGTTACAGACATCTCTAGATGTCCAACCACTTTCCTTATTTATTAGTAAAACGCCATCCATAATATTTGCAATTTGACAATTGCATATTATAAAATTTTACTTATGAAATCAATTAGAACAATTCTTGCTTGTATTCGTAAAGCTGACCAAGAATATAATCTTATCCAACACGGAGATAAGATTGTTGTTGGTGTCTCTGGTGGCAAAGATAGCATGCTTCTTTTATATGCTTTATCTCTATACCAAAAATTTTCACATACCAACTTTATTGTTCAACCAGTAACTCTTGATTTAGGTTTTCCAAACTTTAATCCTGAACCAATCAAAGAATACTGTAAGTCTCTTGGTTATGAACTTATTGTTCATGATTCAAAAGAAGTCTTTAAGATATTAAGCATTCAGCAAAAAGGTAAAGAACATTTACCATGTTCTATTTGTTCAAGAATGAAAAAAGCGGCTATTAATAAAGTCGCTAATGAAATTGGATTTAATAAAGTAGCCTTTGCCCATCATGCTGATGATGCAATCGAAACATTATTTATGAATCAAATAAACGGAGGGAGAGTTGCAACCTTCTCTCCAAAGATGCATTTAGAAAATGCAAACATCACATTTATTAGGCCACTTATCCTTTGTTTTGAAAAAGACATCATCAAAACAGTTAAAGAAGAAAATATCCTCGTCACCCCATCTTCTTGTCCAGCTGATAAGTTTACTAGAAGAGAGGATATTAAGAAATTAATTCATAGTATTAATCAAACTTATAAGGAATCTAAGAAGAATTTCTTAACCATGATTTCTAACTATGAAAAAGAAGATCTTTGGGGAAAAGAACTTGAATATCAGATCGATAATGAAGGTTTAATTTTAAAGCCAGTATTACTACCCTACGAATTATCATTATCTTTCAATGTGAGAACAAAAGTCTTTATTGAAGAGCAAGGTATTGATCACAAAGAAGAATTTATTCCAGATGAAGAAAAAGATGCTCATACATATCTCATTATGAAAAATGGTGATACCATCGGAACAATTAGATATCGCTTCATTAATAATGAATATAAGATTGAGCGATTTGCAATATTAAAAGAATATCGTTCTAACCACTATGGGAAAAAGGCCTTTGGATTCTTTGCTGAAATGCTTACAAAAACTTTCAATCCATGCATCATCTCTTTCCACGCGCAATATTATATAAAAGATTATTATAAAGAATTTGGATTTGTTGAAATCGGTGAACCATTTATGGAAGCTGGTGTCAAACATATCAAAATGATGAAGAAAGTATAAAAAAGAAGTAACTTTGTTACTTCTTATTTTTTTAATAGTTCAGAGATTCTTTCTTCTCTTTTAAATCCTTCATCAAGGACAAATGATAATTCAGGAACTCTTCTTGTATCCATTCTTTTTGCGAGTTCGCTTCTGATGAAACCTTTAGATTTTTCTAAAACCTTCATTCCTTCAGAGGCTTGAGACTCAATCACGAACGAGACAAAGACTTTCGCATAAGAGAAATCTTTTGAGACCCTCACTTCTGGAATTGTGACAAATCCGAGATGTGGATCTTTGATTTCAAATTGAATTATCTCAGAGATATTCTTCATGATGAGGGATTGAATTCTATCAATCTTACTCGCCATCAGGTTTCTCCTCACTTATTTCACTAGCTTCGATGATGTCGCCTTCTTTGATATCATTAAAGTTTTCAATTAATAAGCCACATTCGAATCCACTCTTAACCTCTTTAACGGCATCTTTTTCTCTTTGTAATGAAGCGAGTTTACCTTCATAGATAATGACGCCATCTCTAAGAACTTTAATGTTAGATTTAGCTTTAATAACACCTTCGATGACCATACATCCACCGATAGTTCCAAGTTTAGAAACTTTATAGAGTTTTCTAACTTCGGCTTGTCCAAGGGTCTTTTCCACCATTACTGGTTTTAATAAGCCCTTCATCGCAGCTTGAATTTCTTCGATTAAAGCGTAGATGATACGGTGTAATCTAATTTCAACTTTTTCTTCTTGGGCTTTGGCTTTTGTGTGAGCATCAGGTCTCACATTGAAACCATAAATAATAGCATTACTAGCCGCGGCAAGAAGAACATCACTTTCAGTGATTCCACCAGCGGTTGCTCTGATAACATTAATCTTAATATCATCTGTTGTAAGCTTCTCAAGAGAAGCTTTGACAGCTTCAGCAGAACCTGTAGAATCCGCTTTAATGATTAAGTTGATGTTATGGATATTACCCTCATTGATTCTGTTATATAAATCATCAAGGGATAAAGCGCTTGTTTTGGATTTAAGTTTTGCTTCTTTGATTTGTTTACGTCTTGTGGCAATAGTCTTGGCTTCAGATTCATCTTTAAAGGCCATGAATCTATCACCAGCTTCTGGAACTTCACTTAAACCAATAACAGATACTGGGGTTGATGGAGTGGCTTCATTAACAACTTTGTTATGTTCGTTGGTCATTCTTCTAGCTTTACCATAAGAAGTTCCAACGACTAAGAAGTCACCAGACTTAAGGGTTCCGTTTTGCACTAAAAGCGTAGCTTTTGGTCCTTCAAATTTATCAAGGGAAGCCTCTAAAACTGTACCCATAGCGTATCTATCCGGGTTAGCTTTAAGTTCGGCCATTTCACTGACGATGAGAATAGCTTCAAGTAAACCTTCGATGTTTTGTTTCTTTTTCGCGGAAATGTTTACTGTAATAACATCGCCACCATAGTCTTCAGAAATAACATCATGTTGCATGAGTTCGGTTTTGACTCTTTCTGGGTCAGCGCCTGGTTTATCAATTTTATTGATAGCAACGATAATTGGGACACCTGCAGCTTTAGCGTGGTCAATAGCTTCAATGGTTTGAGGCATAACACCATCATCGGCAGCAACAACAAGAACAACGATATCTGTAACAGAGGCACCTCTACTTCTCATCGCAGTAAAGGCTTCGTGTCCTGGAGTGTCAATAAATGTAATCTTTTGACCATTGATTTCTTTTTGGTAAGCACCAATTTCTTGGGAAATACCACCGACTTCAGCATCGACAAGGTTAGAATTTCTAATCGCATCGATAAGAGTTGTTTTACCATGGTCAACGTGACCCATGATGGTAACCACTGGTGGTCTTTCTTTGAGTTTTGAAGGATCGTCATCAATAACTAATTCTTCAAAGTTTTCTGCTTCAACGATGACTTTCTTTTGGAAGTCATAGCCGAATTCAAGACAGATTTCACCGATCAATTCATCGTCTAAGATGGAGTTGATGGTAATCATTTTTCCTTTAAGGAAAAGATATTTAATAATCTCAGAAGAGGAGATGTTTAGTGCTGTACTTAATTCAGAGACAGATATTGCACCTGTATAAATAAAGACACCACCATTAACTTTTGTCTTGGACTTATCTGTTTTCACTTTTGTGGAAACATTTACTTCACGACCTAAATCGCGTTTTTTATTGTCTTTTTTCATAGCAACACCTTCTTTCTTTTATAACGTTAAATTTTGTTTGGGGATTAAAGAGTATTAGCGAACATCGTCATCGTAGTACTCATCGTATTCATCGTAATCGATGTCTTCATCCTCATATTGTTCTTCGTCGTCGAGTTTGTCTTCTTCTTCCATTTCCTTGAGTTCTTCTTCAGAATAGATGGACATGTATTTGGAAGGATCGCTGTAAAGGACAGCAGACTCTTCTTGTTCTTCTTCTTTTTTCTTTTTGGTGTTTCTCTTGTTAGAAGCATTCTTTTTGTTTTTGTCTTCTTCGAGAGATTTTTCAAGAGCGTCAAGTGTGGTTGTTGTCTTAACTTCTTCTTTAGGAAGAACGACTTCTTTAACTTCTTCTTTAACTGGAGCTGGTTGTTCAACTTCTGGCTCTTTGACTGGTTCTTCTTCAGGAGCTTTTGGAGCAACTTCGAGTTCTTCTTTTTCAGCTTCTTCTTGAAGTGCTTCTTCGACATCGCTTGGTGTTTCGTCTTCATAGACTCTTTCTTGTGGAGCAACATAGCCTTCTGGTAAGCCTTTAAGAGGAGCAAATGTTTCTTCTTCAAGGTTGACTTTTGGTTTAGCCTTAGAAGCTTCTTCTCTAATTACTTCACTGGCTTTGTATTCAATGCCTTCTTCTTCAGCTTGAGATTCAGTCTTCACGGTAATTTTTGTTCCGACTAATTTAGAGGCTAAGAAGATATTGACACCTTTACGGCCAATAGCTTGTGAGAAGTTGTCATCTGGGACAACAACGATGAATCCACCATCTTCTTTGTTTTCAGCAACACCTAAAACGATGGCTGGTTTCATAGCTTCGATAATGAATAATTCTTTGTTATCACTATAAGTGATAATATCAATCTTTTCTTTGACTGAGCCATTGCCTAATTGAGCAACGACCTTTTGAATATTTGTACCGTTATGACCGATACATGCACCGGCAGGATCAACATTTGGATCTTTAGCAGATACAGCAACTTTGCTTCTTTCGCCTGATCTTCTAGAAATGTTTCTGATTTCAATTGTGCCATCGTAGATTTCATGAATTTCTTCAGTCATTAAGGCTTTTAAGAAACCGGCATCGCCTCTTGAAACTTTGATATGTGCACCTTTGGAATCTGAATTAACTTCTTTAACGAATAATTTGATTGGGTCAGTAACATTAAACTTTTCATCACCAATCATTTCTTGCCTTGGAATTAAAACACTGGTTCTACCAATATTGACTGTCACACCTTTTTCGTCGACTTTTTCGACTTTACCGGTGATCATTGTGCCAATCTTATCTTTAAATTGTTCATAGAGAACTGTTTTTTCGGCTTCAGCAATCTTTTGACGGAAACCAGATTTGATTGCCATGGCCACAGCTTTTCTTAATTCTTCAATATTCGCGTAGATGAAGAATTCATCACCATCTTTATATTTTTTAGATTTATCGAGTTCATTTGCTTCTTTGACAGAAACTTCTAAGAAATCATCTTCGACTTCTTTGACAACTCTCTTAACTTGGCATAAAGAGATGATTCCGTTATCTAAATCAATTTCTGCTCTGACATCGGCATCGTCACCGCCTAAATGTCTCTTGTAGCTCTTTTCCATTGATTCTTTTAAAGAAGCAACGATAACATCACGAGAAATACCTCTTTCAACTTCGAGGGCTTCAATTGCTTCTAATAATAATTGTGCGTTAATAGCCATAAATAATTACTCCTTTAAAATTTAATTGCTAAACGAACTTTATAAATGTTTTCTAATTCAGTTTGAATTGTTTTTGTTCTGGTTTTATCTTTGTAAGATAACTCTATGATGTTTCCGTTAACACTATCGAGATTTCCTTCAAAGATGTTTTCACCATTCACTGGGTTTATGAGGTGAAGATGAATGTATTGATTGACATATAGATGTAAGTTTTCTTTCTTTAATGGCTTCTCAGCTCCTAAAGATGAAATATCTAAAGTGTATGGATATTCAAATGGGTCATTAGAATCGAATAATTGATTTAGTTCATTTGAGACCATGACAATTGTGTTCATATCTATTGGTTCGACGCGATCAATGACAATCTCAACAACTAAGCTATTCTTTTCTTTTCTCGTTCCAAATGAATATAGTTCAAATCCCAATTCTTGAAGTTTTGCTTTCGTTAAGGCTTCTATTTGTTCAATATTCATGTTTCCTCCTTTCCCTTAAAAACAAAGAGTGGCCTAGGCCACTCTAATGAATAGAGTTAATGTCTTGCGACGTTAATAATATATATTAAGGGTCAAAAGTTGTCAAACTTTATTTATATTGGTCGACAATAATTCCGCCATTGGAACAAACAACTGTTGATGTTCCGGCTCTTGCTAACCAGTTTGATCCTCTTCTAATACGAGCAAATTCTTCTTTTGTTCCAGCATAATTAATACGTTTTAAGGAACGACAATTCCAGAATGTATTAGGAGAAATGATTCTTACACTCTTAGGGATGGAAACAACCTTAAGATTAACGCAGTTTGCAAATGCCCCAATACCAAGTTCTTTGATGCCTTCAGGAATCATAGCGATTTCAAGGTTTGAGTTTGCGGCATATTCATGACCACCGATATGAGAAATTTTTGGTGGCAATCCTTTGTTGTACTTATATTGGACCTTCACTCTTGTTTCAGTTTTGTGGTCAACAAGATATGGTTCTTGAACGAGGTTATTGGAAGAATTTCTTCTTAATTCACCAAGTTCAGAATAGTAAATGTAGTATCTAAAGTTACCGGAATAAATGATAGCAAGAGCAATTAAACCAATGAGTGGAATTGCGAGATAAAGAATTAAATAAATAAGGGCAATTGGAGATGGTTCAAGGAATGTTCCAGTGACAGGATTAAACAAACCAAGAGCAGAGTTCGCCACAATAAATACCGCCACTACAATGCTTGCCATTAAGTGCATGGAGAATGACCATCCTGCCAACACTTTTGGAACCTTTAAATGATGTGATTTTCCAACAAAAATAAGCCATAGTCCTGTGAGGGAAAGAATAGCATCAAATATCACACCGAGATAGACAAAAAGTGCCAAGGCAAAGAATAACCATTTAGCCACTTGACCACCGAAGTCTCCGCCAGAAACATTGCTATTGATATAATCGAAAATTGGGTTTTTTGCTAAGAAGCCATTGTTCCAAAACATAATGGAATAGAAAAGGTTTCTAAAGTTAACTGGATTAACTATGTCACCATTACCTGGAGTGAAGGTTAGATATGGCAAGAAAAAGAAAATAGCTGAACCAGCAGAAACAGCTAAGCAAAAGATACCAGTAAAGATTATGCTAAGTGAGTAGCGATATAAAACTTTAACACCATCAACTTGTTTAATTCTTTTTCCCATAGAAAATCATTTCCAAATAACTAATAATATTATACACGCTTAATAATTTTAATAAATTAAAAATTATCACAAATATTTTTTTCGCAAAAAATAAGGCATTATTGCACTGTTTTTTGGATTTTAAAAATAAAAAGCGAGAACTTTTATTCCCGCTATTAAGTCTATTTATTTCTGAAATATACTTTATCGACAAAGGACCAGTCTTCAAGCTTCCAAGCGAAGTTTGGATATCCGACTGTGCCAGGAACATTCATTCTGGCGGAGTTGTCGAGTTTCAAAATATCTTGCATTGGAAGGATAGTCATCTTGCTTGGCACACTTAAAATGTAGTAGAAAATCGCGTCATATAAATGTTCTTCATCATAGCAATTAAGTCTCCATTTTAAGAAGTCGATATGATGTTGTTCAAGATTTTTATACCAACCAAATAAGGTTTCGTTATCATGTGTTCCAGGATAGACGATGAGGTTCTCGTTTGAGGAGTTATTAACATCAAAGATTGTGAATTCTTCAATGAACATACCTGGGAAATGATAATGATCTCTAAGTTCTAAAACTGAGTCGAATAAATCACCTAAATCTTCAGCGATTAAATTGATGTTTGGATATCTTTTAAACAAGGTATCAAAGAAGTCTGTTCTTGGACCAATTTTCCATTCACCAATTTTGGCATCAGGCATACCGGCTGGAATGACATAATATGTATCAAAGGCTCTAAAGTGATCAAGTCTTAAATAGTCACACATTTCAGCTAAGAAACCAGTTCTAGTGACCAATAAGTCATAGCCATCTTTCTTCATCTTTTCAAAGTCATAAATTGGGGAGCCCCACTTTTGACCGACGTCTGAGAAGGCATCTGGTGGACAACCACCTTCAAATAATTGATTGCACTTCTCGTCGAATAAGAATTGATCTCTTCTTGTCCAGACATCAATGGAATCTGTGCCAACATAGAATGGCATGTCAGCAATAATCTTTACGCCTTTCTTTCTAGCATAGGCCAAAACATCTAACCATTGTTTTTGAGCAATCCATTGCATAAAGATTTCAAAATAGATTTCGTCTTTATACTTTTTTGGGATAAATTTATGTCTCATGAAATAGTCACGATAATAAACTCTCCACTCGTTCCATGGTTTATCGTTATTCACAATTTTAAAAGCAGCGAATGTTCCATAGATAAGAACCCATGGATTATTTTTAATGAAGGCCTTTAATTCTTTTTGATTTCCCTTCATATACTTTTTATAAGCTTTAAATAGCCATTTACGCTTGAAGGCTTGAACATCTTCAAAGTTCACCATATTGGTGCCGGCTTCGAAATCTTCTACCTTTGGTAAAAGTTTCATTGCTTTAAGTAAATCTAATGAAATGTATCTATAATCGATTGCGAATGAACAAGTTGATGAATATGGAGAATTTCCTGGACCCACTGGGTTAAGAGGAAGAATCTGCCAATACTTGTAATTGTTCTCTTTGCACCAATCGATGAATTTGAATGAGTCTTTGCCAAAATCACCAATTCCGTGACGGCTTGGTAAAGAACTAACCGCGAGTAATACGCCTAAGTTTTCTTTCATAAGATTTGCTCCTTATTATTTGATAATTTCTAATTTTTGTAATGTTTGTTTAACGCCTGATTCCCATACTGGAGGGGCAATTATTGAAGCGTGAGGTTTCACATCTTCTCTTCCGTTTCCCATGCACACTGAATACTTAACTTCTTCAAACATGGAAATATCTCCATAGTCATCTCCAAAGGCTAAAGCGTTGTCTTTATTTAATTTTAAATAATCTAAGACCATTTTAACACCATTACCCTTGATATGACTACAAGAAACAACATCAACACCATAAGGGTGAAAGCGATAAAATTCTAGATCACTTGGAATTTCGCTTTTAATGACATCATCACTACTCTCATCGGAGAATAAAAGACATGAGATGATATCATCTTTTCCCCTATAATCTTCAAGAGGAGGAATCTCTTCATGATATGTGTTGAATAAATAATCTACATAATCTGTTTTAGGGGCAATTAAGAATCTATGATATGGTTCAACACATTCCATTGTATAACCATGTCTAATCACCACTTCGCATAGTTTTTCAAATGAGTCTAATGGCATTCTTGTTTGATAAATGATTTGATCATCAATAACAATCAAGCCACCATTCGCACAGACATATCCATCAGGTTTAATCATGTCAAATAGGCCTATTTGGCTAACTGAGTGATAAGGTCTTGCTGTGCATAAAACAACTTTATATCCATTAGATTGTGCCTCTTTTAATGCTTCAATAGAAGCATAATCAAAGACATGACCATCTGTATGATTTAAAATGGTCCAATCTATATCGACAAAAATAACTCTTATTTGATTATGCATCCCAAGTTGTATCCCAAAGATAGGCTTCTATGACGTTGCCTGGAAGTTCAGCTTCTGTGGATTCTGTTGCTTCATAACCTGGACTATGCCAGAAAGATAAACATAAAACAGATGTACCTTGTAATGGTTTAGAATATTCATCCAAATCTGAATCATATGTATAACCATTGCTCAAAAGCACTTGATCATATCCAGTTAATAAATCTGTTTCACAGTCGTCATAAACTTGAACGGTATCATCTGCTCCTTCACCTGAATAAGGATAAGAAACACATGTCCATGTTGCAGTGTCTAATTGAACAAATGGGAATGTGGTTCCTAAAATTGTGTTCATGATTGATTTAAAAGCTGCTGGCCAGTCCCCACTTTCAGGTGTTTGGCTTGAACTTGGAACACTTTCAATTTGGCTTGTTTCACTAACTTCTGAAACCACTACTTCACTTTCACTTTTTGTGCTTGTTTGTTCGCTATCTACATATTCAATAATCGTGCATCCAGATAATCCCAAAACAATGATAGGTAATAGGTGTAATATCTTTTTCATATTGCAATCCTCTTTTTTCTTACAAGAATAAGTATATTCTTATTGTCTCTATCTACCAATAAAATTATAATGTTTTTGTTATGTTGAATAGACTAGTTGTTAAAAATTTTGCAATTATCGAAGATATTGATATTTCCTTCAAAGATGGTCTCACTATTCTGACTGGTGAAACCGGTGCAGGAAAATCATTAATCATCGATTGCATCCATCTTTTAATTGGAGATCGCGCTCAAAACGAAATGATTAGAAACGGTGAAGATAAGGCCATCATCACTGGTTATTTCACTTATAACAATCGCTTTCTCGAATCATATCTTGAAAGCCTTAACATTGAGACCACCACTAATGAACTCATTATTACGAGAGTGGTATCTCCAACCAAAAGTTCCATCAAAGTAAATAATGTCAATATCACCCTTAATGATCTAAGAAATATCGGTAAATATCTCGTCGATATTCATGTTCAATTTGACATGATGAAATTGCTCTCAAAAGAGAACTATTTAGATATCGTTGATAACTATCGTCTTGAACTCACTAATGAGTATCAAAACAAATATCTTTCTTCTCTAGAAGAATTTAACAAAGTTAAAGATGAATATCAAAAACTTCTCAAACATGTCTTAGACATCCAAGAAAAAAGAGAAGAATACGAATATGAATTAAAAGAGATCAAAGCTCTTAATCTTTCGATAAATGAAGAACAAGAAATCACTGAAGAATTAGAACTCTTAAAGAACTATGACAAGATTTATTCTCTTTTAAGCTCTTCTAAAGAAATCATCGATGGTGACACTCTTTCAAATCTTTATAACCTTAAAGAAAATATTGAATCCCTTAAAGACTATCAAGACTCATACAAAGAATCATTTGATAAACTCAATGACTACTACTACGAACTTGAAAGTATCTTTGAATTCATCTCTCATAAGTTCAGACATCTTGATTATGATCCAAAAAGACTTGATGAACTTGAAACAAGGCTTTATGAAATCAATCAAATCAAGAAAAAATATAATAAGGATATCCCTGAGTTATTAGAATACTTAGATGAACTATCAAAACTTTTATCTTCAAAAGAAGATTTAGATATCGTTTTAAAGGACAAAAAGAGTGAAGTTGATAATTTATATGACTTGACCTATCAAAAGGCCTTAGACCTCTCTAAATTAAGAAAAGATATCGCTTCTTCTATTCAAAAGGATATTGAGAAAAACTTAAGTGACCTCTTACTTAAATCAAAATTTGAAATTCAAATCAAAAATAGTGATAAAGAAAACGATAAGGCTGGAAGCATCTTTACCCAAAAAGGTATTGATGATGTCGAGTTTATGATTGAAACCAATATTGGTGAAGGTCTTAAACCACTCGCGAAGATTGTTTCTGGTGGTGAAGCCTCTAGAATCATGCTCGCTATTAAAGCCCTCTTTATCAAATCAAGGAAGATTCCAACTGTCATCTTTGATGAAATTGATACTGGTATTTCAGGAGAAGCCGCTCAAAGGGTGGCAGAAAAGATCCACTCCATCTCCTTAAATTCCCAAGTCATCTCCATCACTCACCTTCCTCAAGTGGCAGCCCTATCTAAAAATCACATTAAGATTTCTAAGGTAGTTAAAGGCAATAGGACTTATACGGAGATTAAAGAATTATCTATAGAAGAAAAAATATATGAAATTGCTTCCCTCATCTCAGGAAACAAGGTCACTGATAAACAATTAGAATACGCAAAAGAAATGGTTCTCAAGTGAGAACCTTTTCTATTAATCTTCTTTAGCCATGTTATGCCAAGAAAGCATTTCTGATTTTTTAAATACTTTAATCATATTTCCGTAGATGTCATCGAAGGAGAATTTGACCGCTAAGTCTAATTCATCATTGATATAGCATTCGGCATATTTAACATCTTCGGAATCCTTCCAGGCTTTTATATCTTCTGGAGGAACATATTCTGTGAATCCAGCTTGCACTAATAATGGACCATATGTTTTAGAAATAACATCTTTATAGAAGTTATCAAAGATCCAGTAACATTCGACATCCATATCAAGAGCGGATAACATTGGATGTTCACCATTTGGTCTCATGTAGTCATTGACATGATATACACGTCCTAAATTGATAAATGGTAAGACTATTCCATAGCAATTCATCATTGTTTGTTTATCGGAATCAGACCAATCAGTTAAAGTATTAACTGTTGAACCAAAATATGAAAATTTACTTTCTGCTCTTTGAATTCTCATTCTTGTTCCTGACGTGTTTTGTCCAATCACCACTGCGATTGCGGATTCATGTTCTAAATGGATAACAAATTCATGGTTCTTATCATAGAAGACCCATTCGCCTCCATTTGCAGCATCAAAATATGGATGGTATTCACCACGGTATATTTCTAATCCGGAGTTTTCAATAAATTCAGCGTATTCTTTACCATCAAGATATGGAAGAATGACATCATAGGCCACCCATTCACCATCATCTTCATCAATATAATCTTTATGGTATATTCCGTTGGAATATCCTTCTGGAATAGGAAGGACAAATTTTGAATATGGTTTAGCTTGGCTTAATCCTTCAGTTAATAATTCAGAATCTGAAAGAGTGATTGAGCCATTGTAATTTGAGAATGTTTTTGTGTCATCCACATTGATATAAAAGTTTTGAAGAGTTTTATCTGAATAGAACATGAAGTTCTTAGAAGTCTTAAATAAATAACCATTTTGGTATTCGTGGACTTTAAGATATGAAGAGTGTTCTTCATCCATATCAGTTAAATAACCATTTTCATCTTTATATTTCTCTGATAAATCTTTATAGAGGTAAACATAAGCACCATCTTCGTTTTCATATCTGAGTAAAGTGTCGTTTGCACTTTTTGTCCAAATAACAAATGATTCACTATATCTACTTCTCACATCGACTTGATTATATCCACCAACAAATTCGATATAATCCCCTTTAGGAGAATAATAAATATCATTTGTTCTATCAGAGTTTGTAAATTCTTGAACTGTCTTTGACCAGAAATAAATATGATCTTGCATTATAGGAGTGAATTCACTACTGGTCTTTGATTCGGTATAGTTATTCTTTTTGAAATACTCATCAAGACTTTTGTAAGTAAATTGATTGATCGTTTTAAATAAATCACATCCACTGAGTGGAGCAATTAAAGCGGTAAATAGCAATAAGATAGGTAATTTTTTCATACAAAAATTATAACAACTAAATAGAATAATATCAATTGAACGGAAAACAAAAAAACGATGCCCAGCATCGGTTTGATCTTTTTAATGGTGCCCCCTGGCGGAATCGAACCACCAATAGATCCTTACCATGGATCCGTTATACCACTTAACTAAGGGGGCAGCAAAATAATTATACTAAAAAACTATCATAAGACAAGCATTTATTTCTAATAAATTAAAGCAAGAAAAAAGGAGCCTTTCGGCCCCTTTTGTTGATAATAGAAGATTAACCTTTAACAGCACCGGCTGTAACACCTTCAACGTAGTAACGTTGTAAGAACATGAAGAGTAATGTGATTGGAATACCGACCATCACACAGCCAGCGGCGAATTGAGTAAACAATTCAGGACGTCCGTATTCACCGTATAGCAAGCTATATAAGCCGACGGAAACGGTCCAATAAGCGGTATTGGTAGAACCAATGATAACTTTTGCAAAGATGAAGTCCATCCATGGTCCTGTAAACGCCATTAACATGGTGTAGATAATAATTGGTTTACTTAATGGGAGAATGATCTTTAAGAAGATCTTGAAGTTTGAGCAACCATCAAGTTTTGCAGATTCAACAAGTGAATTTGGTAAGACATCGAAGAAGCCCTTAGCAACTTGGAAGCCTAAGCCAGCACCGGCTGAATAAGAGATAATCAAACCTAAGATAGAAAGTTCTGGGTGTTCCATGTTACCAGATAAGCCAATTGACTTCAATAAGAAGTAAATGGCAATCATGGACATAAATCCTGGGAATAAGCCCATGATCATGGTGAATTTCATAAATGGTTTTCTCATTCTAAATCTTAATTTAGACATACAGTATGCCACTGATAAGACTAAGAACGTAGAGATTAAACAGCAGACGACAGAAACGAGTAATGTGTTACCCATCCATCTTAAGAATGCATATTCAACACCGTTAAATGTTAAAGTAAACAAATTAGCGAAGTTTTGAATCCCAAATGCAGTTGGGAAGAAGTTTTGAACTGCTTGAGCAGTTCCGACGATTTCATCACTAGCATTTCTTGTTGCGGAGAAGGCAGCCAAGATAATGTAGACGATAGGAATAATCCAGATTAATGCGAGGATTGAAAGGACAACATAGGTAGCGGCAAGGCTCGCGATTCTTGCGCCTCTTTGTGATCTATGTTTTTGTGGCAATGCGGTAGAACTCATTGGAAAGTGTCCTCCTCGTTGAATGCTTTACTTCTGGTGTAGGTGATTAAGGTAATTGTTGCGGTGATGATGAATGTAAGAATACCAATGACAGCACCGGTATTGTATTCACCGTTTTCAATTGTTAACTTATAGAGCCATGTGACTAATAAGTCAGTACCACCAGCTTTATATCCTGAATAGCCAGGACCACCACCGGTAAGCAAGAATATTGTATTAAATGAATTGATGTTACCAACGAATGATGAAATCAAATATGGGGTTGTAATGAAGATGACATAAGGAAGGGTAATTTTGAAGAACATTTTTGTCTTGGATGCACCATCGACTGTGCCAGCTTCATATAAATCAGCTGGAATGTTCATCAAGATACCAGATGTCATAAGCATTGTATATGGAATACCAAGCCACATATTAACAACGATAACCATCACTTTTGCTAAGATTTCACTATCGCCATCTGCAAGTCCTAAGAAGCCAATTGAATCTTTAGCCCAACCGAATGCTTTAATCATTGAGTTGATTGGACCATAAGTACCAAGAAGGTTTCTTACGGCGAGAAGGGAAATGAATTGTGGAATAGCAATTGTTAAGATAAATAATGTACGGAAGACTTTTTTACCTTTGAGGCCTTTCTTATTAATAAGAATGGCTAAGATAATTCCACCAAAGTAACATGTAAATGTGGCGAAGATAGCCCAGATAATTGTCCATCCAAAGACTGGAAGGAATCTAGCTTTAAGTTCAACACCTAATTGAGATTGGCCAGAGAACATATAGATGAAGTTGTTGAATCCATTCCAATGGAACAAGACTGTTCCTTGGGCATTCATATCAAAGTCATTATATGTGGTGAAGGCCATACAAATCATGAAGATTGTTGGTAATAATGTAAAGACGAGAGCAGCGACCATTGTTGGTGTTAACATTAACAAATGGAATCTGGTGTCTAATAATTCTTTGAGATCTTCAACAAATGTTGTAGGTTTTTTGCCTTGTTTAACATCCATATCAGCTTTGTAGGATGATTTGATGTTAGATAACCATAAGAGAATGAAGATGATGATAACAGCAATTGTGACAAGACCAAACAATAGTCTGAGTTTGTCATCACTTGGAAGAGTCATTTCACCAGTCATAGGATCGAATTCTCCACCTTCGCTACCACCGAGCCTCAAATTAACAAGGGCTTTCCAACCATACGGTGTATGGTTGACTTCTGGACATAACACCATGAAGACGATTATGCCAGCTTGTAAGACTAGATATAACAAACCTTTAATAATTTGGCCGTGATATAAGTTACCAGCGCCAAATATAAAGTGTGATAATTTTGTGCCAATAGAGCCATCAACGAAACGTTTGCCAAAGTTTACAAACCAATCTTTGATACCACGACCGGTTCTGACAAACCAGTTAGGTCTCTTGTTGACAGTTTTCACTTTATTTGCCATATTAATCCTCCTTTCCTTAAAAATATTTATTTGCTAGGATTTTTTGTTAATTAATTCTATAAATTAAATGTCTGCTGGTAATGTAGCAGGAATGGCAGAATCTTTTGGTGTTTCACCCTTTTGCCAGATGTATTGCATAGAGTATAAACCTTTTTGAATATCGGCATCAGTTGTGTAAACAGCTTTCTTTAAAGATGTATCCCATTTATCAACGATAACTTTGTATAAATCTGGGGCGCCTTTTGAATAGAAGTATGTATTTAAGACACCTGTGATGAATGGTTGTGGCATACCATAAGCAGACATACCTGTTTGAACAGCGGCTAATTGAAGTGATTGTTCAGCAACTTCTGGATATGCTTGTTTGACAGCTTCAGCAGAGAATGCTTTATATGCAGGAACGTTATTACATTCAACGAATGATCTGTCTTGAATACTTGCTGATGATAAGAATTTTAATAATTTTTGTTCAGCAACGTATTTATTGGATTTTGATTTACCATTAATCATGAAGACTTTACAGTCAGCGAATGTACCACCACGATATGTTGTACCAGCTGTGGCTGTACCAAAGGCTGTGCTTTCATCTAATGTGAATGTAGGAATCAATGCTAAGCCAGCATTTTCAGAACCGACTGATTGAACGAATGCATTATAGTGCCATGCACCACCGATAACGGCGACAGCAGCATTATTAGCTAAGTCCATGTTCCAACCATCGGAAGAAGCCCACATCATACCATTTGGATCTTCTTTCATTTTTTGTGCCCATTTAACGAATGCAACTTCATCGTCACCTTGGACCCAACAGGAACCTGTTGTTTTAACTCCACCTTCGTAAATCTTTAATGAAGATGACTTGTCTGATTCTTTTCTTGCAAGAAGTGTGTAAGAGAAGTTGAAGCCATCAGAACCTGTGACTGTCCAACCTTTAACGCCTTCACCGGCGGCAGCGGCTGCAGCTTTTAAGCCTTCGAATGTTTTGGCTTGTTCATCACTAACTTTTGACTTGTTATACATTAAGAATAATGCTTGTGAAATGTAAGGAACGGCATATAATTGATCGCCAACTTTACTGACATTGACGAAACCTTCTGAGTTGTCGGCTTCGACTTGAGCTTTAAGGTCGGCATCGGTAATTGGTTTTGCATTCTTACTAGCAACTAATTTACCAACGTTGTCGTGTGCAACTGTGTAAATATCAGCAGCGGCTGATGGGTCTTGTGTAATGACACCAGCGGCGGCGCCTGTATCTTGGGCTTTAACTTCGATTTGGAAACCGAAATCTTTGTTTTCTTCTAATGCGAGGAATTCTTGGCAAACTTTTTGGTAGAAAGCTAAAGACTCATCACCAACCCAAACAGTGATTTTCTTTGAACCCCCGCCACATGCTGCAGTTGATGCTAATAAAGCACCAAAAATAGCGATTGTGGAAAAAACTTTAATTTTTTTCATATTGTTCTCCTATTTTCTTTCATAAAGAAAGATTAATCTTTAACTTAATTATAGATTTCGCTAAATGTAAATGCAATAAAAAATATTAAGGATATATATAAATATATATAGAAAAGCCCATCATTCATCGATGGACTTATAAGTATCTTTATCAATATAGTATGTTTTTGTCACTAAGTCATGTAATCCAAGTCGTCTCTTGTTTAGGAAACAAATAACTAGAAGCACAACTGGAACTATGATGGCATGCAATTCCGCTAAGAAGAAATATGGAATCGCACTTTCAATAAAGAAGATAAAAGCGAATCTTGTCAAGAGATCATACCACTGTGCAGAGTCATGATATCTCGATGACATGAGTTTAATTTTGAAAATTAATTGCCCAGGTGAAGCCTTTGATTTATTGAACAATGGGAAGACAACGAAGAATAATAATTCTACGATGCCACCTGATAAAATTGCAGTTATTACATAATTATGTAAATGATATCTAAATGAGTAATCTTGGTATTCATCAGACTTGGAAATCAAATATTTCCAGTCATTATAAGCGTTTTGTCTAGCCTCTGTATCATCACCAAAATCTATATTTTTAACGATGTAATATTCATCAGTATCTGTGTCGTAGTGAAGAATTGAGTCTCCTTCTTCACCCTTGTTGATGATAATCTTTTCACCAAATCCTGCTTCCACTTTTAGGACTTCAGAAACTTCTCTCATTCCGCTTTGACATTCTCTCAAATTATAAGCGACTGGTGTAATTCTAAATAAAGAATAGAGTCCAAAGACCGCAAAAAACATTAAAACACCATCAACAAAGGAAGCAAACACTCTCTTTAAAAGAGGAGTTGGCACATTCTCTCTTTTTTCGATAGGTTTCACTTCTTTTTCACTTGAAGGTTCGTTTACTTCTTTAGATTCTTCAATGATATTTTCAACTTTATGAAGGTCTTGATTGTTCACCATATAAATAAATATAACACTTAAAAAACAAATAAAAAAGAGGAGAAATCTCCTCTTTAATATTGGTTTAATTCAATTAGCAAATTCTCATATCGATATCGATGGAGTAAACAGCGATATCTTCACCTTTGAGAACCATGCCAACTTCAGCGGCTTCAAAGTCTTCATTAACTTTGGCTAACACTCTTTGATCATTAGCATTTAAGACAGCATAGTTTGCATT
>CAMOSS010000012.1 GCA_946625055.1 uncultured Caryophanales bacterium
CAATTGTTTTTTATTCATATTTTTCCCTCCAATTAATATCGGTAATAATATAGCACATTAATACTTAGAGAGCATAAAAATGTATTTTTATTAGGAAAATGTGCTAAAATTTTTTGTATTACGAAATAATTACAAAAGGAGGAAAACTCATGATCAATAAAAAAGTTGCTATTGAAGTATTAAATGAAGCTTTAGCAACCGGTGCAGATTTTGCTGAAATCTTCTTTGAAGATAGCAATTCGAGAATGGTAATGATTGAGAATGGAAAAGTTGATTCTTCATCATCAAATTCCACAACCGGTGTTGGTCTTCGTTTATTAAAAGAGAATCAATGTGTGTATGGTTACACCACTGATTTAACTAAAAAAGGTTTATTAAAACTTGCTTCAACACTTAATAAATCATTCCACGGTGAAAGAGTGCTCACTGTGAACAAACTTGATATGATTCGTGCTAAAAACAGAAATCCTATCGGTCGTTCATATAATGATGTTCCAAGAGAAGAAATTATTTCTTTACTAAGAAATGGTGTTGATGAATTACAAAAACTCAATGAACCAAAGATTGTTAGAAGTGAATTTGGATTTGCTTATAATCACAGATGTGTGGCAGTCTTTAATTCCAAAGAAAAATGGTTCAAGAGAGATACAGAATTTGGTCGTATGTTCGTTTCTGTCATCGCGGCAGATCAAACAGGATTTGAAACTGGATTCGAAGGCCCAGGAACACAAGGTGATATTTCTTTCTTCACTGAAAAAGTTGATATTAGAGAAATCACAAGAAATGTTGTGAGAGTCGCTCTTCAAAACTTAGGTGCTAAAGAATGTCCATCTGGTGTCATGCCAGTTATCGTTGGTAATGGTTGGGGCGGCGTCCTCTTCCATGAATCTTGTGGTCACCCATTAGAAGCCAGCGCGGTCGCTAAAGGATTGTCTTGCTTCTCAGGTAAAGAAGGCGAAATGATTGCTTCACCACTCGTCTCCGCAGTTGATGATTCAACAATGCCAGGAGAATGGGGTTCAATCGATATCGATGATGAAGGTAATCCAGGTGAAAAACGTTTATTAATCAAAAACGGTAAACTTGTTAACTTCATGATTGATGACTTCAATGGTAGAAGAATGAATAGAGGCGGCAACGGTGCTTGTCGTAGACAAAACTACAAATTTCAACCAACATCTAGAATGTCTAATACCTATATCTGTGCAGGTAAATCTACACCAGAAGAAATCATTAAGGCCACAAAGTTAGGCTTATACACCAAAGGTTTCAATGGAGGTTCTGTTGATCCTGCAACTGGTGAATTCAACTTTGGTTGTTCTGAAGCCTATATTGTTAGAGATGGTAAAATCTGCGAACCAGTTAAAGGTGCAACCTTAATCGGTAAAGGATTTGAAATCTTAAAACATATCGATATGGTCGGTAATGACTTAGCCTTAGGTCAAGGTATGTGTGGTGCTTCATCTGGCTCCATTAGAGTTAATGTTGGACAACCAACTTTAAGAATCAGTGAAATCACCGTTGGTGGTAGAGGAGGAGAATTGAAATAATGAATTACAATAAGTTCTTTCAACTAGCTAAAGAAGCTGGTATCGAAGAAGCAGAATTATACATTTCTACTTCCTACGCATTAAGTGTTTCCACATTCCATGGTGAAATTGATAATTACTCTGTTGAAGATGGTTCTACCTATGTCGCAAGAGGAATTGTTAATGGAAAATTTGGAGCCGCAACATGCGATGTCTATAATGCTGAAAAAGCAAAATACCTTGTTGAAGAAATCTTAAAAAACGCTCAAATCATTGAAAAAGATGATCCAGCCATTCTCTTCAAAGGCAGTGAAAAATATCACAAAATTACTACTTTCAACAAAGAATTATCAAGCATTCCTGTTGAAGAAAAAATTGCTAAACTTTTCTCTATTGAGAAAAAGATTAGAGAAGCTGATCCAAGAATTGTTGAAGTTCAAGGAACAGAATATTCTGAAGCTGAATCTTCAGTTACATTATTAAATTCACACGGATTAAAACTCACCCAAAAACAAAATTACTTTGTTTATGGAAGCGCCGCTCTTGCTCAAGAAAATGGACAAGTTAAATCCGGTTGGGATATGTTCTTAGAAAATGATTTCTCCAAATTCAATGAAGATGAATTAGTGAAAAACATTGTAAAGAAAACAGTCTCACAACTCGGTGGTGAAGCTTGTGAATCTGGAGAATACAAATGCGTCTTCTCACCAGAAGCCACTGCTTCATTAATGAGAGTTTATATGTCACACGTCGATAGTGAAGAAGTTCAAAAACATTCTTCATTATTCATCGGCAAGTTAGGACAAAAAGTTGCATCTAACAAAGTCACTATCGAAGATAGACCACTTCAAAGAAACGTCTACGCTAGATGGTTCGATGATGAAGGTGTCGCAACATATAACAAAGCCCTTGTTAAAAACGGTGTCCTTCAAACATACCTCTACAATTTAACAACCGCTTCTAAAGATGGTGTTGAATCCACAGGTAATGGTTATAAGAAGGGAAGCCAAATGGGTGTTTCCGCTTCTAACTTATACTTAAAACCAGGTAAAAAGAGCCAAGAAGAACTCTTTAAAGAAATTGGTGAAGGTGTTTACATCACATCACTTCAAGGCTTACACGCTGGTATGAATCCTCAATCAGGAAACTTCTCACTTCAATCAGAAGGATTCCTTATTAAGGGTGGCAAGATTGAAAGAGGTTTAGACCTCGTTACAGTCTCTGGTAATTTAGTCCAATTATTCAATGACATCATTGAAGTTGGATCAGATTCCAAACTCTTACTTGGTGGCACCACATCAGCCTCAATCTTAGTTAAAAAGATTATGGTTGGTGGAAAGTAACCATTAAAACAAAATTTTAAAAAAACCGAGTTAATTCTCGGTTTTTTCTTCGTTATTTTCTTTCTCTTCAACTTCTTTTTTAGGTGTTTCTTTCTTACCTTCTTCTTCAAGGAAATAATCACCTATATCAGTCCATTTTGGATTTTCATCCATGACCTTTTTAAGAGCAAGGTTGAATAATTTAATTTCTGTATTTCTTCTTGTCTTAGATGTTCCTTTATATGCGCGGTAGACATTATTAAGGCAAAGAATTGTTTCTGAATGGGATTTATCCATTAAGCCAGAAATAAGAATGTATGTTCTAATTGAAGGCATGGAGATGTCTCTTGATAATTCTCTAGCTTCACTTAATTGAATGTTCTTTAAATAGTATTCTTTAGCTTGCTCAGCATCTTTGGTCATTAATTCAATATAAATTTTTTGAGCGCGTGCACGTAAGTAAACCTTTTGAGAGACTTCACCTTCACCAGTAAGGATGATATCAATAATCTTTTCTGCTTCTTCAAACTTCTCTTGATCTAATAAGACATAAACTTTGTTTAAGTTTAAATCTGCAGTGAAGTTTGTAATGGTATCAAATGTTTTAATTTCAACATCTGTTTGACCTTGGCTAATTGCATATTCCACTTTTAAAAGTTCATTAAAAGCTTCTTTGTTTTTGGAGTTAGAGATCATGGTTAATCTATATCCATCAGTCACAGAATCAAGCTTTAATGGAAGGATGTTATAAAGAAGAATAACTCCACCGACAACACCCATGGTTAAGACGAAATAGGCAATATTAGAAATTGCGGTTTCTGAATTGCTTCTAAATAATGTAAAGATGGTAACAAATGCGATGATTTCTACTGCGTAGAAAAGGGTCCCAAACAAAAGATATGGTCTTGGGTTTGGTTCTTTCTTTACATTTTCCTTTGGAAGAATTTTTGTTTCTCCGGTCAAACCATCAAAACCACTGAATTTAACTTTTGTTTTTCCTTCAGCGTTCTTATAGAAAAGTAATCCTAAGATACAAACAGAGATGATTTCATATCTTCCTGCTTTCGCACCTAAAATATGAGCGACTTCATAAAGGATTCCGTTAAACAAAACACCGGACAAAACGGCGCCAACGATATAGAGCCAATATGGGAAAAAGTCTAAACCACTATAAGTGCTGTGTTCTCTTAAAACAGTAAAACAAAAGACTAAAGCAATACCTACGATGAGTAAGTAGACAATTAGTCCTGTGACATCTTCTTTCTTCATAATTTGATACCTTCTTTCCTAGTGAGATTACCACTAGACGTGTGTAATCTTTAAGGGTATCAGTGTGATACCTATTTTATTTCGTTTTCACCTATTTGTGAATAGATATTTTGGAGGGTGTTTGTAATGGCCTTATCTAAAAAATCACGATCTAAAAACAAAAATGATGTTTTTAAACCTGCAAGTGTTTTTGTTCTATGGTTAGAAAAATAGAACACGATGGTTTGTGAAATAGAGGAACCATAAAATCTTGCAATGGATTTTTTAAAGACCTGAGGTACGGTTTTAGCAGAATTCTTAAGATTAATCATTCTTAATAAAGAATGGTAGCAGTTATTAAAGATGAATTCTGAGAATAAATCTTTACCTGCTGATGATAAAGTAGCTTCAATAAATTTATCATTTTTTAGATAGTAGTTATAAATTGTTTCAAGCAATTTATCTAAAGTATTTGCGTCTGCAATTTTATCAATCTTTTCATCTAAAAAGAGTTGAGTTAAAAGATCATAGATATCGTGAAAATGGTAATAAAAAGTATTTCTACCTGTTCCAGCTTTTTTCGCTAAAGCGGAAACAGAAATAGAATCAAGTGGCATCTTCGCCATCATGTCTTTTAATATTTCTGCGTATCTATGCTCGGTCTTCATTTGAGATTACAATACTCCTTGGCAATTTGAGCCCCTAATTTCGCATTATTCACAACAAGTTTAATATTAGACTCTAAAGAGTCTCCACCTGTAATTTCTGACACTCTTCTTAATAAGAATGGAGTGGTTTCTTTACCTTTAATTCCTAATTCATCCATTTCTCTTAAAGCTTGATCAATAGCCTTATCAATAACTTCTTTATCCATTTCAAATTCTTGAGGAATTGGATTTGTAATTAAGATGCCACCTTCAAGATGGTTATCTCTTTTCTCTTTAATGATTTGAGCAAATTCTTTTGCTGAATCCACACGATAATCAACTTTAAGTCCAGATTTTCTTGAATAGAAGGCTGGTAATTCATTTGTTTGATATCCAAGAACTGGAACACCCATGGTTTCTAAATATTCTAAAGTACGAGGTAAATCTAAGATAGCCTTTGCGCCAGCGCAGACCACTGTAACGTTTGTCTTTGAAAGTTCTTGAAGATCAGCAGAAACATCCATAGTCTTTTCAACACCTCTATGAACTCCACCGATACCACCGGTAACAAAGATTTCAATGCCGGCTTGGCCAACAATGGCCATCGTGGCTGCTACTGTAGTAGCACCCCACATCTTCTTCGCATAAATAATTGGAAGATCTCTTCTTGAGGCTTTAACAATATCTTTTCTTTTTCCAAACTCTTCAATTTCTTCTGGAGTCATACCAACAACTGGGTCACCATTAATAATTCCGATCGTGGCAGGAATGGCCCCCATATCTCTAATTGTTTGTTCAGCAATCAAAGCTGTTTGAACATTCTTTGGATAAGGCATGCCATGAGAAATAATCGTGCTTTCTAAAGCAACAACTGGTCTGTTCTCTTCTAGAGCCTTTTTAACTTCAGGGTTAATTCTAAACATTTTATTTACCTTCTTTCCTAGAAATAATTTGATTAACAATAAATGAAACAAATAAATATGTTGCGCTTCCAATTAAAACCATGGAAACGATAATAATCCAGCTATTCCATGTTAATAAATATGTATCTTTTAATATGAATACAAGTTCACTCTTTCCTAAATAAGCAAGGACAATTTCTAACGCTGCAATTAGGATATAAACAATCCATGTGATAAAGAGAGTGACCCTTCTATATTTTGTAAGTGGTAGACATGTTTCAAAGAACACCACTAATCCAAATAGTAAGAATATGACTGAGGCCATAGCCACTAATTGATTAACGAGTAATTGACCACTTTCAAAACCTTCATAAATAGTCATTTGGTTTCTTAAATACATAAACACATACATCATGCCAAATAAGAGAGACATAAATATTGTGCTCAAAATAATCCTCACAAACATAGTTGTCTTGGAGACGAGATATTTTGTGTTGGAGTTATTCTCAAACACCAATGGTAATGACGGAATAAGAATCAAGAATAATTCCCAAAGATATAAAAGTGATGGAGATAACAAATCAACAAAACCATTAACACGGAACATTCTCATTAAAATGCCAAACAACATGAAGATGGATGCAAAGCACATCTTGGAGAAATCAAGAATCATAATTCTGATAATGTCGCTGAGTGTTTTTCTACTAAATTTAAGCAAGAATCTAACTGTATCAAAATCAGGTCTTAACATCACATAATCTGAATGTGCTTGAACAGCGATGTTCGCATTTTCTGTTGCGATTGAGCAATCAGATTCTTTGATCATTAAATCATCTTCATAATCGTTTCCGATAACTAAAACTTTCTTTCCTTCTGCTCTTAAGGACTTCACGATTAATTGTTTTTGTTCTTCGTTACAATCACCAAAAACGTTGTATTTTCTTGCAAAATGTGCCACTTCTGCGTCATTTTTGCCGTTTAATGACAAATATTTATCTGCATCAACAACCCCTAATGAACGACCAATTTCACTGACACCTTTAGGATCTTCAGAAGATAAAATTTTGATTTCTTTATGATACTTGTAAAGTCTTTGGATGAACTTAAGTGCTCCATCTCTTAATGTGTCTTCTAAAACCACGAGAGCGATTCCATCCGACTTGTTATCAAAATCATCTTCCACAATTGGGAATAAGGAATGGGCTAAAAGCAAGACTGTGTAACCCTTATCTAAATATTCTTTTGCCCTATATAAAATTCCTGTTTTGTTATTGATGTTAATGGATTCAATATCCCCTAACAAATAGGTTCCACGACTACCGAATTCAGCAGCCATGTATCCTCTTTCATCTGTATAGACAATTGATCTTGAAGCTTTTGATGTAGAGTCAAACATCACTCCATTTTTAAGGTTCAACAAATCATCGTTACTAACATGAGTGGAATTTAAAACATTCGCGATTATTTGTTTTAGTTGGGTTTCACTTTGGCCGCTTAATGGTTCAATGAGTTTTAAGTGTTTTGTGCCATCGGTTAAAACTTTATTCTTACCAACACAGACAACATCAAAATGTCTTAACTTATCTAAAGAAGAAAAGTTTTGAACTTTAATTCCGTCTTTTTGTAAATGACTGGTATAAATAAGTTCCACAATCTTAATTAATAAGCCAATACAAAGTGGAAGCATCGATCCAGCGTGTGAGATAGACATTAATAAAGCGTCGCTAAAACTAACTTTATCAATAGAAACACCTAAGATAGTTTCAAGAGTGATAATAACAAGTGCAACTATAACTGCAAAGGTTTCATATGAAAGGACTCTTTTAGAAATTATGACATCAATTTTTCTTAAATCTAAAACCAAACCAATAATAATGCTTAAACAAGCAACGCCAGAGATAATGACACCAGCCCAATATTTATTTAAAATATTGATGACTAGTAATGCAACAATAAGAATATTAAGTGGAGATAATAAATTCTTCACAAATGATTTAATGATATGCATTATTGAACGTTTCTTCATACGCATACATAATAAAATAAAACTTGGGCAGTGTCCAAGTTTTAATATTATCTTTTCTTTTTGAAGTAATCTTTTATGAGTTTGGAGCACTCTTCCTCAAGCACTCCACCTATAACTTCTGGGTGATGGTTTATGTTATCAGCCTCAAGGATGTTTATTGAAGATCCAAAACACCCTCCTTTGAAATCCTTGGCCCCATAGACCACTCTTTTGATACGGGATTGAATAATTGCCCCACCGCACATAATACAAGGCTCTATGGTCACATATAATGTGCAGTCATCGAGTCTCCAGGATTTAAGTTTCTTGTTAGCTTTTCTAATAGAGACTATTTCAGCATGTCCTAAAGCGTCCATTTTGGTTTCACGAACGTTAAAACCTTTAGAAATGATTTTTCCATCTTTAACAATGATTGCTCCAACAGGAACTTCATCTATCTCTTCAGCTTTACTAGCCTCTTTTAAGGCTAAGGACATGTAATAGTTATCATCTTTCATAAATAATAAAACCACCGCACATGACCCAACACTCTTAAGGCTGCTACGTTCCCGTCCTGACCTGGTTCGGGGCGAACCATCGCGATGGCATAGTTATTATACAATAAAAGTGTTTTTCTTAATATATAAAAGTTAAAATAAAACGCTCATAAGAGCGATTTATTTTTTAATTGGTTTTAAGACTTTGATTCCACCCATGAATGGTTGAAGGACTTCAGGAACTAAGACAGAACCATCTTCTTGTTGATATTGTTCAAGGATGGCTGGGAAGATTCTTGAAGTAGCAAGACCAGAAGCATTGAGAGTGTGGACAAATTTAGTTTTGCCTGTTTCTTTATCTCTATATCTCATCATGCCTCTTCTAGCTTGATAATCTCTACCATTAGATGCGGAAGAAACTTCTTTATAGATATCGATGCTTGGAATGTAAACTTCGATATCATAAGTTCTGGCCATAGAGTGAGAAATATCACCAGCGGCTAATTTAGAAACGCGGTAATGGAGTCCGAGTTTGGCCACCAAAGATTCAGCCTTGCCCACTAATTCTTCAAAGGCAGCGTCACTTTGATCTGGTTTGGTGTATTGAACCATTTCGACTTTGTCGAATTGATAACCACGAATCATTCCTCTTTCTTCGGTTCTATATGAACCGGCTTCTCTACGATAGCAAGGAGTGTAAGCGAAATATTTTTTTGGTAAATCATCTTCACTTAAGATTTCATTTCTATGTAAATTCACAAGAGCAGTTTCTGCGGTTGGGAGAAGGAATCTTTTTGGTTCTAATCCTTCAAGCCAGAAAACATCTTCTTTGAATTTTGGGAATTGACCAGCAACATATCCACTTTCTTCACTTAATAAATGTGGAGGAAGGATCATTTCATATCCATCTTTTAAATGTTCAGAAATGAAGAAGTTGATTAATGCCCATTCTAATCTAGCGCCTAAGTTTGTATAAATCCAAGAACCACGACCGGCAATTTTTGCCCCTCTGTTGTAATCGACTAAACCTAATGATTCAGCTAATTCAACATGGTCTTTGATTTTGAAATTAAAGACTGGTTTTTCGTTAACAACTTTAATGACTTTGTTGTTTTCTTTTCCACCACCGACGAGATCTTCATCTGGTGTATTTGGAAGTTCGGCTAAGAAGTCATGAATCTTGTTTTCAAGTTCAGCAAGTTCAACTTCTGTATCTTTAATTTTTGCATCGATATCTTTAACTTGTTTAAAGATAGGGCCAACGTCTTCCCCATTCTTTTTCATTTGAGGAACTAAAGATGTAAGTTTATTTTTCTCAGCTTTTCCATCTTCGACAAATTTTAATTTTTCTTTTCTTTCTTCGTCCCATTTGAGAAGCTCTGTGAAATCTGTATCCCAGAGTTTTCTTTTAAGGAGTTCTTTAATCTTTTCAGGATTCTCACGGATTCTATTAATGTCAATCATATTAATTTTTCTCCTTTAATAGTTTGTTATATATTTCCTTTAGTCTTTTGCCAAAGACATCTAAGCCTAGGTCTGAGACTAATTCAAAACTCTTTTGTTTTGTTGAGGCAATTGTGCCGTCAAGTAAATCTTTAATAATTGAGGCAATGGTTTCTGAATATTCACCGATGTGACAATCAACTCCGTCATGGAGTATATCTTCAAAGAGAGGTTGCTTTCTTAAAACAACATCACATCTTGCTGCCATTGCTTCAATAACTGTGGTAATGCCCACTGTGCTATAGCCAAAATATGTAAATATTGAGGCGTTGATAATCGCACTACGATAAATGTCGTCTTGCGGTATTTGTTTGAATTTAAGGTTTGATGGGGTTTTCTTTACTAATCTCTTAAATTTGAATCTCAGAGTGTTACTGTCTTGTGAGAAATAATAGAACAACACCTTTGGAAACTTCTTCGCGAGTTTCACATAAGCAGTTAAACCATCTGTTGATTCATAACTACCCAAACAGACAATTAATTTTCGATCATCTTCTTCTTGATAATGACGATAGAAAATTTCTTTCTCTGGGCCATCTTGAGGGAATCTGGTTAAGTTGATGGTTGGATAGACAACTTCAATCGGTTTTTGAATACCGGAATCGATTAAAAATTGTTTTGCTCTTTCACTTGGGACAGTAATAATTGTGGCCTTTGATAGGACTCTAATGGCTCGTCTAGTTAAAGTTTCTTTTCTACCTTTTCTATTTGATGTGTATTTGGTAAAGGAAGCATATTTATCAGACTCGCAGTAGAGGGCACTGACAACAACTGGAATGTTTCTTTTAATACATGAGTCGATGGCTTTTTCATCAATCGGAGAGACAAAATGTGCAATATCAAAATCATCTGTCTCTTCATTAACATATGGGATATTGCTAACCTCGAGGGCGCCTTTAATAGACTTACGAAGTCTTGCGCCCTCAAAGTTGTCATACATTGCTCGAGGTTTAAAAGAAACTAAAATTTTCATAAAAACCCTTTAAAAACCGATTATTCTTCGCTGTTTTCGATATTTTCGACTGGAGCTTCGCCTTCTTCTAATTGTTCTTCTTCAGGGATTTCTTCCTCGTGTGGAACAATAGCGATAGAGGAAACTTTTTGTCTTGCTTCAAGGTTGATAATCTTCACGCCTTGAGTATTTCTACCAGCGATTCTAATTTGTTCGATTGGTGTTCTAATAACAACACCAGCTTTAGTAATGACCATTAAGTCTTCATCACCAATAACGGCTCTGACATCGACTAATTGGCCAACCTTATCTGTGGCTTTAAGTGTGGCAACACCTTTAGCACCACGTTTGGTCTTTCTATATGTTTCAGCATCGGAAAGTTTTCCATAACCTTTATCAGTAATGACAAGGATATATCTACCTTCAAGTGATGTTGTACATCCGACAGCGTAGTCGCCATCATCAAGTTCGATGCCTTTAACACCAGATGCAGTTCTCCCCATTGGTCTAGCTTCACTAGCAAGGAAGTTACACATTTTGCCGTTAGAAGCGGCAATACCACAGATTGTGTCTTCTTTAACAATCTTAACATTGAGGAGTTCATCGCCTTCTCTTAATGAAATAGCAATCTTACCGTTTTGACGGATGGATTCATATTCAGTGATAGGTGTTCTCTTAACAATACCTTCTTTGGTGAAGAACATAAGGTATTCGCCTTCATGGTAGTCATCTGTGCTGATTAAAGCCATGACCTTTTCATCTTTTTCTATATTAATAATATTGATGACAGGTAAACCTTTACCGACACGGCTATATTCAGGAATTTGGTGACCTCTAATACGATAGACTTTACCTAAATTTGTAAAGAAGAGTAAGTCTGTATGTGTTTTTGTGTAGACCATGAGATCAACAACGTCGTTTTCGTTTGTGGACATACCTTTAACACCACGACCACCTCTATTTTGTGTTCTGAATGTATCGGATGGTAAACGTTTGATATAACCACCTCTTGTAAGAGTGACAACGATGTCCTCTTCTGGGATGAGGTCTTCATCATCGATAGAAGCGATTTCAGAAGAGATTTCTGTTCTTCTTTCATCACCATATTTTTCTTTGATTTCGAGGAGTTCCTTAAGAACAACTTCAACTTCGTTTTCTCTGGATTCGAGAATACGATGATATTCTTTAATGTTGGCTTCAAGTTGATCTCTTTCAGCTTCTAATTTATGAGTTTCAATGCCGGTTAATCTACGGAGAGTCATAGCAAGAATAGCTTGAATTTGTGGATCATCAAAACCAAACTTTTCAGTTAATTCTCTACCAGCATCTTCTGGAGTAGCACTGTCTCTAATAATTCTAATAACTTCATCAATGTTATCATGACACCTTAATAAACCTTCAACAATGTGGTCACGGGCTTCATCTTTTGCAAGTAAGAATCTTGTTCTTCTTTCAATGATTTCAACTTGGAAATCAAGATAGGAAGTTAAGATTTCTTTTAAGGATGCAACTTTTGGAGCATTGTTAATTAAACAGAGCATGATAATGCCGAAGCTGTTTTGTAATTGTGTGTTCTTATAAAGTTGATTTAATAAGACTTCTGGAATAGCGTCATGTTTAACATCGATAACAACACGGATTTCACCTTTAGAAGATTCATCTCTAATATCGGTGATGCCTTCAATAATCTTGTCTCTGACAAGATTTGCGATGGATTCAACCATGTTGGCTTTGTTAACACCATAAGGGATTTCAGAGATAATAATTCTCTTTAATCCACGATCGCCACGTTCTTCAATTGTGGCTTTGGAACGGATGGTAATGCTACCAGTACCGGTTTCGTATGCATCGCGGATTCCACTCTTACCTAAGATCATAGCTCCGGTTGGGAAGTCAGGACCTTTGATGTATTCCATTAATTGTTCGGTGGTGATTTCTGGATTGTGTGCTAAGGCAACAATACCATCAATAACTTCACCTAAGTTGTGTGGTGGAATATTTGTAGCCATACCAACAGCGATACCACTAGAACCGTTCACTAATAAGTTAGGGAATCTTGATGGTAAGACTGATGGTTCTTGTAAACTACCATCATAGTTATCAACGAAGTCGACAACGTTGCAGTCGATATCTCTCACTAATTCAAGAGACATCTTGCTCATTCTGGCTTCTGTATAACGCATGGCGGCTGGTTCATCTCCGTCGATGGAACCGAAGTTACCATGACCTTGGACGAGTAAGTATCTTGTGGAGAATGGTTGGGCAAGTCTTGCTAAGGAACCATAGATTGCAGAGTCACCATGTGGGTGATATTTACCCATAACATCACCGACGATACGGGCGGATTTAACAAATGGTTTATCTGGTGTAACACCAGCTTCACTCATACCATAGATAATTCTTCTATGGACTGGTTTTAAACCATCTCTGACATCTGGAATTGCACGAGAAACAATAACAGACATCGCGTAATCTAAGAAGGAACTTTTAACTGTAGACACTAATGGAATATTGGTTAATCCAGCAGCAATACCGGCTTCAATGATATCTTCACCACCGGATTTGACTTCTTGTTCGACTTCTTCAGTATTTTCTTCTTCAGAAACTACTTCTTCGTTTTCTAATTTTTCATCTTCGAATGTCATATACTTTTTCTCCTTTCATTAGATGTCTAAGTTCTTAACAAACTTCGCGTTTGCATGAATGAATTCTTTTCTTGGATCGACGTTGTCACCCATTAAATCTGTGAAGACTTGTTCAGCTTGGATAGCATCATCAAGGGAGACACGTAACATCTTTCTTTGTTTTGGATCCATGGTTGTTTCCCAAAGTTGAGAGGCATCCATTTCACCAAGACCTTTATAACGTTGGAATGGATATCCAGGTTTAAGGTTGAGTTGTTTTTTAATTAATTCGAGTTGTTCATCGGTGTAGGCATAATATTGCTTTTGGTGATACTCGACTTTATATAATGGAGGTTGTGCGATATAGATGTAACCTTGTTCAATGAGAGGTCTCATGAATCTATAGAAGAATGTTAATAAGAGGACGCGGATGTGAGAACCATCAACATCAGCATCGGTCATGATAACGATTTTGTGATATCTAATTTTGCTAACATCAAATTCTGGGTCAATGCCACCACCGATAGCGGTGATCATATTACCAATTTCAGCATTAGCAAAGATACGTTTTGATTGTGCTTTTTCAACGTTTAAAATTTTACCACGTAGTGGGAGAATGGCTTGTGTTTCTCTGTTTCTACCTTCTTTTGCAGAACCACCAGCGGAATTACCTTCTACGATATATAATTCACATTCTTCAGGTTTTTTAGAAGAACAGTCAGCGAGTTTGCCTGGAAGTGTAGCTAAATCGAGACCACCTTTTCTTCTAACTTCTTCTCTTGCTTTTCTAGCTGCAAGACGAGCGTTGGCAGCGTTGACAATCTTTTCAATGATTTGTCTAGCTAATTTTGGATTTTCATTTAAGAATCTTTCAAGTTGTGTACCAACGATTTGAGAAAGAATCTTACGAACTTCGAAGTTACCTAATTTTGTTTTTGTTTGTCCTTCGAATTGTGGGTTTGGGTGTTTAACAGAAATGATAACTGTTAAGCCTTCAACGATATCAGAATATGCAAGGTTGTCTTCGTTGTCTTTTAACATCTTTTGAGTTCTTGCATAAGCATTGATAACTCTTGTCACTGCGAGACGGAAACCTTCTTCATGGGTACCACCTTCGTGTGTGTGAACGTTGTTACAGAATGAGAAGACGTTTGCAGAATATTCAGCGTTATATTGAAGGGCGACTTCAGCATAAACATGTGAAATAGTACCACTAGCTAATTCAATTGGTTCACTACCTTCACAGTAGATAACTTCTGGGAATAAAGGTTCTTTGTTTTTGTTAATCCATTCAACATATTCCTTAATTCCACCTTCATAACGGAATGATTCTTTTTGTTCTTGTCCATGTCTCTTATCTTCAACAGTAATTTTGATACCCCTATTAAGATAAGCAACTTGTCTTAAACGATCTCTAATAACTGTGTATTCATAAGTTGTAGATTCAACGAAGATTTTTGGATCTGGTTTAAAGGTAACAATTGTTCCTGTATCATTACAGTCACCAATTCTTTTTAATCTTTCGACTGGGTGGCCGCCATTTTCAAATCTAATGTAATAAATACCGCCATCTTTATGGACATAGACTTCTAGCCATTCAGAAAGGGCATTAACAACAGAAGCACCAACACCGTGTAAACCACCAGATACTTTGTATCCGCCGCCTTCACCGAATTTACCACCAGCGTGGAGGATGGTGTAAACAGTTTCAACACCTGATAACCCAGACTTAGCAACTAAGTCAACAGGAATACCACGGCCATTATCTGTAACTGTGATTGTGTCTCCTTCATTAATTGAGACATGTACTTCTGTACAATAGCCAGCTAACGCTTCATCGATAGCGTTATCAACAATTTCCCACACTAAGTGGTGGAGACCAGCGCTGGCAGTTGTACCAATGTACATACCTGGTCTTTTTCTTACTGCTTCAAGTCCTTCCAAAACTTGAATGTTTGTCGCGGTGTATTCCGCATCTGCTTTTTCAAGTTGAATTTCTTCTTCATTCATCTTGCTGACTTCATGAGCAGCAACATTTTCAGGTTCTTTTGCTGCTTCTGGAGCGGATTCCACTACTTTGTTTTCTTCTTCCATTTAGAAAACCTCCTTCTATTTATTTAATCGATAATGAGTCGCAGCGTCTTTTACCTCTAATCTAGTCGCGGTAATAAACACTTGCTCAAATCTTGTTAACAATTGGATTAGTTTTAAACGATGACTTTGATCAAGTTCTGACATCACATCGTCTAAGACTATAATTGGGTGTCTGTCCTTATCTTCAACAAGGAAGTAAGGGCTGATTTTTAATAGCAACGCGATCATTCGGTTTTGACCTTGGGAGCCAAATTCACCAATTTCGCGCTCATTTAGGGCAATTGAGAAATCTTCTCTATGAACACCGATAGATGTTGCCTTCTTCTTCAAATCGCCCTCTAAAGCACGCGTAAACGCATTTTTTGCATTAGTTTTGAAGTTGTCATCGACCTCAACATATGGTTTGTAGCTAATTACGATGTTGCTGTTCGCACCTGTGAGCGCGCGCGTTAATTTAATAAGGATATCATTGATATCCTTGACGAATTTCTGCCTATAAATGATTATTGATTTCGATAAATCTATAAGCATATCAGCCAAAGTATCGAGTAAGACACCATCTGGTTTATCTAGTTTTAAAGCATCATTTCTTTGTTTTAGAACTTTTTCATATCTTGTGATTAAATCAAGGTATGAATTGTGTAACTTAGATATGTTTATATCTAAGAAATCTCTTCTATTTTTAGGTGAACCCTTGAACAGTAATACATCCTTAGGTTCAAATAGTAGGACGTTAACACATTTAGATAATTCGGATAATTTAAGCGCCTTCTTATTATTAATAAGAACTTGTCTTCCTTTTGGCGTTATCAAGATCTCGATCTTTCGACTAATTTGTCCTTCTTCAATAACGGCCTCAATTTCAGCGCTGGTCTTACCTTCTTTGATTAGGCTATCTTCTTCTTGGGATCTAAATGATTTACCAAGTGAGAGATAGTATATAGCTTCAACAACATTTGTTTTACCAACTCCATTTGGACCGGTAATAACATTTAATCCTTTTTCAAACTTGAATGTTCTGTAGCTATGGTTTCTGAAGTTTTTAATAGTGATAGATTTTACATTCATTTCTCGATAAGAATTTTGAGCCCGCTAGCCTCCACGATATCACCGCTATATAACTTTCTCCCTCTTCTGTTTTCGAGTTCGTTATTTACAAGCACTTTTTCTGTGGCTAGATAAGCTTTAACCATTCCACCTGTATCAACAATCCCGGTGAGTTTTAGGACTGATTGAAGGGTGATGTATTCTTCTTCTTTCTTGATTTTAATTTTTGTTTCTTTCACAATAAAAACTCCGTTGTTAACATTATACACGTTATATATAAAAAAGGGAATAAAATATTCCCTTAAAATTTTATATGCGTTTAATGGCCATTTTTGGCCTGTTTTAGCAGCTTTTTAGTAGATGTTTATGGTTTTTGTCATCCGGACAAATTAGTGGGTTCTAACAGGGGTTACGACTTGAACCACAGATTCATCATTTAAGTTTTTGATGACAAACGGTTTCATCTCACCAACAAACATAAATGTAACATCTTCTGAGCCTAATGCTCTAACAGCAGAAGTAACAAATTCTGAATTGAATGAGATTCTTAATTCTCCACCTTCGTATCTGAATGTATCAATTCTTTCTGAAGCAGAACCAACTTGAGATGATTTAGCGGAAACTTCAACACCTTCTTCACTCATGGTTAAGTCAACGACATTTTCTCTATCAATAGATAAAATGTTTGCTCTATCAATGGCTTTAATTAAGTCTTGGGCGTTAACTTCTAAGGTGAAATTTGTAACACGTGGAACGATGTTGCTGGTGTTTGGGTAATCTTCAGCAATCAATCTTGTAGAAACGGTTGTTTTACCAAAGATAAATAATGCTTTGTTGCTAGAAATAGATAACGTAACAGATGGTGAGCCTTCAAGTAAGTGTGAAACTTCAACCATGGTCTTTGCAGGGATATTAGCATTGAATTCAACATCTAGTGGTACAGACATAATCTTTTTAGCCATTCTTGCAGCATCTGTAGCGGTTGCTGTTAATAAACCATCAGAAGCCTCTAAGTTGATAGCGCTTAAAACTGGTCTCTTTAAAGATGTGGCAAATGCTGTTTGATCTACCATCAATGCAAAATCTGCAGTTGTAAGAATTAATTCAGAGCCATCTGGATCTAAATCAAGATCTGGATATTCTTCTGGTCTGACACAATTTAATGTATATTCAGATGCTTTGTTGTCACTAACTGTAGCGATAGTGGAATCAACAACTTCAAATGTTAATTCATCAGACTCAATCTTTCTGGCAATTTCAAGAATAATCTTAGCGTTAATTAATGTAGCACCTTCTTTGTAATTTCTGATAACTTCTGCATCACCGATTGTGTAAGGTACAACTGTTCTAATGATTAAATCTCCATTAGATCCAATAATAACCAATCCTTCTTCATTAAGTTCTAACTTGAAATTTATTAAAACTGGAATTGCTGATTTTGATGCAACGGCTTTAGAAGCAATATTTAATGCTTTAAGAAGTTCTTCTCTTTTAATAGTGAAACGCATAATTTATTCCTTTCTTTTTATTTTATTTATTATAAATAATAATTATTAAGTGCTGTGGGAATGTGGATAACTCACTTTTTAGGCTCAAATAATAACCTTTCTATTATTCTATCACACAGCCTTTTACTTTACACTTTATTTTTTAAATAAAAGTTATGGTTTTATTCTCGAAGTTAATTCATTGATAACCTCTTGGAGTTGAGCATTAGTTTTCAACTCTTTTTCCACCTTTTCCACAGCGGACATAACAGTGGAGTGATCTTTGCCTCCGAGAGCCTCGCCAATCTTTTTAAACGGAACATCTAATATTGTTCTCATAAGATACATAGCGACATGTCTTGCTAAGGCGATTTGACCAGTTCTTATTTTGCTTGTTAATTGATTTGGAACGAGATTGTAATAATCTGCAACAACGTTAATAATCTTTTGTTCGTTCATCTCTTTTACAACACTCTTTCCACTTACCAAATTAGCAACAGCTTCACTAGCAATCTCGGATGTGATTCGTTCAGTTTTCTTGTTTGAAATCGTATAGAATATTAACCTATTCAATGCACCTTCCAATTCACGAATGTTACTTGAGAATTTAAGGGCGAAGAAGTCGATAACTTCTGGGTCAAAATTGTTGATATCCATACCATTATTTTCAATTTTCTTTTTTAAGATTTCTGCGCATGTATTTTTATCAGGTTCGTCAATTTTGACCACCAAACCCTGGCTAAATCTTGTAACTAATCTATCTTCAAGACCTGCTAATTCTTGTGGTTGTTTATCGGATGTGATAACAATTTGACGACCATTATTTATCATCCAGTTATAAACATAGAAGAACATCTCTTCTGTATTAACCTTCTTTGCTAAATATTGGACATCATCGAATAATAAGACATCAACCTCTTTGAAGTAGTCTTTTAAGTCTTCAGATTCTTGCTCTCCTCTAACGTATTTTACATATTGATCAACAAAGTCTTGACCAGTGATATAAAGAATTTTTGCATTAGGATTTCCATTCTTAATAATTGAATTTCCAATCGCATGAAGTAAGTGTGTTTTGCCCAATCCAGAGTTTGAGTGAATAAATAAAGGATTAAACATTTTGCCTGGGTTTCTAGACACCAAAAGTGCAGCTTGAGAAGCCTCTCTATTAAAAGTTCCTACAACAAAGTTATCAAAGGTTAAATTTGAGTTGAGAACCGCATTTTGGAAGAATTGAGACTTTTTCTTGGCAACAGGAGCGGTTTTTACCTCGTTTGTTATTTCGGATGGGGATAAAAACTCAGCTTTAAAGTTAGATTCGGTAACTTCAGAAATGGCTTCGCTGATCAAATCTGCATATTTTGTTCTCATGAGTTGAGCGGCCAAAGATGAATTAACGGAGATGTATAATGTGTCTCCTTTTATATCAGTTATATAACTATCATCAAAGATAGAAGAGAATATTGTACTATCGTTTAATTTGTTTTGGATTTTTCCAAGGACTCTCGACCAGAGCCTGGTTATTTCTGATATTGAACTAATCATATTTGATACCTCGATATAATCGAACATAATTATAGTCTATTTTTCCACATTTTGTGATAGTGAATGTTGTGAAAATTGAGTTTTCCACATATCAAATTATAAAAAGTTTAGATGTAATCGAAACTTGTTAATTTTCCACAATTTTGAATGTGGAGAATTCTTCACCGTGTGGAGAAAAAGTGTGGAGATCAAAAAGTGGGATAAAAATGGTTAAAAATCCCACATTTTTCCACATTATTTGATAAACACAAAAGTGTTTTGTTTTGCCATTATTGATTGACATTTATCTATAAATGAAATAATCTTGTCTTTGCGTACTCAAAATGGAGGAAAATAAGTATGAAAAGAACGTATCAACCAAGTAAAATCAAACATGCCCACAAGGCTGGTTTCCGTGCAAGAATGAAAACTGCTAATGGACGTAACGTTTTAGCTCGTCGTAGAGCCAAAGGTCGCAAAAAACTTTCAGACTAATTGCTTATGAAGAAAATTAATCGAATCAAGGCAAACAAAGACTTTGCTTTAGCGATTAAAAAAGGCAAAACTTTTAAAAACAATTCTTACATTATCCACATTAGTGACAATGAATTAAAAACAATCCGTATCGGAATCTCTGTTTCTAAGAAATTAGGAATCGCAGTCACAAGAAACAAAATAAAAAGACAAGTTCGTGCGATGTGTCAGGACATAGATCTTGAATCCACATCCAAAGATATCGTGATAGTTGTAAGAAACAATTTCCTGGATAGCACTTATCAGGAAAACAAAGAATTGCTTTGCAAAACGTTAAGCGAAGCAAATATAGGAGTCAAAAAATGAAAAAATCTACCAAATTTTTATTGGGAGGAACTCTACTAACTTTAGGTGTAATCACCTTATCTAGCTGTACTTCATCATTCTGCTCCACCAAAGATAAAGCACACATGATGTATGCTTTTGATTATGGTGTGACTCGTTATTTTGATGAAGCTGTTGCTGATGTGAC
>CAMOSS010000013.1 GCA_946625055.1 uncultured Caryophanales bacterium
GCGGTATACCCCGCGAGCGAAAGCAGGAACTTGTGAAATTCAAGTGGCGACAGTATAGTCTGGATGAGAGAAGTCTTTTTACACCCTGAATAGGGGTGTTTTTTATGAGTTACGACAAAATTAGATTATTAGCGAGTATTATCATCCTTATTCTTGTCATTGTTTATGCTTTTAATAAAGCATTTGTGAAAAGTAACAAAATCACAACGAAAACAATTACAAGAGTAGGCATTTTCGGAGCCTTATCAGCGATTCTTTACATCGTTCCTTATTTCAAGTTTTCGGTTCCATTCTTCCCATCATTTTTAGAGATTCACTTTGATGAAATCCCAGCGATGATCGGTGGCTTTGCTTATGGACCATTAACTGGCTTCTTAATCATCTTATTAAAAACAATTATTAAGTTACCATTTTCATCAACACTTTGTGTTGGTGAACTTGCAGACTTTGTCTATGGTTCAATCCTTGTGGTGACCTCCGCTTGGATTTATAAGAAACATAGAAATATCAAAGGAGCGTTTATTGGTTTAGGAGTAGCGATGGTGGTTCAAGTTATTTCTTCAGCCTTTATCACTACCTTCTTAATGCTTGATTTCTACATCTTCATGATGGGATTCCCAAAGATGGCAATCTTAGGAATGTGTCAGGCTATCAATCCACATATAAAAACATTGACCTGGGACTTCCTATTTATGGTCGCGGTCCCATTCAATGCTTTCAAAGATGCGATAATAATTATTATTACTTTCCTTCTTTATAAACAAACAAGAAGGTTGATTGATAAAATTGCAAGAGCACAAAAAAACTAGGGCGAACCTAGTTTTTTATTATGTTACTCCTCGACGGAGATTGCACCAACAGGGCAGAGATCTGCGGCTTCAGCTTCGGCTTCACCTGTTACTGGTTCTGCTAAGCCAGCATCATTGAATTGGAAATCTTCTGGGAAGCTACCAACGCAGCAACCACATCCGATGCAAGCTGAATGGTCAATTTTGACCTTCTTTTTTGCCATAGAGTGTTTCCTCCTATTTAATACATTAACATTCTATTGTTTATTCACTCTTTTTTCAACTTTATTATTTTTTAACTACCTTATTATTTCTAATTTTATTAGAATAGTAAAAGGATAAGGTAATGGAAACAAGAGTAGACAAATATAAAGATTATCGTACAAAACTTATCTCTGATGGGGATAAGGTTTTTGATAATAGCCGTCGCTTTAAATCCGAAACTTTCACAACAACAAGCGCTCTTCCGGTTGAGGAAGTGACTAACGCTTTAGAAAGAGCGGAAAGAGAAGATGAAGAGATCATTAAAATTGAGAAGAAAAAAACTATTCTCAAATTTACATTCTTAGGTATCTTCTTATTGTTACTAACAATAGCAATCATTATCTTTGCTGTATATGCATTCAAATAGGAGGAAGCATTTTATGAGAAACGTTTCAGTCGCAATTGATGGACCAGCCGCTGCGGGAAAATCTACTGTTGCTAAATTAGTCGCAGAAATCAAAGGATATACATATATCGATACAGGAGCAATGTATCGTGCTTTCACACTTTATTGTTTAGAAAAAGGTGTGGACTGCCAAGACCATGATAAATGTATCGCTTTAATTCCAGAAGTGAACATTGAATTAAAACCAGGACACATTGTTTTACTCAATGGTAGAGATGTTTCTAAAGAAATTAGACAAACAAATGTTTCCGGTAATGTTTCCTATATTGCCTCTTATAAAGAGATTAGATTATTCTTAGTTGATCAACAAAGAAAGATGGCGGAATCATGCTCTGTCATCATGGATGGAAGAGATATTGGAACATATGTTCTTCCTAACGCTGATGTGAAAATTTATCAAATTGCTTCTGTTAAAACCAGAGCGATTAGAAGATATGAAGAAAACATTCAAAAAGGCATTCCATGCACCTATGAAGAAATCGAAGAAGATGTGAAGAAGAGAGACTACATCGATTCACATAGAGACTTCGCTCCTCTTAGACAAGCCGAAGATGCTATTCCACTCGATACTTCCTTCATGAGCATTGAAGAAGTGGTGAACGCTATTATCGAAATCATCGATATGAAGCTCAAAGAAAGAGAGAACAAGAATGCCTAGAGGTATTGTTGCTATCGTCGGATCTCCTAATGTTGGTAAGTCCACAATTTTTAATCGTATGATTGGCCAAAGGCATGCGATTGTGGATGATGAAGCTGGCATTACTAGAGATCGTTTATACGCTGAATGCACCTGGAACGGTGTGACTTTTTCTCTTGTCGATACCGGTGGTATTGAAATGGCCAATGCCCCATTCCAACAACAGATTAGAATGCAGGCTCAAATCGCTATTGATGAGGCTGATGTCATCGTTTTTGTCGTTGATGGACAAGTGGGAATTACCTCTGATGATCAAATGGTTGCAAGAATGCTTTATAAGGTTAAAAAGCCAATCATTTTAGCGGTTAATAAAATCGATGAAGGAACCCATATCGCAAACGCCTCAGAATTCTATGGTTTAGGACTTGGACATCCATATCCTGTTTCCGGTTCTCACGGTGTTGGTATCGGTGATATTCTTAATGAAGCGACCAAACACTTAAAAGATATTAAAGAAGATATTAAAGAAAACGTTATTACATTCTCTCTTATCGGAAGACCAAATGTTGGTAAATCTTCCCTTGTGAATGCGATGTTAAATCAAGATAGAGTTATCGTTTCTAATATCTCAGGAACGACCAGAGATTCTATCGACACCCCATTCAAAAGAGGAGATAAAGAGTATTTAGTTATCGACACTGCTGGACTGAAAAAGAAAGGCAAAATCTATGAAGCAATTGACAAATACTCTGCAATTCGTGCCTTAAAAGCCATAGAAAGAAGTGAAATTGTTCTTTTGGTTATCGACGCGGATGCTGGTATTACTGATCAAGATAAACACGTCATTCAATACGCGACTGACTTACATAAAGCTATCATCATCGTCGTGAACAAGTGGGACCTCATTGAAAGAGATCAAAACACCATGATAGAGTTCACAAAATATATTAGAAACGAATATAAGTTCTTAGACTATGCACCTATCTGTTTTGTCTCTGCTAAAAACAAAACTCGTATCCAAACAATCTTTGATACATTAGAGATGGTTCACGAGGCTTATAACACAAGAATTTCTACCTCAGTTATGAACCAAGTTTTACAAGATGCACAGATGATGAACCAATCGCCAGACTTTAATGGTGGTAGGGTAAAAATATTGTATGGTTCGCAGGTTGGAATTTGTCCTCCAACTATCGTCTTATTCGTTAACGATAAGAACTATATGCACTTCTCATATTTACGATATATTGAAAATAGATTAAGAGACTCATTTAACTTTGATGGAACTCCTATTAATCTAGTTTTAAAAGCTAGAAAAGAATAATTATCGTAACATAAAAGTTTTATTGTGATAAAATATATAAAGTTTCATTGGCATGGAGGGTATAGCAATGGAAAAAATCAACAAGAAAGAAATCGTTGATGCTATGAGCGAAGGCGCATTTATTTCTAAGAAAGACGCATCTGCAGCATTTGATGCAGCAGTACAATTAATTGAAAAAACATTATTAGAAGGAAGAGAAGTTAACATTGGCAACTTCGGCGTCTTGACACCAAAATCACGCGAAACACGTGTTGGAACACATCCAAAATCACATGAAAGAATTGAGATTAAAGGATGCAAAACAGTCTCATTAAGACTATCCAAAACGTTTAAGGCAGAACTTAACAAATAAGTCCTAAAAAACTAAAAAAGGAGACTTGAAAAAATCTCCTTTTTTTATATCATAAGAGGTATGAATAAGCTTGATGCATTTATAAAGTTAGCCACTCTTTTTAGTGAGCATGGATATCATCTTTATCTCGTTGGTGGATCAGTAAGAGATTACCTTTTAAAAGGAGACATTGATGATTTAGATGTCTGTACTGATGCTACACCAGATAATGTTAAAAGTTTTTATAGTGGAGAAGCGACATATGCCTTTATGAAAATGGGAGCGGTCACTCTTAAATATGAAGGCTATCGTTTTGATTTGACCACCTTAAGAGAAGAAGGGGATTATGTGGACTTTAGACATCCATCTTTTATTCACTTTGTGAAAGATTTAAAAGTGGATGTTAGAAGAAGAGACTTCACAGTGAACGCTCTTTATTTAGATAAAGATTTAAATGTATTAGATTATGTCGATGGTCAAAAAGACTTATCTAATAAGATTATTAGAGTTATTGGTGATCCAAATACTCGTTTACATGAAGACCCATTAAGAATATTAAGAGCTTTAAGGTTTTCTTTAGACCTTAATTTCAAGATTGAAGAGTCTTTAGAAAAGGCAATGAAAGAGAATATTGAACTCTTAAAGAAACTCAATGTTGAGAAGATTAAACAAGAATTAAAGAAGATAAAAGTGAAAGATGAGAGAATGATTGAACTTTTTAATAATTTCAATATCTCTTATTTATTAGATGTGATAAAGTAGTGATTACTATGGTAACAGAAGCAATAGATTTTAGATTCATATTAATCGATAAATATAAAAAGCTAAAGCTTACTGAAGAAGAGTTAGCAATGATTTTTGTTATCGACTTTTTGATTGATCAAGGTAACCCATTCATCACTCCTGACTTATTATCTTTAAAGATGACTTTAGATATTGCTTCTATTGACCAATTGCTCACTGGCCTTTTGAAAAAAGGCTATATCGAATATGTCAGTGTTGGTAAAAAGACAGTGACTTCTTTAGAACCATTAAAGAAAGCCTTATTTAGAGAATTCCAACTCACCATGTCATTTGAAGATTTGGAATCAAAGAAAAACAAAGAGAATTCCTTACAAAATATCTATGCGAAGTTTGAAGAACTTCTTAATAGACCTCTTTCAAAAGTGGAGTTTGGTAAGATTGATGAATGGTTAACTTCCGGCTATACAGAAGAGACAATTATCGAAGCTCTTAAAGAGGCGATTTCAAGAGGTAAGAAATCATTAAGAAGTGTCGATAAAGTGTTGCTTCAATGGTCAGTTAGAGATGACCTTGAACAAGAAGGACACACTCCAATAAGTAAAGATTGGACGAAGAATTTAGCAGAGACCATTCGTATTGCGAAGACACCTTGGATGGGCGATGATGAAAAATAAAGATAAAATTGTTTCAATTTTGTCTTTTTTAGACGAATTATTTCCTAGTGTTGGATGTGAACTCGAATATAAAAAAGACTATGAATTAGTGATAGCAGTGATGCTCTCCGCTCAAACAACTGATAAATCTGTTAACAAAGTTACAAGAGTGCTTTTTGATAAATACAAATCTTTAGATGAGCTAAATAACGCTCCTCTTTTTGATATAGAAGAGACAATTAAAAGCATTGGTTTATATAAAAACAAAGCCGCTAACTTAAAAGGTATAGTGAAAGATTTAATTGAAAGATTTGATTATAAAGTTCCAAGTGATAAGAATGAACTCATGACTCTTCCAGGAGTGGGAAATAAAACCGCTGGTGTCATCAGAGCGGAAATATTTAAAATCCCCGAATTACCAGTCGATACACATGTGGCCCGTATTTCTAAAAGACTTGGACTGGCAAAAGAAAGTGACGAACCAATTATCATCGAACAAAAACTTAAGAAATTAATCGATGAAAAAAGGTGGATCAAGTCTCACCACCAATTCATTCATTTTGGAAGATATTTTTGTTTAGCGAAGAATCCTAAATGCGAAGAATGCAAACTTAGAGATTTTTGCAAAAACCGTTAATTGAAATACATTTCATCGACCGCGTCGATATAATAAAGTCTTGGGTTGTATCCTTTTTTAATAAGGATACCTTTTTCTTTAAAGACCTCGTATGGGATAGATTTTCTTTCGCCATGTTCATAGAAATCAATGACATATTGAGCATCTAATAAATATGCTTCATCATACTTTTCAAAGTTGATGACAAAGAAGGCAATTCCTTTTTGAAGAAGGACCGCTTTTAAGTGGGCGATTTGATGCTTGGTGATATTTGCTAAAGGGAAAGAAGTCTTAGATTTTGTGTTCTTAGCTTCGAAGTCGATATAACGACCTTTATAAACTCCGTTATAGTCAGTAGTGGATTGTTCCTCAAAATAGGCATTAGTGATTAACGCCCCTCTTGAATAGTCAACTTTTACGACATTGATAGGAGTTGGTCTTTTATAGATAAGAGCAATTCCTTTATCACGGTAATACTCATTTGAGATATTGATATCCTTTTCAAAGTCCATGCCTCTATTGGCAGCAGAAAGAGAGACCTCGAGTTTATCTTTTTTAGATTTTCTCTTTTCGGTCTTTAATTCTTTGTTAAACGATGCACCATTTGGATATTTAATCATAGTAATTCGTTTTTCACAGCTTCTTTGAAGTCTTCAGGGGTCACTGTTTTTCCCTCTTTTATCCTATTCATGACTTCAACAACTGGTTCAGGCATTTTCTTATTAGCAAACAAAACTTGTTCATATCTTAATGTGGTGATGTCGGTCTTTCTCACAAAGGCATCGTATAAGAGTGATAAGTGAACAGCGTCATTTGCAGGATCGTGTGGAGTGCCGACAAGTTCGACTCCATACACTTCACAGGAGTGGACTAGGGAAAGATTATTTCCATTATCATCTTTGACATAATTGTTGAAAAATGCTGCAAAATCAAAGTAATTCTGGTGTATTTGTTCACAAATCTCTTTTGGGAATTTTAAGTTATGAGAAATGGTTTGGTTAAGAATTCTCATATCATTGTTTCCAAATGTCACAAATAGTGATTTTTTCCAAAGAAGCCCAACATACTTTTTAAGAGCAACCATCGCTTCACTAAAAGAGACTGCTTGCTTTCTTAAAAGTTCATCAGTGATGCCAGTTAACTTTTCAACAAAAGGGCCAACTTTAGAAAGCGATCTAACATACATTCTGAATGGCTTTTTGTATTTTTTAATCGTGCCATCTTTATCAATAGAACAAGAGATAGCCCCAATAGCGATCATCTCAGATGTTCTTTGTGTTCCTTCGAAATCTAGGAAGACAATATTCTTTCTTCCTCTTAATATCTTACTAATCTTTTTCATACCGTCTCATTATACCAACAATACTTTGTATTCACAATGTAAAAACAATTGAAGTGTTAATTCTTTTAATATACAATATTAACACGAGTTTATTATGCCTGTTAAATTAACACTTAGTTCAAAACAAATATTAGACAAACAGTTCCAAGGGGCTACACCTGGATATAATCCTCTTCAAGTCGACCAATATCTCGACAAGATTATTAGAGATTATATGACCATTGAAGGCAACTATCTCCTGGATGCAAGTGAAGTGAACGCGATGAAAGCCAAGATGGCTGATCTTGAAAGAGAGAATCAAAGACTCGTCATTGAAAATGAAAAAATGAAGAGTAAAGTCATGAACATTAAGAGTTCTGATAATGTGACAAAGGACAATGTTGATTTATTAAGAAGAATAAACTTATTAGAAACATTCCTCTATAATGAGGGATACGACATTAATAAAATTAAATAACATTCGATCTGGATAATAGCTGTTTATACAGAGGAAAGTCCATGCTCGCACAGACTGTGATGTCTGTAGTGATTGCGCTAACGGAAAAAATAACGTTAGGAATGCAGGAGTGCATTACGGCGGAAGAAGACCTAAAGGGAAACCCATGGTGGACTTCCTGAAAGTGCCACAGTGACGAAGTTTATTGGAAACAATAAAGTGGAACGCGGTAAACCCCACAAGCGAGAAACCCAAAATTTGGTAGGGGAGGCAAGAGGAGAGAAACGAATCTCCAAAGGCAAGCTTAGCTTAGATAAATTATTATCCTAGACAAAACATGGCTTACAGGATCGAATACTCACTTAAGGATTATTGATTATGAATACACCTACGAAAATTACCTTTTCAAGAATCATTCTTATCGTCTTGATGCTTATCGCATTATTTGTTTTATCATTCTTCCCAAACCTCGAACTTCCAAAGTTAGGGAATACAGGCATTAACTTAGTTTATTTGATTGTCTGTCTTATCTTTATCATTGCGTCATTCACTGATTATTTAGATGGACATCTCGCTAGAAAGAATAACCAAGTGACAGATTTAGGAAAGTTCTTAGATCCAGTCGCTGATAAGTTATTAATCAACTCCATGGTTATCTTCTTAGCTCTTCCACAATTCTTTGCTCCATACGCAGTGAATGCTGGACAAATCATCTTCTTTAATGGATGGTGTGCCATTCTCTTAGTGTTAAGAGATATCGTTGTTGATGCTTTAAGATTTATCGCTGCTCAAAAGAAAGTCGTTATCGCTGCTAATATCTTTGGTAAAGCCAAGACTGTTCTTGAGATGGTGGCGATTGTCTTTGTCTTATTAAATGGATTCCCATTCAACTATTTTGATGCCGGTTGGCCAGTTGGTTTACACATCGCAGATATCTTTGTGTATCTCGCTACCTTAGTGTCTATCATTTCCGGTATCATTTATGTTGTTCAAAATAGGAAAGTATTCAAAGGTGAATAATTATGAATGCTAAACGTATTAATGAACTATTTAGAGAAAAAGGAAGAACACTTTGTTCTGCTGAATCATTTACCGGTGGTAACTTCGCTGGTGAAATAACTAAGGTTCCAGGAGCATCACATTTCTTCAAAGGAGCCTTTGTCACTTATTTCACAGAAGCAAAAGTGAGACTTCTTGGCATTCCATATGAAGAACTTGATAAGTATGGAGTGGTCTCTGCTGAGACTGCGATGCAAATGGCCTCAAGAGCGAGACTCATCTTAAAAACAGACTACGCTGTTTCATTTACTGGAAATGCTGGACCAGACACCATGGAAAATAAACCAGCTGGAGAAGTATATGTTGGTATTTCTTCCTATAGGAAGACTCAAACATATAAACTCAACCTATCCGGTTCAAGAGAAGAAGTTGTTAGACAAGCGATGGACTTCGCTTTCCAAATGTTAGAACAAGCAATTTTAGAAAATAATTAAAAAAATTTAAGAGAAATCGAAAAAATCAAGCAAATGTATATATAGGAGGATATTTTTATGGCAATTAAAGAAAAAGAACAAGCTTTAGACAAAAATGCCGCATTAGAAGAAACCCTTAAAGAGATTAGAAAAGTCTTCGGTAAAGGGGCAGTTATGAAGTTAGGTGAAAGGGATGCAGTCGACTGTGATGTTATTCCTTCCGGTTCCTTACTCATCGATGATGTCCTTGGTGTCGGTGGTTATCCAAAAGGAAGAATCATTGAAATCTTTGGACCAGAAAGTAGTGGTAAGACCACACTTGCCTTACATGCGATTGCAGAATGTCAAAAACAAGGTGGTAGAGCTGCCTTTGTCGATGCTGAACACGCGATTGATCCTGTATATGCAAAGAACTTAGGTGTCGATATCGATGAACTCATCCTTTCTCAACCAGATAGTGGTGAACAAGCATTAGAAATCGTTGAACTCTTAGCTTCATCCAAAGCCATCGACTTAATCGTCGTTGACTCTGTTGCTGCATTAGTTCCACAAGCCGAACTTGATGGTGTTATGTCTGATAACTCAGTCGGTTTACAAGCTAGACTTATGTCTAAGGCAATGAGAAAACTTGTTGGTATCTTAAACAAATCTGATTGTGCGGTTATCTTCATCAACCAATTAAGAGAAAAAGTTGGTGTCATGTATGGAAACCCAGAAACCACATCCGGTGGTAGAGCCTTAAAATTCTATTCATCAATTAGAATTGATATCAGAAGAGTGGATGCGATTAAATCCGGTGCGGATATCGTTGGTAACTCTTGTAGAGTCAAAGTGGTGAAGAATAAAGTCGCCCCACCATTCAAACAATGCGAAATCGACATCATCTATGGTGAAGGTATCAATAAGAACGCTGAAATCTTAGACAAGGCTGTTGAACTTGGTCTCATCAAGAAGAGTGGATCTTGGTTCGAATATAAAGGTAACAAGATTGCTCAAGGTAGAGATGCTGCTAAGGACTACATCAAGTCTAATGAAGATGTTCAAAAAGAACTTCTTGAAGCAATTCAAAATGGTGTAAAACCAGAATAGCAAAAAAAGAAAAGATTAATCCCTTGTAAACAAGGGATTTTTTTATGCTAAAAACTTTAAGTTTTATTTTGAAAATCACGCGTGTGCTTGTATAATAACTTTGTACTTAGTGAAGTACTTACCTATAGATTTCTCAAACGAGAACTTAATTTATCAGGCTCGCCTGTTAATATACATATGATGTCAATCTACCAAAAAGTGTTTTTTGGCATATTTTAGGTAATGAATTATAGAAAGGATATTTTTATGGTGTACGCAGACACAACATTTGTCACTATCTTCCTTCCTATCATTTGTGCAGTCATCGGTCTTTTGATCGGTGCAGCAATTGTCTTCTTTATTCCAGTATTTAGAAAACATCGTGCAGAAGTTTCTGCAAAGAAAATCATCAGAGATGCTGAAGTAAAAGCTGAACATATCACAAAACATGCAAAACTTGATGGGAAGCAAGCTGCTTTTGAAATGAAACAAGAAGCAGAAAAAGAAATTAAAGAAAGAAAACAAGAAGTCGTTCAACTTGAAAACAAGTTAGCGCAAAGAGAACAAGGCATCGATAGAAGAGATGCTGCTCTTATTCAAAAAGAAACAAACCTTGAAGAAAAGAATGAATCTTTAAATCGTCGTCTTAAAGACTTAGATAAAAAAGAAACTCAACTTCAAGCAAAAATTGATGGCATTATTGAAGAACTTGAAAAGGTTGCTCAAATGTCCGTCCAAGAAGCCAGAGACGAACTCTTCAACAGAGTGGAATCCAAGATTTCAAGAGAAATCGCTTCTTACATTAAAAACAAAGAAGAGGAAGCTAAAGATACTGCTGATGAAAAGGCTAAAGAACTCCTCGGCTTGGCTTTAAGTAAATACGCTCAAGAAGTCACAACAGAAAAAACTATCTCTACAGTTGCTCTTCCAAGCGATGAAATGAAAGGCCGTATCATCGGTCGTGAAGGTAGAAACATTCGTTCCTTCGAACAATTATTGGGTGTCGACTTAATCATTGATGACACTCCAGAAGTTATCACTATTTCTTGCTTCAATCCTATTAGAAGAGAAATCGCTCGTCTTTCATTAGAAGCCTTAATTAAGGACGGACGTATTCAACCAGGAAGAATTGAAGAAATCGTCGCTAAATATACTCAAGAAGTTAACGATTCCATCCGTAAGGCTGGACAAGAAGCGGCCTTCAAACTTGGTTTACCAAGAATTAATAAAGAATTACTCGAATATGTCGGTAGATTAAAATACCGTACCTCTTATGGTCAAAATGCTTTAGAGCATTCCATTGAAGTGGCCTACCTTGCTGGTACTATGGCTGCTGAACTCGGATTAGATGAAAACCTTGCTAGGAGAGCCGGACTTCTTCACGATATCGGTAAAGCCGCAGACTTTGAAGTCGAAGGCAGCCACGTCGAAGTCGGTGCTAGACTTGCGAAAAAATATGGTGAACCTGAAGTCGTTATCAACGCGATTGAATCTCACCATGACGATGTTCCAAAGAAATTTATTATTTCACACCTCGTTCAAGCTGCTGATACATTATCCGCTGCTCGTCCAGGTGCTAGAAGTGAAATACTTGAAAACTACATTAAGCGTATTGAAAAGCTCGAAGAAATTTGTAACTCCTACGAAGGTGTTTACCAATCATACGCCATGCAATCTGGTAGAGAACTCCGTGTTATGGTCATCCCTGACAAGATTGATGATCTTGGAGCCTTTAAATTATCTAGAGAAATAAAAGAACGTATTGAAAACGAAATGACATATCCAGGTCAAATTAAGATTTCTGTCATTCGTGAATACCGTGCAGTTGAAACCGCTAAGTAATTAGACTTAGATAGAAAGATTACATTTTGAAAATTTTATTCATTGGCGATATTGTCGGCAATATCGGAAAACTAATAGTTAGAGATTTAGTTCCTTCTTTGGTCAAGAAATATGGGATTGATTTCGTCATTGCTAATGGGGAAAACGTTTCCAAAGGAAAAGGACTAAAAAAATCTGACTACCATGACTTAATTAATTATGGGGTGGATGTTATCACATTAGGCAATCACTATAACTCTAAGAGTGAACTTGAGAGATATATTGATAATGCGGATAATCTTATCCGCCCTCTTAATTTAAGAAAATCTTTCCCAGGAGTGGGAAGTGCGGTCTATGAAATTGATGGACTCCTTGTTAGAGTCACAAATGTCTTAGGATCAGCCTTTATCAACGAAGAAGTGAATTCGCCTTATTTAGCGATGTTAGAACTTCTTGAAAACGAAGATAACATTCCCATTCATATCGTTGATTTCCACGCGGAAGCGACAGGAGAAAAAATCTCCTTTGCCTATTCGATGGATGGGAAAGTGAGTGCAGTCCTTGGCACTCATACACATGTGCAAACCAAGGATACAAAAATCCTCCCTAATGGCACAGCCTATATCTCTGATGTTGGGATGTGCGGTGATGCGGATGGATGTTTAGGATTTGAAAGGGATAGTGTCGTTAATAAATTAATGTATGGACACGATTCCCCATTCCAACTTAAAGAAGTGGGAAATGGTCTTTTCTCCGCGGTGGTTATCGATATTGATAACTTCACTGGAAAGGCTAAAGAAATATTCCCTCTTTACATTACAAAGGAAGTCACAAATGAAAGAGAAGATTCTTAATAAACCAGATTTAGATAAGGCAAAAGTGAGAAATGTTAAAGAGTCTCCAATTGTCTATTTAGGTGATGATTCATCTTCTTTCATGATGGACTTTGCCAAAGGCAAAAACTACTTTATTAGAACATATGGCTGTCAGGCAAATATCAGAGATGAAGAATCGATGAGAGGTATGCTTGAAAGTGTTGGCTTTAATAAAGTTGAAAAAGAAGAAGAGGCCGATCTCATTATTCTTAATACCTGTGCAGTAAGAGAAAACGCAGAAGATAAAGTCTATGGTGAAATTGGTAATCTTAAAGGCTTAAAAGCTAAGAAAAAAGAACTTATCATCGCTATCTGTGGATGTATCCCAGAAGAGCCAGAAATATTAGATAAGATTATTAAGACCTTCCCATATGTGAACTTGTTCTTTGGAACACATGAAATTCATAAATTACTTTCTTATATTGAACATGTTGCGAAACATCATGAGCGTTTAGTGGCTGTCGAATCTAAAGCTGGTGAAGTTTATGAAGGAATGCCAGTGTGCCGTACTTCAAGATATAAAGCCTTTGTGAATATCATTTATGGCTGTAATAAGTTCTGCACTTACTGTATTGTTCCTTACACCAGAGGAAGAGAAAGAAGCCGTAAGTTTGATGATGTTTTAGAAGAATGTAGACAATTAGTAAAAGAAGGCTATCAAGAGATTACTTTATTGGGCCAAAACGTTAATGCCTATGGAAAAGATCTTGATGAAGGAAAAGACTTCGCTGATATGCTTGAAGCAGTAGCGAAACTCGGTATTCCTCGTTTAAGATTTACCACCTCACATCCATGGGACTTCTCCGACAAGATGATTGATGTCATCGCCAAATACGATAACATCATGAAGTTCATCCATTTGCCTGTACAATCTGGTAACGATGAAATCCTTAGAAAGATGGGAAGAAGATATAACTCTAAAGACTATCTCTCACTCGTTAAGAGAATGAAAGATAAAATCCCAGGATTAGGTTTATCAACAGATATCATTGTTGGATTCCCAAATGAAACAGAAGAAGAATTTAACGATACCTTAAAACTCGTTGATGAAGTGAAATACGATTCCGCATTTACCTTCATCTATTCCCCAAGAAGAGGAACACCTGCTGCGAAGATGGAAGACAATATCGACTATGAAACTAAGTCCAGAAGATTTAAAGAATTAGTCAAACATCTTGAAGTAAGTGTGAACGCCTCATCAGAAAGAATGGTCGGTGGAATCTATAAAGTTCTCGTTGATGGAGTCTCTAAAAATAATGATGATATGTACTCCGGATATACGGAATCAAATAAGCTTGTTCACTTTAAAGGAAATGAGACACTTGTAGGTAAAATTGTCAATGTGAAAATCTTAGAGTCTCACACCTATTCATTGATTGGAGAAATCGTTGATGAGTGATCCAGTTCAAGTTTCAAAAGAATTAAGCGAATTAATCAAAACAATCCCAGAAATAAAGGAATTTTTCCGAATTAAAGAGATTTTTGAAAGCAATAAGGAGTTAGATAATCTCAGAAGAGAAATCGCTCTTGCAAAAGAAAATAAAGATGAAGAGAGATATGCTTCATTAAAGCAAATGTATGATAATAATCCTCTCGTTCAGAACTATTATTCTATCAGGATTGAAGTCGTTGATATTCTTAAAGAGATAAATTCATATATCAAAATATAAAAGTCCATTTGGACTTTTTTCTTTATTCTTGTAAGATATAGGTATGATTATCGCAATTGTTGGTCCAACAGGTTCAGGAAAAACAGGTTTAGCTTGTGAACTTTCTGATTATTTAAATGGGGCACCTATCATTTCTTGTGATGCATTTCAAATTTATAAAGGTATGAATATTGGAAGCGCAAAACTTGATGAGAGTTCACCTTATTTTGGACGTCATTATCTTCTCAATATCAAATCACCTGATGAAGATTATTCGGTGATGGAATATCAAAATGATTTTAGAAGAACACTTGATGAACTCCTTAAAAAACATAAGGATGTCATCATCTGTGGAGGCACTGGCCTATATTTAAGAGCAGGCCTTTATGATTATGAGTTCTTAGAAGAAAACGTTGATACTTCTGATTTAGAGCAATATTCCAACGATGAACTTTATGACATGCTTCTTAAGATTGATCCTGAGACCACAAAAATCATTCATAAGAATAATCGTAAAAGAGTGATACGCGCCTTAGCGATTGCAAGAAATAATTCAATGAAGAAATCAGAGATGATCGCTAATCAAAAGCATGAGATGATTTATGAAGGTGTTAAAGTCTTCTTCTTAAACCCTCCTAGGGACATTCTTTACGAAAGAATAAATCAAAGGGTAGACGTGATGATGGAAGAAGGTCTTCTTAAAGAGACTGAACAACTTTTAAAGAATTATAAGTTATCAAGAACCGCTCTTCAGGCTATCGGTTATAAAGAAATGATTAGCTACTTAAATGGAGAGTTAAAACTTGAAGAAGCTATTGAACTCATCAAGAAAAGAAGTAGGAATTACGCTAAGCGACAAGTAACATTTTTCAAACATCAGTTCAACTGTATTGAAATAAAAGATTTGCGCGATATAATTAATGAAATTAATAAGTAACAAATAAGGGGGAACACTTATGGAAAATATATATGAAATTGCTAAAAAAGCTGGCATCGAAGAAAAATATGTCATTCCTTACGGACTTGATAAGGCTAAAATCGATTTCAGCATTACTGAAGAATTAAAGAATAAACAAAACGGAAAATTAGTTTTAGTGACAGCGATTACTCCAACAAAAGCTGGTGAAGGCAAAACCACAACCACAATTGGTTTACACGATGGTCTTCGTCGTATCGGTGTGAAATCCATCGCTGTGCTACGTGAACCTTCTTTAGGACCTGTTTTTGGTGTTAAAGGTGGGGCTGTTGGAGCATTAAAATCTACCATTGTTCCAAGTGATGATATCAACTTACACTTTACTGGTGATTTCCACGCTCTTACATCAACCATTAATCTTATTTCCGCCATTATTGAAAATAGTGTTTTCCAAGGTAACTTGTTAAACATTAATCCAGATAGAATTGTTTGGACCAGAGCCCTTGATATGAACGATCGTTCCTTACGTGATATTACAGTGACAAGCGCTGATTCAAAACACTCAATCACCCATAAATCAGAATTTGTTATTACCGTTGCTAGTGAACTTATGGCTATCTTCTGCATTTCTAACAATGAACAAGAGTTCTTAGATAGAACTGAAGATATCATCGTTGCCTATACATATGATGACGTTCCTGTGAGAGTTCGTGATCTTCATATCCGCGGCGCCATCTATAAACTCATGCATGCGGCTATGAATCCTAACTTAGTTCAAACCCTTGAAGCTAACCCAGTCTTAGTGCATGGTGGACCATTTGCTAATATCGCTCATGGATGTAACTCAGTCATCGCCACAAAACTTGGTCTTAAACTCGCTGATGTCGTGGTTACAGAGGCTGGCTTCGGTTCAGACCTTGGTGCTGAAAAATTCTTAGACATTAAATGTCAACGCGCAAACTTAAAACCAGACGCTATCGTTTTAGTTGCCACAGTGAGAGCGTTAAAGTTACATGGTGGTGTTCTTTTCGATGATTTAGATAAAGAAAACGTTGAAGCAATGATGAGAGGCATCTGCAATCTTGAAAAGCATGCTGAAAATATGAGCTCCTATGGAGTCCCTGTTATTATTACTGCAAATAGATTCCCAAGCGATACTGATGAAGAAATCAAGCAACTCCGTGATTGGTGCCTTGCTAAAGGTTATCGTTTTGCCCTTAATGAAGGTGCATTAAAAGGATCAGAAGGTGCAGTGGCTTTAGCAAATGCAGTTAAAGAAGCCTTAGATAATGAAAAGCCAAACTTCAAACCTCTTTATCCAATTGGCGATGAAAGCTTCTCTATTAAAGATAAGATTGAACTTATTTCCAAGAATATTTATGGTGCAGGAAATGTTGTTTATACCGAACTTGCTGAAGAACAAATTAAGAAATACGAAGATATGGGATATAAAGGCTTAGCCGTTTGTATGGCCAAGACTCCAAACTCCTTAACTGATGACGCGAAAGTCTTAGGTGCTCCAAGAGGATTTACAGTCACAGTTCGTGAAGTTCGTTTATCTGCTGGTGCTGGATTCATCGTTCCACTCACTGGTGCAGTTATGACCATGCCTGGTTTACCAAAGGTTCCAGCAGCTGTGAAAATGGAAGCAAAATAAAAAAAGTAAAAATAATTTAAGAGAAATTGAAAAATTCTCCCTATGTATATAATAGGGGGATTTTTTTATTAGAAAACTTTTATCAATTAAAAACATATCAAGGTGTTTCAACTATTCAAAAGGTAAGAAGTTTTATGCCTTAAAGAATGTGAGCTTTGATTTTCCTCAAAGAGGAATGATTTCAATATTTGGAAAATCCGGAAGTGGGAAATCAACTTTATTAAACCTCATTTCTTTGTTAGATAAGCCTGATAGTGGTTCCATCTATTTTAAAGGTGAAAGAGTGAATAAATGGGATGAAAATAGGATTAATGATTTTCATAAGAATAATCTTGGAATCATTTTCCAACAATACAATCTTTTAGAAGATGAAACAGCAGAGTTTAACATCTATCTAAGAGCCTCGATTCTTAAAATCTCAAATAAAGAATATGAGGAGAGGCTGAACTACTTATTAGATTATCTTGTGCTTGATAAAACAATATTAAATAAGAAATGTAAAGACTTAAGTGGCGGTCAAAAACAAAGAGTAGCAATATTAAGAGCGTTAATTACTTCTCCAGATATCATTGTTACAGATGAACCAACAGGAGCACTTGATCATAAAAACTCTATTTTTGTCATGGACCTTTTAAAGAAGATTTCTAAAGAGAAGCTTGTTATTCTCGTTTCTCATAACAAAGAACTAGTGGAAAAATATTCTGATGAAATAGTTCTTCTTAAAGATGGGCAAATTGAAAAGAAGATAATCATAAACAAAATTGAAGAACTTAAAATCTTTGAAGACAAAAAGAAAAAGAAGTCTTCGATGTGGGTATTTAAATATGGAACAAGTCTTTTTAAAAAGAAGAAGTGGAAGAATATCATCTCTATCATTTCATACTCCATAAGTTTGATCTTCTCTATTACAATTATTGGTTTTATTAATGGAAGTAGTAAGGCCACAGTAAAAGCTTCATATTCTCAACTTGATTATGGGGTGATGAAAGTCTCAAAAGAAGAGATTACTAATATTGGTGATACCAAACTAAAAATCGTTCATGAAACAAGACCGTCTATAGAAGAAATAGAACACCTAAAAGCTATTTATAAAGATGTGATATTCACTCCTAATATCTCTTATTTCTTTCCTTTAAATCCTGAAATATCAATAGGGGATAAAAGAGTGACTGACTTAACCTATAACCATATATATTCTTTTGATGAAAAATACATTGATAAAAGGCTTTTAATCAAAGGAAGGTTTCCAATTAGCCCAAATGAGTGTGTCATCAATAAAATGGCTCTTAAATCTATTGCTTTATCTTCTTATATTAATGTCTCTATTATCAAGGAATATAAGTATTTCACTGGAAAAGAAGAAAGACCTGAGGTGAATGACTATTTTGTTTGTAATAAAGACCTTCAAGTTGTGGGAGTGGTGGATGATTTTAGTTTCTTATCTTCTCCTAAACTATTTTGTTCTTATTTAGATGACTATTCTTATTTAATAAATGCCAGAAACAATAATCTCAGCGACTATTTTAAACAAGATATTACTTTCTATGACTCAATGATGATGGAAGAGGATGATTCAGAGATATCGTCATATTCTATATCTGCCTTTTATACGGATTATGAACATTATGAGAACATGGAAAGACTATTTGTAAAGGAAGATAATAAGCCAGTCTTTTCATCTTTAGGGAGAGATAGAAAGAACGCTTGTTTATCAATGATTGAGACATCATCTAAAGGAATGGAACTCTTTTTGTTCATCACGATTATTGGCTCTTTGATGGTTATTGGAATATTGTCTTTTTCCACTTATTCAGAGGAGAGGAAGAACGCCGCTATACTGAAATGCCTAGGGGCCAGTTCAAAAGATAATATAAGTATTTTCCTTTTGATTAATGTTCTCCTGGCTATCATCTCTTTTTCCATTTCTTTAATAATTTCACCGCTTTTTGCGTGGTTTTTGAACAATATTTTAAAAGGAACAGTAGGAATACCTAATGTCATCGATATTCCTTTTATGAAGTTTATGGGAGTTCCCTTTATCTTTATTCCTATTATTTTAGGAAGTCTTCTTTTGTCGACATTTATCGCGAGTGTTCTCCCTATTATGTTTACAAAGAAGATATCAGTCGTGGAGGAGTTAAGAGAGAAATGATTAGCCTTAAAAATGTATCTAAATCTTTTAATAAGACAAAAGCTGTCTTTAACTTTTCTTTTGAATTCCCATCTAAAGGAATGGTGGCCTTAGTGGGACCATCAGGTTGTGGTAAATCTACTTTGTTAAATATCATGTCTGGACTCATGAAACCCGATAAAGGAGAGGTCATCTGCCAAGGGAAGAGCATCTATTTAGTATCCGAAAATGAGATATCAGATTATAGACTTAAGACTTTTGGTTTTGTCTTCCAAGATTTCAAATTATTTGAGGGTGAAACAGTGATGAGCAATATCCTTTTGCCTCTAGAATCAACTTCAATCACATCAAAAAGAGCAAAGGAAAGAAAATGCGATGATTTACTTAACTTAGTTGGTTTAAATGGGATGGCTAAAAAGAATGTGAATAACCTTTCTGGTGGTGAAAAACAAAGAGTAGCTATCGCACGAGCTTTGGTTAATGATCCAAGTGTTGTTTTT
>CAMOSS010000014.1 GCA_946625055.1 uncultured Caryophanales bacterium
CTGTTAAAGAAATTGAAGAGAGATATAAAGGTTGGAAAGTCGCTGTTAAAGCAACGAGGATGTTTAAATAATTAATGAAATTAAAAAAACTCTTTTTGACATTTGTTACTGTAGGACTTGGAGTTAGTGCTCTAAACGGATGTTCATTCCTTGATATTGGCTCCAATGGTTTTACTGTATATTGGATGTCTCATAACGGTAATAATGATGAATTATTACAGTTAGATGAACATGTCAAAAAGGGAACAGTCGTGGAATATAGAGGAAAGACCCCAACTAGACCTGACCATGATTATCACACTTATACATTCTCACATTGGGATCCTGAACCAGGCCCAATTACAAAAGATACGACTTATCGCGCAGTTTATGATATTAAAAGAATAACTTTTAAGATTACATGGAAAAACTGGGACGATTCCATCATCGCAGTGGATGAAGTCGAAGCGACATATTTACCAGAATATAATCACCCAACTCCTACTAAAGAAAACACCGCTCAATATAAATACACTTTTAAGGGTTGGGATAAAACCATTGTTCCTGCAATTAGGGATATGGAATATAAAGCAGAGTTCACTGAAGAAATAAATTCTTACACAGTAAACTTCAAAAACTATGACGGTGAAGTTTTACAAACTTCAAATTATATTTATGGTGAGATGCCAAGGTATACAGGCGCGACTCCTCAAAGAGCTGGTGAAGGAGCGTTTTCATACTACGCTTTTGCTGGATGGACACCTGAAATCACTCGTGTCGTGAGTGATGTCGATTACATCGCTACCTTTAAAACATATGAGGACAGCACCTCGATGTTTGTTTTCGAACAAAACGATGATGATGGATATACAATTAAAGGATTCTCCGATGAAGAGTTGTTTAAACAATTAAAAACTCTCTCGCTTCCAAGTGAATATAACGATAAACCAGTAAATAAGATTGGTGATTACGCATTCGATGTCAACTCTTCATATGAAACATTTACTGAAGTTTCTATTCCAAGTTCAATCACTCATATTGGAAATGGTGCGTTTAGAGGATGTTCAAATGTTACAAGGTTTGTACTTCCTGAAACACTCACCTATATAGGTGCAGTGGCTTTCGCTAATTGTCGAGCATTAAGTGAATTACCAATACCATCAAGCGTGACTTATATGGGTAATGGCATTTTCCAAGGTTGTAGTGGATTGACCTCTCTTGAAGTTCCATTCATTGGAACCGCTCCTGACGATCCAAAATCTATTTCTCATTTATTTGGTAGTAGCACAATTCCTAGCTCGATAAGCACGATTAAAATTAATGAACCATGTACTGAGCTTGCATACAATGTCTTCCTCGGAAAGAAATACGATAGAGTATATCTTCCAAAAACAGTGAAGAAATTAAGTGGTGCGATTAAAGCTAAGAATTTATACTTTGGAGCGGCGATTAGATTTTGGCCAGAAATTGAAATGTCATTCGCAAATGAGATAGATAATTTCTATGTGCCTTCTGGCAGTAGCTATAACCTTCAAACAGCCATTTCTCTTACAGCAGGAGTTCAAATCAAACCTTATGGTTTTTCAGGTATCAAATGTTTGACCACAGTTAATATGGGAAGTGTCCATACAACCATTCCTGACCATTTCTTTGATGGCTGTACAGGTTTAACTAGTTATACAGTTTCTTTAGGTGTGACTGATATTGGAAATTACACATTTTTTAACTGCACATCACTTAAGACAGTGACGATGAACTCAAATAGATTAGTGAGCATTGGAGAATACGCGTTTAGTGGTTGTTCTGCTTTAACTAGTTTTACATTCCCAAGTAGTGTGACCACGATTGGAAATAATGCCTTCCGTTCTTGTTCATCTCTTAAAAATGTCACTCTTGATAACAATGTGACATCTTTAGGAAGTGAAGCATTTAGTTACTGCACATCTTTACAAAGTGTAACTATTGGAACAGGCGTAACTACTTTAAATAACACATTTAAATATTGTTCTTCACTTAAGACAGTGACTGCTCCAAGTGTCACTACACTTACAGGATCTTTCTATTACTGTGGAGCCTTAGAAACACTTAATTTAGATAGTTTAGAAACCTATGACACAGATTCATTATATGGATGTAATTCATTAATTGAAATTAATGTTAGCGATGATTCCGCTTATTCTAATAATGAAAATGATGGAATTCTTTATAGCAAAGATATGACAAAAATCATTTATTTCCCAGCAGGAAGAACTGGTGAATATGTCATGCCTGATACAGTTACAGAAATTGGACAAAAAGCTTTCTTAAATTCAAAGTTAACAAGTATCACTTTTTCATCTAGTTTAGAGACGATTGGAAACTACGCTTTTGAAGGATCAAAGTTTACTTCAATCACTTTTCCTGCATCTGTTAAAACAATAGGTGAGAATGCTTTCTTAAACAGTGCTTTAACAAATGTTATTATTCCTCAAACTATTAATTTTATCGGTGCATATGCATTCAAAGGATGTTCAAGTTTAGAATCAATCACAATTCCATTTATTGGAAACGCTAGAGATAGTGGAAAGAGATTCATTAATATCTTTGGAACAATCCCAAGCAGCTTAAAGAATGTCACTATTTCAAATGGTATTACATCGATTAATTCTGATGCATTTGAAGCCACAAACTTCGTGAAAAACATCATTGTTCCTGATAGTGTGACTTCAATTGAAAAAGGTGCATTCTCCGGTTGTAAAGGCATTGAAAGCATTACCCTACCATTTGTTGGTGGAAGTGATGCGGATGACAACCCATTTGGATGGATTTATGGTGAAGAGAATCCTGAAAATCAAATGAGTAAAGTTCCAACATCTTTAAAGATTGTTAGACTATCAAACGCTGCAACTCGTGTTCCAAAATCAGCCTTTGATCATCTTAGATATATCAATGAAGTTTATATTGGTGATGGTGTTGTTTCTATTGGTAAGAGCGCATTTGCGACATGTTATTCCTTAACGTATATCCTTTTAGGTGCAAATCTTACAAGTATTGGTTCTGGCGCATTCCTTAACTGTTATAACTTAGTGGAAGTGGGAAATAAATCCGCACTTGATATCACAAAAGGATCTTCAAACTTTGGATATGTCGCTTATCGTGCAGATTATGTGCAACCTGATGGAAATATGTATCAATTAAGTAAACACGCGACTAATTTCTATGTCCTTCGAGTTTTAGAGAATAGTAAATGGGTCTCATACTGTATTTCTTATGGCGGAAACGAAACAAGTGTTAGTCTTCCTGCAACTAAGTATGTTGGAACATTTATGGCGTACTATCACACAGAGATTACCTCTGTTAGTATTCCAAGTACGATTGAAACAATTGGCCAAGCAGCATTTGCATATTGCACCTCTTTAAAAACCATTACTTATAGCGGAACAGTCTCCGCTTGGAACAATATCACTAAAGGCAGTAACTGGAACCAAAATGTTCCTGCAAAGAAAGTTATTTGTAGTGATGGAGAAGTATCAATCTAGGAGGGAAGATTATGTCAAATAGAATAGAATTGAATGAATTTAAAAACATCGTTCATAACGTCATTAATCTTGGTGATGATGCCGATAAGTTTTTATATGAAATCTATGAGGGATGTGTTGATTCTATCGATGAAATCGATAACACGAATGTTTTAGATCGTAAAATCAATCTCAATCATCTTGAACTCATCTATTACATCTTAGGGGAATTTGTCTATTCTATCGCTCATAGAAACAAAGAAGAGATCAACGCTTTTATCCATGATGAAAACATCCAATCTCAAATTGCCTCTGTGGCGACTGATAAATATGTCACCCTATCAAACTATCAATATAAAGAAAGAAGATTTGGAAACAAGTTTATGCCTCCAATGTCTTCTTTAAATGTCTATTTAAATTTCATGCTTAATATCTTACAAAACTATAATAAGAACGATCCTGAATCCACCCTTATTACAGATTTACTTGTTAAGTCTATTAGCATTGCTAGTTGTATTTCTTCTCTTCTTGAACAAGGATATGAAACTGAAGCCTTTGCTTCATGGAGAACACTTCACGAATGTGAATGCACTTTAGTTATCCTAGCAAAATATAAAGAAGTGGCGATTGAAAGATATCTTCGACATCTTCAATATGGTTTAGTCTTTAAAAAAGGACATAGTGACACTGAAGAAGAAAATAATTTGTTCAATCAAATGAAAGAAGAGATGAAACAATACTCTTTAAAGAGTAAAGATATTAAAAAATATATCGAATATGGTTGGCTTTACGCTTTAGAAGAAGTTCAAAAAGATGAAACATTTAAACTTAACTTTAGAGATGGTTTAGAAAAGCATGCGGGACTCGGAATGTATAATGATAGATATGAATCATCTTCTGAAATCATTCATAGCACTCCAATGCTTATTTATTCTTCTAAAGAATATTATTACTACATCACTTTACTATCTTTGTATGAATCATTCTTTAGATTAGAGCAAGTCTTCCTTATTTTGTTCTCCGAAAGAGTGGGACCAGAAGTCATGCAGAGATATATAGAACTTAAGAAAGTTTATTATTCTCAACTTGTGAATATTCATCAAAGAGAATCGATGAGTTTCAAAAACTGGTCAAAACATGTAAAGCAAAAGAGCAATTAATTGCTCTTTTTTTATAAGCATAGATAATTATCATGTAATTATATAAACATTATGATAAAATGAAAGTGTAATTAAACAAAAACGAGCGAATGAATATGAAAAAGAATTACGATTTCAAAAACTCTAAAAAGAATCCTTATGCAAAATCGCTTAAAAAACAAGTAACCATCAATTTAAGCGAAGAAGTTTTAGATTATTTTAAAGAAATGTCTGAGAAAACTTCGATACCATATCAGACACTCATTAATTTCTATTTGTTAGATTGTGTGAAAAACAAAAAAGAAATCAATTTTTCTTGGGACAAATAAAAAGACTGTTAGTGCTTTTTAATTACGCAGCAAGTTGCTGCGATATTTGTTTATTTTTCGAATGTTTCTTTATATCCAGGCATTGGAAGGAGTTTATGAAGATTGATTCTGTGTAAGCGGTCAATCTTTTCTTTAATGACTGGATCATCAATTTCACCAGTTCTGATATAGTGATCTAATACTTCATAGGTGAAACCAAATTTTTCTTCATCACTTTTTCCTGACATTCCATCTTCAGGTGTTTTTTCTACGAATTTAGATGGGAGGCCAATTTCTCTTGCCATTTGTCTCACTTCAGTTTTTGTGAATGATGAGAGGATGGAGAAATCTCCGGCTCCATCACCAAACTTGGTGTTATAGCCAACATAATCTTCTGAAAGATTGCAAGTATTTACAACTCTTCCTCCAACAAGACCACATACTCCATAAAGGGTGGTCATTCTTATACGAGCAGGAGTGTTGCTTTTATAAACATCATAATCGTTTGGAGATAAGTTCATCTTATCACCAACTTCTTTAGTTAAAGCATCAACTGAATCACCGATATTGATTTCATAATACTTGATGCCTAAAAGCTTACATACTTCATAAGAGACATCAATGTCCCATTGATGATGCTTTGGCATTAAGACTCCGATAACTCTATCTTTTCCTAAAGCTTCAACAAGAAGTTTGGCACACATTGTGCTGTCAAGACCACCAGAGATACCGATAACAGCTTTAACATTATCACCTTGTTTAGCAAAATATTCTCTAATCCAATTAATGATTTTATTGATTGTTTCTTTCATATCTATATCTCCGATCTATAGGTGATTTTACTAGAATAATCACCATATGTAATAGTGTCCAGTCCTTCTTTATTAACACTGATTCTAAAATCATCTCTTGATATTGTTCCATAGAAGTAGACTTCTCTTTCACCAACACGGCTATAATTATGAGAATAATCAAGATTATAGATATCTAAGTGTTCATAAGTAAGAACATTAGGATATCTCACATAAAAGTTCATGGAATAGTATTGGACATAGAATCCAGTCTCTCTATTACGATAAATAGCAATAGAGTTAAGTTCACCTAAGTTAACATATTCATCGTTTGAGATTAGTTTCATTTCAAATCTAAATTCTTGATATGGAATAGATTCTCTATTCTTTTTATCGACGATAGTCTCTCCGATATAAATGCCTTCTTTGAACTCTATCTTTTTCGCCCACGAAGTATCATGTTTAACTAAATCGAGGGTGGCAAAAATAGACATCCCAGAGACGAATAAGGCAGAGAGTGCGATTGATAAAATGATCAATAATTTGTTTTTCATACCAACATTCATTATATAACAAAAAAGAAGGACAAACATCCTTCTTTCTTATTTGATTAATTAGTTATCACACATCAGCGAAGCATGAACCACCGATGAATTCTCTAACAAGAGAATTACATGGGACTAAATCATCTGGCATATCGTCGAAGAACTTAAGCATACGCATGAGTCTTTCAGCGATTGGGAAGTATTTAGATTCACTGTCGATGGCTTGAAGCAGTGGCATCGCGTATTTCTTCATGACACATAACTCATAGGTGAGTAATGAGTTGAAGACATAGTTTGCACCTTCTTGTGTTTTATAAATCCATTTGAATTCACCGCTTCTAACACTTGGCCACATGGAGATGGTTTCAATAGCGCTGGAACCACGGAATTGATAGTCACGAACAATTCTTCTTAAAAGACGTAAGTCAGTAAGTGAAAGTGGGTTATGATTATCAATGGCAATTTGCGCTTGTGGAGCGATGAAGATTTTGAATTTTTGATGGCTTGGAATACCAGCAGTCATTCTTTCGTTTAAGGCGTGAATTCCTTCGATGATGATTGGTTGATCTTGAGGGATACAAAGGGTTCTACCTTTCACTCTCTTACCAAGTTTGAAATCAAATTTTGGAAGATCAACAGTCATACCAGAAATGAGGTCGGCCATATTATCGTTGAAGAGTTTGATATCTAAGGCATCGATGCTTTCGAGATCTGGATTTCCATCTTCATCTTTAGGGGCTTGATCTTTAGGAAGATAGTAGTCATCTAAAGATATTCTAATTGGTTGGATACCTCTTGAGAGTAATTCAATTCTTAATTTATTTGCGAATGTGGTCTTACCGCTTGAGGATGGACCAGCGATACAAATAAGACGAATGTTTTCGATATCATCTTCAATCATGTCACCGATTTCACACATTTGTTGATTGTGTCTGGCTTCACATAAATTGATGAAGTCAACAACACCTTCATTCTCGACGTGATGGTTGATTCCAACGACGGTATCACAGAAGGTTTTTTGGGCCCATTGGTGAGCGCTTTTTAAGGTCTTACCAAACTTGGCTGATTCTTCGAAAGGTGGGATAACTCCACCAGCTTCAGAACGTGGATATTGAATGATGATTCCTGGATGGTAGAAACGGATAATCCAATCCTTGATATAACCAGTGGATGGGACCATTCTTTGATACATGTAGTTTTTATAACCACTGCAATCGTATAAGTGTGCGGTTTTTTCTGGACGGTATTTTAAGATATCGGCTTTATCGTTAGCACCGATACCTCTTAATATTTTTTCAGCTTCTTCTTTTGATAAAATCTTTCTCACAAGTGGAAGGTCTAAGGCAACCAATCTTTTCATTTCATTGATTAAGTCGATGACCATTTGTCCATTAGAGGTGACACCTGGATTTAAGATTTGAAGGAAGATAGAACGGGAGATGTTGTAGGAGAATCTAATATCTAATTCTGGGTGGATATTGTGCATAGCCATGGCAACGAGGAATCTGACAGAAGCTTCATAAATATGCTTTGCATCTTCATCTTTCACGGTTAAAGGAATGACTTCCGCGTCATGATCGATAACATATGTAAGTTCTCTCACTCTCTTGTTGACATAGGCAGCAATATAATTCTTGTTTTGTCCAACAACATCAAGAATTGTCACTGGTCTTTCAAATGTTTTTGTTTCGTTATTTAAGACGACATTAAATTGTGGCATTATTTTGCCCTCCTTTTTTCTATGTTCCGATTAGCATAATAATTGTATGGGTTTTAATTGAATAAATCAAATTATATTAAGGTTTTTTCAAAAATTATTTATACACGCGTGCAAATATTGTATAATTCAAAAGAATTATTTGGAGGTTTATATGAACAGAGTTCTCATAGTTGTGGATTATCAAAATGACTTTGTCGATGGTGCTCTCGGGTTTGAGGGGGCAGATGCTATCGAAGAAAACATTCTCGATTTAATCCAAGATTTCAAAAACCACGGTGACATGATCATGTTCACAAAAGACACTCATGAACCTAATTATATGGAGACAGTGGAAGGAAAACATTTACCAGTTATACATTGTGTAAAAGGTACTCCAGGACACGACCTTAGAAAAAGAGTGGATGCTGTTAAAGAGTATTATCCAATCTTTGAAAAGCCAACATTCCCATCCCTTAAACTTGGTAACGCTTTAGTGGGATTACCACTTAGTGAAATCCATTTATGTGGATTAGTGAGTGATATTTGTGTCTTTTCAAACGCGATTATGGCAAAGGCGGCCTGTCCAAACGCTGAAATCTACATTCATAGAAATGCATCTGCATCCTATGATCCTGATATGGAACAAAAAACATATGAAGTGGCAGAACACTTACATATAAACATCATCGATTAATTATGAAGGAGAAAAATACATTTATGAAAAACATGGTTTACATCCAAAGTGGTGGTCCAACATCAGTTATTAACTCATCACTTTACGGTGCTTACAAAGAAGCAATCAGACACCCAGAAGAAATTGGACATATCTATGGTTCAATCAACGGTATTGAAGGTCTTATCGAAGATAAATTATTCGATTTGAACGAAGAAAACCCACATGATATCGAACTCTTAATCCAAACTCCAGGTGCCGCATTAGGAACAACAAGAAGAAAACTTCCTAAGGATATTAATGATCCTGTCTATATGCAAATCGTTAAGAACTTACAAAAACATAAAATCAAATATGTCTTTGTTAACGGCGGTAACGATTCCATGGACACCTGTAATAAGATTTCTATCTTATGTGATGAATTAAATCTCGATGTTAGAGTCATCGGCGTTCCAAAGACCATCGATAATGACTTAGCCTGTACTGACCATACATTAGGTTATGCCTCTGCTGCTAAAGCAGTCATCAACCAAATCTATGCGATTAGTAAAGATGCTTTATGTTATAAACAAGGTAAAATCCACATCGTTGAAGTCATGGGAAGAAACGCTGGTTGGTTAACAGCCGCTGCTGACTTAGTCCCAGATGATGGAAGACCAGACTTAATCTATCTTCCAGAAAATCCATTCAACGTTGATGAATTTATCCAAGATATTAAAGAAATCCATGAAAAGAAAGGATATGGCATTGTTGTTATCTCCGAAGGTATCAAATTTGAAAGAGATATGACCAATGCTCAAGTCGATGGATTTGGTCACGCTCAACTCGCTGGTGCTTGTACTGAACTCGCTCACATCGTTGAATCCAGACTCGGAATTAAAACCAGAGTCGTGGAACTCTCACTTCTTCAAAGAGCAAACCCATTCCTTCTTTCAAGAAACGATAGAGACGAAGCTATCGAAGTTGGTCAATTAGCCGTTACCTCTGCTTTAGCAGGTGAAACCGGTAAGATGATCGTTATGAAACGTGTTTCTAATGAACCATACGTTGCAAGATTTGAACTCGTTTCCTTAAGCGAAGTCGCTAACGCTGAACAAAAAGTCCCTGAATATATGATGCAAGACAAACATAGAATGTCTGACAAATTCAGAGAATACTTAAGACCATTAATCCAAGGTAACATCCACTTAATTTGGAAAGATGGTATTGTTGAACTCACAAACTTCAAAAAGAAAATCGTGAAATAAGATGATAGAGAAATTTAAGAACTTAAGCATATTCCTACAAAGTTTTATTATTTCTACTTTCGTTTGCGTGCTTTTGTTCTTATTAATGATTCCTCTTATTATCTTTAACTGGGGTGAGATCTCTTATGGACTTGCTCTAGGAGAATTCATTTCCTTTATCTTTTGTTTAATTACTGGAATCTTTGATTCCTCAAAAAAGGAAATCAGAAACAAAGGATTTCTCATCACAATGATAATCTTAAGACTCCTAGTCTTAGGGGGAGTGTTACTCCTCGTTGGTTATCTATACTACACAAAGGGAATTCATATTTTTAACATATTTGCAGTGGTCGGAGGATACTTTATTCCTCTAGTCATTCTCATAGTTTTAGCGTTAAGAGAAAGGAGGGTGTAATGGAGATTTTTAAGGATTTCTTAACTTGGGATATCTCTGGTGAAACATGGGCTTCTTTGATCGTCATGGTCATCATTGTCGTTTTGTATATCATCATCGGCATTATGGCGAAACATCATGACCCACTTAAACCATCAAAAGGTCTTCTTTGGCTTGGTGAAACTTTAGTCAATTTCTTTGATCGTTTAGTGGATGAACTCATGGGACCAAGATTTAAAGGCTTCGGTGGCATTGTTTTAGGCATTGCTTCCTATCTATTTATCGCCTTTATCTTTGGTTTAACTGGTCTACCTTCTCCAGTGACAAATCTAGCCACTCCATTATCATTTGCCTTCTTAACATTCTTTATGATTCATGGTACTTCAATTCGTTATACGAAATGGAAGTATTTTAAAAGATATATTGAACCAGTTCCATTGTTCTTACCAATGAACTTGATTTCGATGTGGGCTCCTGTTTTGTCCTTATCACTTCGTTTATTTGGTAACGCGATTAGTGGATGGGTTATTATGACAATCATTTATAGTTTCCTTGAAAGTGTCTTTAGTGGTCTTTCTATCGTCATTCAAGGAACGGTGTTTTCACCTTTATCTGCAGTGGTGACACCTTTATTGCATGCCTATTTTGATTTGTTCTCTGGGTTTATTCAAACCACAGTCTTCATATTCTTAACTATGTTATATGTCGCTCGTGAAGCCCCAGAGGATGAAATTGAAGAAAATTCTATAAGGAGAGGAGGAGAAGAATAGTATGTCAAAATTACTTGCTGCGGCAATTGCTATTATGGCGGTTATGCCTTCCGCACTTGGTGAAGCTTTGGTCTGTGTTAAGGCTATTGATGGAATGGCAAGAAATCCAGAGATGGCTGGTAAGCTTAGAACAAACATGATCTTAGCCTGTACACTTGTTGAAACAACTGCTATTTACGCATTATTAATTTCAATCTTATGTATTTTCGTTGGATAAGAAAGGAGGAATAATACATGTTAAACTTTATAGTTTATATGGATATCGGAGAATATATCTCTGAAGAAATTGGAAAGAAATTGATTCCAAACATTGGTTCATTTTTAACCCAATTCCTCGCTTTAGTGTTCCTTATCCTCATGGTCTTCATCTTTGGATATAAACGTATCAAAAAGATGATTAAGGCCCGTCAAGATTATGTCGAAAATAACATCAACGAGGCGGCCAATAAAAATAAAGAAGCCACCGTTAATCTTAATCAAGCAAATGAAGCTTTACTCGCTTCTAAAAAAGAAGCCGAAAACATCATTTTAGAAGCTCAAAAGAAAGCTAAAGTTGAACAAGAAAGAATTGTTGAACAAACAAAAGCTGAAATTATTAAGATGAAAGAAGATGCTCAAAACGACATTGTTAGAAGTCAAGAAGAAGCCCTTGAATCCATTAGAAAAGAAATGGTTTCTGTTGCTTTAGATGCTTCTAGCGAACTATTGAAGAGAAACGTCAATAGTGATGACAATGAAAAACTTGTCGATGATTTTATTAGAGGTATTGATGCATAGTTATGAATGAACTCTCGATTAGATATGGACAAGCATTATTTTCTTTAGCGAGTGATAAGAACCAAGTCTTGGAATACCAAGAGGAGATGAAAGCGTGGGAGGAAATATTTAAAGATAATGAAGAAATCTACACGATTCTTCAAAGTGCTTTTATATCCCAAAAAGAAAGAAAAGAAATACTTAAAAAGACCCTCAAAGGAATGAATGAAGACATTCTTCATTTGTTATTTGTTGTCATAGACAACAATAGAGTGGACTTAATCCCTGATATCTTTATCGCATTTAATTCATTATGTAACGAGATGAAAGGAGTCAAAGAAGGAATTATCTATTCCCCATTTGCCCTTAAGAAAGAACAAATATCTCAAATAGAGAAAAAGATTTCTACTTTAGAAAACAACAAAGTAGATTTAAGAAACCAAATTGATAAATCATTAATCGGTGGTGTCAAAGTGGTTATCGGTGATCACATTTATGATGATTCCATCAAACACCATATCGATGAACTCAAATCAAATTTAACAAAATAAGGAGGTAGTCTAGATGAAAATAAACGCTGGTGAAATTGCTTCTTTAATCAAAGAGCAAATTAAAAACTATCATCATAAAATCGATTCAAGCGATGTTGGTACTGTCGTGACAGTCGGTGATGGTATTGCATTAGTTTATGGACTAGATGAGGCAATGCTTGGTGAATTATTATTATTCCCAAACGATATTTATGGCATGGTCATGAATCTTGAAAAAGATCATGTTGGTGCAGTTCTTTTAGGTGACGATACCCTCATTAAAGAAGGTGACACAGTCAAAAGAACAAAAAGAGTAATGGAAGTCTCTGTTGGCGAAGAAATGCTCGGAAGAGTGGTTAACGCCTTAGGACAGCCAATCGATGGTTTAGGACCAATCAAAACGAAGGAAAGTCGACCAATTGAAGTCGTCGCTCCTGGAGTTATGAAAAGAGAGTCTGTTAATACTCCTTTAGAGACTGGACTTAAATGTATTGATGCGATTACTCCGATTGGAAGAGGCCAAAGAGAATTAATCATTGGTGACCGTCAAACTGGTAAGACCGCCATCGCTATTGACACAATTATCAATCAAAAAGATAAAGGTGTGATTTGTATTTATGTTGCCATCGGTCAAAAGAATTCTACCGTTGCTCAAATCGTGGAAAAACTTAGAGTGAACAATGCTTTAAGTTATACGATTGTTATTGCAGCGACCGCTAGTGAACCTGCCCCATTACTTTATGTTGCTCCTTATAGTGGTTCTGCCATCGCAGAACATTTCATGTACCAAGGTAAAGACGTCCTTATTGTCTATGATGATTTATCAAAACACGCGGTAGCCTACCGTGCATTATCTCTTTTGTTAAAGAGATCACCAGGAAGAGAAGCCTATCCAGGCGATGTCTTCTATCTCCATAGCCGTCTTCTTGAAAGAGCTTGTAAACTTAATAAAGAAAATGGTGGTGGCTCAATTACAGCTTTACCAATTGTTGAAACACAAGCTGGAGATATCTCTGCTTATATTCCAACAAATGTTATTTCCATTACCGATGGTCAAATCTTCTTAGTCAGTGATTTATTTAACGCTGGCCAAAGACCTGCTATCGATGTTGGTTTATCCGTTAGCCGTGTTGGTGGAGCGGCTCAATATAAGGCGATGAAACAAGTCGCAAGTTCCATCAAAATTGATTTAGCCAGCTACCAAGAAATGAAATCATTTGCTCAATTTGGTAGTGACTTAGATGCTTCAACGTTGAAGGTTTTACGTCATGGTGACGCCCTTCAAGAAGTCTTAAAACAAAAACAATATCAACCATATTCCATGGAACATGAAATCTTTGATTTATTCATGGCCAAACATGGATATCTTGATGAACTTGAAATCAATAAAGTTTCTGAAGCTTTAAATAAAGCTTATTCATACATTTTGAATAATAAGAAAGAACTTATTGAATCAATTAAAAATGAGAAACAAATTCTTCCAGAAGTGGAAACAGCTTTGAAAGCTGCTCTTTCTGAATTCATGGAAGTTTATAAAAAAGAATTAAATGATTAATTATGTCACAACAACTCACTAAGATTAAAACTCGTATTAAAACTGTTAAAGGGGCTTATAAAGTTACCAGTGCGATGAAACTCGTCAGCACGGTCAAACTTAGAAAATATAAGAACCAAATGCTCGCGAACAAAGAGTATTCTTTAACCATGGAAGAAATCACTAAAACCGTGATGGAAAACATTCACAAAGTGAAATCTCCATATATGAGAGAAAATAATGAGGCAAATAAAAACCTTTATGTCATCATCTCTTCGACCCTTGGTCTTTGTGGTTCTTATAACAACAATATCTTTAAAGTGGCAGAAGTTGCTTTAAAGAAAGAAGATGATGCGATTATCTTAGGAAAGAAATCCATGACCCATTTCAAGAATGGGGAATTTGGAAAAGTGGAAGGCTTTGAAGAATATCATTCAATCAATGATCAAAGTCTAATTAATCAAATGGTGAGATATATTCTTGATGCCTATATTAAAGGTGAATATAAAGAAATCCATCTCATCTATACTGAATTTAAAAATTCAATTGTCTTTTTAGCGAAAGACTTTAAACTCCTTCCTGTTCGTGAGACTAATAATGAAAATGAAGGAATTGAAAAATATCCACCTTTACTTGAACCAAGTAAAGAGGAACTTGTTAATATGTTATTCCCACTTTATTTAAAAAATGAAGTGTATGCGAAACTTCTTGAAAGTGAAGTGTGTGAACACGCTTCAAGAATGAACGCGATGGAGAACGCGACTGACAACGCTAAAGAGATTCTTGATAACCTTAAGATCGAATTTAATAAAGCTAGACAGACGTCCATTACTCAAGAGATTACGGAGATTGTCGCTGCTAGCAATGCATTATAAAGGAGGTATAAGCGATGAAAGATATTAGAGTGAAAGGAAAGATTGTTCAAGTCGTTGGACCAATCATCGACGTTTCTTTTAAAGATGAACATCTTCCAGAATTATTAACCGCTTTACAAATCACATTTAATGATGGGAGAACATTAACCTGCGAAGTTGCCCAACATATCGGAGACGATATCGTAAGAGCAGTCTCCATGGGACCAACAGAAGGACTGGTAAGAGGAATGGAAGTTATTTCTCTTGAACACCCAATTGAAGTTCCAGTTGGAAGAGCAACATTAGGCAGAATGTTCAATATTTTAGGTGAACCAATTGACGAATTAGGTGATGAAGAACTTAAGAAAGCCAAGAGGATGCCAATCCATCGTAACCCTCCAAAATTTAAAGACCAATCAGTAAAATCCGAGATTTTTGAAACCGGTATTAAAGTCATCGACCTTCTTTGTCCATATGTTAGAGGTGGCAAAGTCGGCTTATTCGGTGGCGCGGGTGTCGGTAAAACAGTTCTTATTCAAGAACTCATGAGAAATATTGCCTCTGAAAAGAATGGTATTTCTGTCTTCGCTGGTGTCGGTGAAAGAAGTAGAGAAGGTAATGACCTTTATATGGAAATGAAACAAAGTGGTGTTTTAGCGAATACCGCACTTGTCTTTGGTCAAATGAACGAACCTCCAGGAGCCAGAATGAGAGTGGGTCTTTCTGGTCTTACCATGGCAGAATATTTCCGTGACCAAGAGCATAGTGATGTCCTTCTCTTTATCGATAACATCTTTAGATTCACCCAAGCTGGTTCTGAAGTATCTGCTCTTTTAGGCCGTATGCCTTCCGCAGTTGGTTATCAACCTACACTTGCTACAGAAATGGGACAACTTCAAGAAAGAATTACCTCGACAAAAGATGGCTCAATTACATCTGTTCAAGCCATTTATGTTCCTGCTGATGACTTATCTGACCCAGCTCCAAGTACCACATTCTCACACCTTGATGCGAAGACTGTTTTGGATAGAGGTATTGCCTCTTTAGGTATTTTCCCTGCTGTTGATCCACTTGAATCCTCTTCTAATGCTTTAGAGCCAGATGTTGTTGGTGAAGAACATTATGAAGTGGCAAGAAGAGTCATTGAAATTCTTCAAAGATATAAAGACTTATCCGATATCATCGCTATTTTAGGTATGGATGAATTATCTGAAGAAGATAAGTTAATTGTTAATAGAGCCAGAAGAATTAGAAACTTCTTATCTCAACCATTCCACGTTGCGACCCAATTCAATGGAATTGAAGGTATCTATGTCAAAGTTAGTGACACAGTCAGATCCTTTAAAGAAATTCTTGATGGTCATGTGGATGATATCCCAGAAGTTGCCTTCTTATATGTTGGCACCATCGAAGATGTCAAACGTAAAGCGGAGTCACTTAAACAATGAAAAACTCTTTCCTTTTAAAAATTGTTACTCCATTTGGAATCTATCTTAGTGAAGAGGTGGAATATTTAAGTGTGCAAGCTCCACATTCAGTTTTAGGAATTCTTCCTAACCATGCGGAACTTATCTCAACTGTTCTTCTTTCTGAAATGAAGATTAGAATCCATGGTACTTATTTCTATTACGCGATTAGTGATGGGGTTTTACATGTCAAAAAGGATGAAACAGTCTTACTTTTAAACTCTATTGAAAGAAGTGATGAAATCGATGTCGATAGAGCGAATAAAGCAAAAGAAAGAGCAGAACAACGTCTGCTCAGAAAATACGATGATGATGAAGTGGATGTTATAAGAGCAGAATCTGCTTTAAAACGTGCACTTAATAGAATTAAAGTCGCCACTAAATTATGAGATATATGAGTAGTTCGCTAAAGCGAATGCTAATAAATCTTCATTAGAATGACTAACATCGATGAATAGTGATTTCTCATTATCATCGATTTTTTTCACATATAAAGAATATGAATGTTCATCTAATGAGTTATAAAGATAAACGTTTGGATCCTTGTTATTTTCAAGATATTTATTTAAACCTTTTAATGTTTTTACTTCACTGACATTAGAAGATTTTATAAATGAATTAATCGCGGGATTAAAGAAACTTGGTTTTAATAATTTTCCATTTGCAACTTCATCGATAAAGATGCCTTCTTTGATAATAAGAATTCTTGGAGTGGCTGCAGTTTCTGGGAATGTAGTTTCAGAATATTGATGGAGTTTATCATAATCATTATTCATCAAATCATAGGTGTAGATGAGGTGATGATTATTTTTTAAATAATTACGATAATTCTCTGATACAGTCTCACAAACGGAACAATGAGTGGAATGGAAATAAAGCATGAAACTACCTTTATTTTTAGACATCAAAATAATCTCATCAGCATTAACTTCCTTGGTGAGCTTTTTCATGTCTTCAGTTGGGTTCTCTTTGTAGACCACTAAATCGTAGTTATTCACCACGCGAATAGCATTTTTGTTTTTACTACAAGCAGTGAATAATAGTGGGGTAATGAGAACAATACTCTTTAATAAAGGTCTTTTCATAACGATAATATAACACAAAAATAGTATAAAATTACAAAAACATGATAAACTATATACACTGAAGGAGATAACTATATGAACCCTTGGCATGATGTGAGTGCTGAAAGAGTGCTCCCAAACGATTTTTTAGCGTTAATTGAAATCTCTAAAGGATCAAAGAACAAATACGAATTAGATAAAGAAACCGGAAGATTGATTCTTGATAGAGTTCTATCAACATCAACAATCTATCCTCATAACTATGGATTAATTCCTAGGACCTACGCTCAAGATAAAGACCCTCTTGATGTTTTAGTCATCTGTAGTGAACCAATCCTCCCTATGTCATTTGTAAGATGCAAACCAATTGGTGTTCTTATCATGACTGATAATGGATATAAAGATGAAAAGATTATCGCAGTAGCGTATTCTGATCCATTCTATAACACCATTGATGATGTTCATGATTTACCAAAACACATCTTCGATGAGATAAAACATTTCTTCACAGTTTATAAGACTTTGGAGGGTAAAGTTACCGCGGTTGATGAGATCTTTGGAAAAGCCGAAGCTCTCGATATTATCGTAAGATATCGTAAGATATATGAAGAAGTAATCGCTCCAACAGTGCATCAAAAAAGAAAAGAAAGAGGTTATTAATCTTAAAAATATGAGACCAGAAATCTGGTCTTTTTTTAATTGCTTATTTAATAAATTTATCAACATGATAGAATATCATTGTATCTAGGGGGATATAAGTATGAAAAAAGGATTATTGATCTTAAGTGCTCTCGCAGTTTTTGCGTGCTCAGCATGTACAATTAAAGTTTTCTCAAATTCACAACCTGCTTCTGAACAAACAAGCGAAAATCCACAAGGTGGCAGTCAACAAGGTGGAAGCCAAGGAGGCACATCTCAAGGCGGTACTTCACAAGGTGGAACATCACAAGGTGGTGGATCACAAACAAGCGGTCATGATGGAAAATCAGTTGCAACCGCATATACAGTTGATGAATTATTAGCAAATGTTAACTTCACAACCACACCATCAACAGAAATTTACTACGTAACAGGCACATGTGTTGCCGCAGATGAATATGTTGATGCCACAAATCATAGATATTCATATTATTTCGAAGGTCACACAAAATCAGATGCCAAACCATTCCAAATGTATTCTGGTGTCTTTGCAGATACATCTAAAACACCAGCTTCATTAGCAGGATGCACAATTACATTCCATGGTAAAGCATTCATCTTCCAAAAAGATGGCCAACCAAATATCTATGAAATTGGTTATAAGAAGGATGTAGCCGATAACCCAGTTATCGATGCTATCTCTGGAGAAAGCACAACTCCAACCACATCAGAATCACAACCTGGACAAACTAGTGAATCACAAGGTGGCCAAACAGCGGATTATCTTGGCGCTCATGCATCTCAAACTGGTGAAGTTCCAGCAGGCGCACAAACTATTTCATTTGATTTCACAACAATGACATCATTCGGAGATATGCCATTAACTTCAAAAACAGAGAAATGCTATGATGGCACAGTGACAGCTCAAGAAAAAGACTGGAATTATGGTAATGCCTCATTCCATACATCCGACACTAACAACCCACAAGCATATCTTGCATTATATGCAAAAGAAGCAAAAGCTGTCGCATATTTTGGAAATAAAACATCTTTAGGAAAGATTGTTAAAGTGGCCTTTACATTGACATCAAATGCTTCAACTAATGCTAAGTATGTTATCGACTTTGGCCAATCAGCTTTAAGTGCTAGTACTTCAGGTAGCGGTCTTCAAGTCACACAAGCAGGCAATGAACTCTATGTTGAACCTGGTTTCAATGCTACACACTTTGCAATCTGCGCAAGACAAGGTGTCTCAAGTACAGGCAAAGCTTCTTGGTACAACATTAACATCGCCACATTAACAGTGACCTACGTTGCTGCATAATTAAAACAAAATTAAAAAGGCGAC
>CAMOSS010000015.1 GCA_946625055.1 uncultured Caryophanales bacterium
ACATTATCTCTTTCAACATCATCTGGTCTCACTGCGTACCATGGATCAGATGAACCATAAATGATGATAAAGTTTTCTTCGGTTGTTTTAAGCATCTCATTAATTTTTGTATACATGAGTGGTTTCTTTTCAAGCTTTCTCTCTTCATTTGTTAAAGCGAGATTAAACATTAAATCTCTTTCTTCATCTTCTTTAACGGTGAGTAAAGTTTTATCTGTTAAAGCATTTCTAATATAAGAGAAGTCATAACCATAATTACCGAGTTCTTGATAGGCTTGAACATAATATGGAGTAAACTCATTGTTCACCGCAAGATCGCTTGGACTGCTAACAGATGTGAGCATGCTGTAACAAGCGTTTTGTTTATTTGCTAATGTTTCAGTCGTGGATTTAACAGTCTTTAAGGTGCTTTCAAGTCTCTTATAATCTTGTTGATATTGCCAGAAACCAATGCCAAATTCGATGACTGCAGCATCAAATAAATTATCAGCAGTGGTGAGTTCTGAAAATTGACAGCCAGCTTTAATTCCGTCTTGATAGAATTTTGGAGCAAGAACGTTTCTATAAGAAAGAAGCGTGGTTTGGAACTCTAATACTTCATCCCTATACTTTTTGGCGCGTGTTTCACCATACTGCTTATTTCCTGCTTCCTCAAAGATGAATTTCATCATTCTTGTGTCCGCGATGGAATTGCAAAATGGAGCGACATATGGGAGATATAAATCCATATCACCTGGATGGTAATAGGCATAAAGTTCAGTGGTCATTCCACCTTTTGACATACCAGTGGAAACCCATTTACCATCAAGGATTCTTTTCATTTGAGTAACGATATCGTGATGGTCGTGAGCGGATTGTTCAGTAGTGAGATACTTCCATGTCTCAACATTTGAGTAGTCAAGTTCCACTGGAAGAGAGGTATCAAAATAACGATGTTCAACAAAGATATAGTTACATTCCAAAAGGAATGCTAATTCGTTTTCGTTTTGTTGATATGAGGCGTTGTTCATTGAGGTCATATAGCCAGAGGTAACAAAAACATTAGGAAGATCAAAACCATTAAAGCCAATTTCTACAGATTGATAGAAGGTACCTTTTGATTTGTCGTTATGGTCGATATATTGTTCAAAATCAAAAATGTAAGTGTTTAAGAAAAAGTTGGAACCTCCATTAGGTTTAACATTCTTAACACGTGGAAGGGCTTGAAGTCTTTTCTTAATTGTTCCTTCAGTGATTCTTTCTTCGGATTCTTCTTCGCTTTCACTTTCAGATTCGACGATAGATGGCTCTTCAGAGACGATTGATTCTATAACGCTTTCACTTGGAGTCTTCTTTTGATTTGTGCATCCACTTAAGCAGACGAATGTGCTTAATAAGATAATTGAGATAATGTCTTTTCTTTTCATATGCTTACCTCTTTTTTTGAAATATTAAGTAAATATTATAAATATTAGAAGAAAAAGACAACATAAACAATTTAAGACTTTTACTGAATATAGTTATTCAGTTAAAATAAATAAAGGTGGACACAAAATGAAAAACATACTTAATAATGACACACTCACTCTATATTTTGAGGGTGAACTTAATTCTTACAACGCTGAAAATATTGAAAAAGATATTGAAGCAACAATTCAAGGACAGACTTTTAAAAAGTTGGTTTTAGATTTCGCAAATCTCCATTATGTTTCTAGTGCAGGTTTAAGAATTGTCTTAAAACTTAAACAAAAATATGATGATGTTCAAATTGTTGAAGCATCTTTAGAAGTTTATGATGTTTTATCGATGACTGGATTCACTAACATCATTGATGTTAAGAAAGCTCTTAAGAGAATTTATATCAGTGGGGCTCAACTCATTGGTGAAGGATTCTTCTCCAGTGTTTATAGAATCGATAAAGACACAATTATTAAAGTATTTAATCGTGTGAGTGATCCTGAACAAATTGAAAGAGAACTTAAACTTGCTAAACAAGCTTTCGTCTTAGGTATTCCAACCGCCATCTCTTTTGATATCGTGAGAGTGGATGATAAACTTGGTGTCCGTTTTGAAATGCTTGACTGCATGTCTTTAAGAGATGCATTCAGAGATTATCCAGATAGATATAATGAATTACTTGATAGATATGTGGCCTTATTAAAGAAGATTAACACCACAGACTGTATGGATGAATCCATCCCAAGTATGAGAGAAGCTTTCCTTAAGAAAGTTGAAGCTTTAAAACCTCATTTAGAAGAAAAGTATTATAAAAAGGCCAAGGCCTTAATCGAATCAGTCAAAGATTCCATGAATTTTATTCATGGTGATTGTCACTTCAAGAACATCATGGTTCAAGGTGATGATTTCCTCCTCATTGACATGGATACATTATCAAGAGGCAATTTCATCTATGAACTTGCTCTTTTAAGAGCACCTTATGTCGCTTTTGAAGAAGATGAACCAGGCAACACTGAAAAGTTCTTAGGCTTTAAGAGCGAATTTGTTAGCAAACTATTCTTTGATATTTTAGATAAATATTTAGAGAATCCATCCGATGAAGCAAAAGATAAGATTGCTTTAGTTTGCTATATCCATATGATGTGGTGGACCCTTACTAATCAAAAAGATAACACTAAGAGATTTGAAGGATGCAAAGCAAGACTTCTCCCTCTCTTAGATAAATATGATGATTTAGAGATTAAATAATTATGGCTAAGAAAAACCAAAAACAACAAGCTCAAATTGATCCAGAGTATTTAAAAGCGTATTACGATAATGAAGCTAACGCGAATAAGAACATGTCGTATGCGAATGCTTTCGCCTCTTTCCTTATGGTGGTTATCTGGATTTTATATTTAACAGGAGTGTTTGAAGTCAGTAAGGCGGTCTTGCCTTTTATCAATATTATATTCCCTATAGGAATATTAATTCTTTTGACTCCATTACTTTATTCTTTCTTTTGGAAGGACAGATTAAGAAAACCTGGATATAAATATTTCGTTTTATTCTCATTTATTTTTGTTATCGCTATATTAAATGTCATTCTTCCAAAGCATACGATGATTGCCTGGGCTCTTTGTATTATCATGACAAACCATTACTATAATCCAAAAGTTGGAATAATAGTTTTCTCATTCTGCATTGGATTATGTCTTGTTTGTTTATACCTTGCAATGTTCTTTGGTGAATATGATCCAAACCTTTTAGGAAGCGGCATTATTGAAGATGGAAAAATTGTTTATGTCTATGGCGTGGATAATAGATATAAGATGCTTCATGAAATGATTTTACAAGGTGAGAATAGATATCTTAAAACCTTTGCCTATTATTTCATTCCAAGAGCGGCAATTCTTACTTTAGTCTTCTTTGTTTCTAATTCATTAAATATGCGTACATACAAACTTCTCGTTGATGAAATCAACGTTAACTCACTTCAACAAAGAACAAAGACAGAATTAGAGGTCGCTAAAGATATTCAACTCGCGACTTTACCAGTTCAATTTGTCACCAATTCAAATGTTGAAATTCAAGCGGAATTAAAAGCCGCTAAAGAAGTCGGTGGAGACTTCTATGATTACTTCGCTTTAGACGATGATCATACAGCGATTTTAATCGGTGACGTCTCTGGTAAAGGTATTCCTGCCGCGATGTTTATGATGAAGACTATTACCTGTTTTAAAAACTATGTTTCTTTATCAAGAAGTCCATCTCAAATATTAGACCTTGTAAATAAAACCATTTATGAAGGTAATGATTCTCAAATGTTTGTAACATGCTTCCTTGCCATTGTTTCAAATAAAACCGGAGAAGTGAAGTTTGCTAACGCTGGTCACAATCCTCCAATCGTTGGCAAAAATGGAAACTATCGTTATTTAAAATGTAATAACGGATTTATCTTAGGTGGCTTTGAGAAAGCCATTGTTAAAGATGAAACTTTCACCTTAGATGATGGTGAGATGATTATGCTTTATACCGATGGTATTACTGAAGCCAGAAACAAAAATGGAGAGTTCTTTGGTGAAAAGAGACTCCTTGATCTTCTTAACAAGAAGAACTATTCTTCACTCCTTGAACTCCATCATCAATTAAAAGATGAAATCTTAGAGTTTGAAAGTGGAGTTGAACAAAGCGATGATATGACATATATCACTTTAAAATATCATGGTGATCAATGTGCTTATAAAGAACTTAAATTACCAGCAGTTAAGGAAAACATTCCTAAGCTATTAAAATTCTTAGAAAACTTCTCAACAAAATATCAGATTGATAAATCATTTGTTGCGAATCTTTTAGTCATTGGAGATGAACTCATTTCTAATGTTGTTAAATACGCTTATCCAGAAGGCGAAACTGGAGATATATTCGTAAGAATACTCTACAACTTAGATAATAAAGAATTAGTGTTAACTTTAATTGATGAAGGTACACCATTTGACCCATTTGAAGTTAACAACAAGCCAATCGAAGGGGACATTACAAATGTAAGAGAAGGCGGATTAGGAATTCTTATTGTTAAGAGATTAATGTCTGAATATGCCTATGACCGCATTAACAAGAAAAATATCATTACATTAAAGAAAAAACTTTAATAATCATTAGAGAGTTGAAACTTATAAAATGTGAGAACTGTGGGTTCATATCATCCAAAGATTTTGACATTCAAGAAGTTAAAGAAAGATGTTATGAATAAACTCGCTTAAATAGGTTATTATTTCAAAGAATTATAATCTGCTAAGAAAATAGCAAAATAACGGCATAATACTTTGCAAAAATCCGATTATTAATGAAAAATCAGCGATTAATTGAAGATTAAAAACAAGAACAAAAACAATATTATATAGGTTAAGAAAATTTGAAAAAAGTGAGTTTGGATATCCGCTCATTTTTTTGTTTATAAACAAACTAATAACACGCGAAAATATGTTGTGTCACGTATGAAAAAATGGGGTTTATAATGATAAAAAATGGAGGTGTTTTTATGCCAAACGATCATAGAGATCCTAACATGAAAAGGATTAACAACAAAAAGCTCGCTCTTGAATTTATCGATGAACAAGTGGCGGCTATTCAAAAACAAGTTGGAAACAAAAAAGTTCTTCTCGCACTTTCTGGAGGAGTTGATTCTTCAGTGGTGGCAGCCCTTTTAATCAGAGCGATTGGAAGTAACTTAGTTTGTGTTCACGTCAATCATGGTTTACTTAGAAAAGGTGAATCAGAACAAGTTATCAAAGTGTTTAGAGAACAACTTGGGGCAAACTTAATCTATGTTGATGCCTCTGATAGATTTTTAGACGCTCTTGAAGGAGTTGAAGATCCTGAAACGAAAAGGAAGATTATTGGTAAGATCTTCATTGATGTCTTTGCAGAAGAAGCCAGAAAACTTGAAGGCATTGAATTCTTAGCACAAGGAACAATCTATCCAGATATCTTAGAAAGTAAAGGCATTAAAGCCCATCACAATGTCGGTGGTTTACCTCCAGAACTCAACTTTGATTTAGTTGAACCAGTCAAGTTCTTATATAAAGACGAAGTCAGAGTAGTTGGTGAGGCTCTTGGCCTTCCTAGACCTATGGTCTATCGTCAACCATTCCCAGGACCAGGTCTTGGAGTGAGATGTCCAGGGGCTATCACAAGAGAAAGACTTGAAGTGGTTAGAGAAAGCGATGCAATTTTAAGAGAAGAATTCGCTCTTAACGATTTAGAAGGTAAAGTTTGGCAATACTTCACAATCGTTCCTCCATTTAAATCAACCGGTATCAAAGACAATAAGAGAACTTACGAATACGCTGTAGTGATTAGAGCGGTTAATTCTATAGATGCAACAACTGCAACAGTGGAAGAAATTCCATACCCAATCTTATTTAAGATTAGGGACAGAATTTTAAACGAAGTTAAAGGTGTCAATCGTGTTTTAGTGGATATCTCACCAAAACCAGTGGCCACCATTGAATGGGAATAATATGAAAGAACTGGAAGAAAGAATTCTCCAAGACGGAGTTGTTATTAATGATGACATCATTAAGGTTGATAGTTTTTTGAACCATCAAATTGACGTTAATTTACTTAATGATTTAGGCATGGATGTTAAAAAATACTTTAACAACGTTAAAGTTGATAAAGTTTTAACTATTGAAACAAGTGGTATTGCAGTAGCGTATGCTGTTTCGCAAGCCTTTGATTCTATTCCGTTATTGTTTGCTAAAAAATCTAAATCATTAATTGTGGATGAAAACGTTTATAAAACTGATATCAAATCGTTCACCAGAAATAAAGTGAGCACAGTCACTGTTTCAAAAAACTATTTGAGAAAGGGTGAAAAGATTCTCCTTGTCGATGACTTCTTAGCGGAAGGGAATGCAGCGATGGGATTAATCGATCTTTGTGAACAAGCAGGAGCTGAAGTTGTTGGCTTTGTCACTGCTATTGAAAAAGCCTTCCAAGGTGGAAGACAAAGAATCGAAAATAAGGGGATAAAAGTTTATTCTGGAGCAACCATTAAAGCCTTCAAGAATAACAAACCAATTTTCTAAAAAAAGAAGGAGTTTATTCTCCTTCAAATTGAACAAGTGAGTGGACTGGAATGCCACTTGCTTTTTTAATATATTCTCTTCCTTTTAGCTCTGGAAGCTCGATATAAAAGAGAGCGGCAACAGGGATAGCTTTTGACATTTTGACGAGTTCAATCATTGCATCAGCGCTTCCACCAGTGGCAAGAAGGTCATCAACGACGAGGACTCGATCATTTTCTTTAATTGATCCTTCAGAAATTACCAAAGAATTTTTACCATATTCAAGCGTATATGAGAATTCAAATCCTGGGCGTGGGAGCTTGCCTGGTTTACGTGCGGTTATTAAATCTTTTCCAAGCTCGTATGCGAGAACCGCTCCAAAGATGAATCCTCTGGCATCCGCACAAATGATTTTATTAAAATCATACTTTTTTGCGATTTCTGCTAAAGAATCGATGCAGTCTTTAAAGACTACGGCATTTTCGATGGTTGGAGTAATATCTCTAAACATGATTCCAGGTTTTGGGAAATTTGGAATTGTAGCGATATATTCTTTAAAGTAATTTTCATTTTTCATAGTTTTAACCTCTATCAAAAATATTGTAATAAATCAGGCCCAGAAAAAACAATTTTTTTGCTTGAAATGAATATATTTTTTGTCCATAATGGGTGTGTCGATAGGCAATATCGGCATTCGTATAATTCCCTAATTGGTGGGTAGTCTCTACACTAGACCGTAATCTAGTACTACGAATAATCTTTTTTATTTTATTTGTTGTTGTTTTATTCCGACGAGATAAAAAAGTTTTTGTTGTAGAGGCTCCTAGATGGAGCTTGTTTTTATTTATTTAAGGAGGTAGAAAACATGAAACAATTATCACGAATTTTACTTGCTAGTGGAATGCTTCTTGGCTTAGCCGCGACCGGATGTTCCAAAGGTAAAGCCGCAGGATTAAAAGTTGGTTTAATTCTTTTACACCCAGCAGCATCTTCCACATATGATAAGAACTTCTATGATGGCTTCAAAGCCGCTCAAAAGAGGTTGGGATTCAAAGCAGTTATTAAAGAAAACATCCCAGAAGGTGATCTTTGCCAAACCACCGCTGAAGAAATGGCAGAACAAGGCTGCAACATTATCATTGCTGACTCATTCGGACACGAAGATTACATGATCGCTGCCGCCAAAAAATATCCAAACACCTATTTCTGTCATGCGACAGGAACACAAGCAGCAACCGCTGGAGTTAATAACTTCTACAATGCTTTTGCTTCAATTTATGAAGGTAGATATTTAGCTGGTGTGGCTGCTGGACTTAAATTAAAAGAAATGTATGGTGATAATATCACCGCCGAACAAGCCAAAGTTGGTTATGTTGGTGCTTACCCATATGCTGAAGTTAAATCAGGTTATACCTCATGGTATTTAGGTCTTAAAAGTGTTGTTGGTAACGCCACAATGGAAGTTAAATTCACCAACTCTTGGTATGATGAAACAGCAGAAAAGACTGTCGCTGAATTATTGATTAGCCGTGGAGCAAAACTTCTCTCTCAACACGCTGATAGTTATGGTGCTCCAACCGCATGTGAAAATGCTGGTATTCCAAATGTTTCCTATAACGGAAGCACACTTGGAAAATGCCCAAATACATTCTTAGTTTCTTCTAAGATTGACTGGGAACCATATTATGAACACGTCATCGATTGTTACATGGATGAAGAAAAGACTCTTGAAAAAGACTATGTTGGTACAGTTGAAACCGGTTCTGTTAAACTAACAGAATTCTCCAAAAACTGCGCTAGTGGAACAAAAGAATTTGTTGAGCAAGTCAAAGAAGAACTCAAAAATGGCACACGTCATGTCTTTGATGTCAACACATTCACAATTGGTGGAGCTGCTCCAACAGAAGCAAGTGTTGCTCCAAACAAAATATATACATACAACTATCCAGAAGGCACAACATTCTTAGATAACGGATTCTATCATGAATCATTCTATAGAAGCGCTCCTTCCTTTGATGTCGATATCGACGGCATTACAATTTTAAGTTAATTCTCATCAAGGGGGCATTTTGCCCCCTTTGATTCATTGCTTATGGAAAATAATACAAACTCAAATATAGAAAAGGCTATTGAACTAATTGGTATAACCAAAACCTTTGGTAATGTAGTGGCAAATAAAAATATCAATCTCGATGTTTATAAAGGCGAGATTCTTTCTATATTGGGTGAAAATGGATCTGGCAAGACCACCGCGATGAATGTCCTTTCTGGAATTTACGCTCCTGATGAAGGAAAGATAATTGTGAATGGAAATGAAGTTTTAATTAAGTCACCAAAAGATTCTTTAAAACTTGGCATCGGAATGGTTCACCAACATTTCAAACTTGTTGATGTCTTTACTGCTGTTGAAAATGTGGTCTTAGGTTTTTCAAAAGATGATACTTCAACTCTTTCTCATAAGAACTCAAGAAAGTTCTCTTTAAAAGAAGCTGCTAAAGAGATTACACTTATGTGTAAAAAATATGGTTTTGAACTTGATCCATATAAAAAAGTCTATAACATGTCTGTCAGTGAAAAGCAGACTCTTGAGATTGTTAAAACTTTATTTAGAGGGGTTGATGTTTTAATTCTTGATGAACCAACTGCAGTTTTAACACCTCAAGAAATTAAGAAACTTTTTGATGTTGTTAGAAACATGAAAAAAGATGGTAAGTCTATCATTATCATTACCCATAAACTTAACGAAGTGATGGAAATTAGTGATAGAGTTGCAATCTTTAGAAAAGGTGAACATGTCGCGACCGTTGAAACCAAGAAAACTAATGAAAAACAATTAGCGGATATGATGGTTGGAGAGAAGATTAATCTTGAGATTAAAAGAAGCGAACCAAACAATCCTCAAGACCGTTTATTCGTTAACAATATTTTTGTAAAAAATAATGATGGCCAAATGGCGATTAAAGGTGTCTCTTTCACCGCGAGAAGTGGAGAGATTTTAGGCATTGCTGGTATTTCTGGAAGTGGTCAAAAAGAATTACTTGAAGCTATTCAAGGATTAAGACCATATGAAACTGGTGAAGTGACTTTCCAAAATCCAAAAGAAAATAAACCAGTCACCTTCTATCACAAGACATTAAAGAGAGTAAAATTCTTAGCTTCGATGAATCAATTCCATTATAAAGATGGAACCCCTGTTTCTTTTAAGGGAATGAAAGACAAAGAAATCAAAGAACTCGTCAATGAAGGAAAAGTTTTATTTAACAAAGATGAAATCGTTGACTTAAAAGGTCTCAATCCAAAAGAGATTAGAGGACTTGGCATTAGATTAAGTTTTGTTCCTGAAGATAGACTTGGCATGGGTTTAGTGGGGAACATGAGCATCATTGATAATATGATGCTTAGAAGTTATCGTCACGGTAAAGGTGGCTTTGTTGATAGAGATAGACCAAAGAAATTAACCAAGAGAATTATTAAAGAACTCGATGTCTCCACTCCAAGTGCAGAGACACAAGTCTCTAAACTTTCTGGTGGTAATATCCAAAAGGTTTTAGTGGGTAGAGAAATCGCTTTAATACCAAAGGTATTTATGGCGGCCTATCCTGTTAGAGGACTGGATATTAATTCATCTTATCTCATCTATAAATTACTCGATAAACAAAAACAACAAGGTATCGCGGTTATCTATGTCGGAGAAGACTTAGATGTTTTAATCGACTTATGTGATCGTATTTTGGTTCTTTGTGATGGACATGTCACCGGTATTGTCGATGCTAGACACACGACAAAAGATGAAATCGGTCTCTTGATGACTAAACACGAGGAGGTTCAATAATTTTCTATGAAAAAAGATAGAGAACGCATTATTAGAATTTCCCGTCGCACAAATTTGAAGTGGTGGCAAAAGATTTTAATTAAAGCCATCTTCGTTTTGGTGGCCTTCCTCATGTGCGGAGTTATTTCTTCTTTGGTTTCACCTGGAAGTTTCTTTGATTTTTATGAATACATGTTCAATGGAACATTCTATAACACAAAAATATTTGTGAACTTACTCTGGCAAGCTGGTTTATTATTTGTTATCGCGATTGCCTTAACTCCAGCATTTAAGATGAAATTCTGGAATATCGGAGCTGAAGGACAATGTTTGATGGGTGGATTAGGTGCCCTTATCGGACTGAAGTTTATTGCTCCATTTGTTCCTAATATTATCGCTCTTTGCATCGAGTTTCTTTTAGCCGCTATATTTGCATGTTCATGGGCGGTTATACCAGCCATATTTAAAGCCTATTTCAACACGAATGAAACATTGTTTACCTTGATGATGAACTATATCGCAATGGGTATTGTGGCAGCTTGTGTTGTGGCATGGTCTACCTCTGGTAGTAGTGTTCTTGGTGTTGTAAACAATGTAAACCATGAAGGATGGCTGCCGTTTGTCGAATCGTTCGGTAATAGTTACATCTTTAATATCCTCATTATCATCGGTGCTTCTATTGTTATCTTCCTATACTTAGGATTCTCTCAACATGGTTATGAACTTCAAGTTGTTGGCGGTAGTAGAAACACTGCAAAATATTTAGGTATCAATGTAAAATCTGTCATCATTAGAACAATGTTGTTATCTGGACTCATTTGTAGTGTTGCTGGATTCTTGATGGTCGTAGGAGCCTCTCACTCAATCAATGAGACTTTAGTGAACGGTCGTGGATTTACCGCTATCTTGGTATCTTGGCTTGGTGAATTTAATGTTCCAACCATGGCCATTTATTCATTCTTAGTGAGCTTTGTTTCTATCGGTAGTAGTAACGCTGCTGCATGGATTGGATATTCATCCACAGTGAGTAATGTTCTCACCGGTTTATTCTTCTTGCTTATTATTTCATCAACTTTCTTTGTGAACTTTAGAGTTCATATTAAACTTCCAAAAAGGAAGAAAAATGAAGAGACTGCTATAAGCAGTAAGGAGGGCGCATAATGTTTGTAACATATATTAGAGGCGTCATCCGCGTCATGATTTTATTCCTCTTTGGTTCAACTGGTGAAATCATCACTGAAAAGAGTGGTCATTTAAATATGGGCACTCCAGGTATCATGTGTATGGGTGCCACAGGAGCAGTGGTTGGTGGTGTGATTTACTTAAAAGCTATTGTTGATCCAACGACTGCGAATGGATTCTTAGCCATTATTATTCCAATGTTGTTCTGTTTATTATTTGCAGGACTTACTGGATTACTTTATTGCTTCTTAGTGAACACTCTTCAATGCAACCAAAATGTTACTGGTTTAACTATCACCACCTTTGGTGCTGGTGTCTTCCCATTTGTTAGTAACATGATTGGTTCTGATGGATTATCCATTCTTTCTTCATCATTCTATATTCGTATCTTCCCTAAAGCCTTCTGTGAGGCAAACTGGTTCACTCAAATATTCTTATCTCATGGTTTCTTAGTTTATCTTGCCATTATTATTGCGGTTGTTGCTTTACTTATCTTAAAGAAAACAAGAGTGGGATTATCTTTAAGAGCAGTAGGTGAATCACCAGCAACAGCAGACGCGAGTGGAATCGATGTTTCAAAATATAAATACATCGCAACTATCATCGGATCATGTATCTCAGGATTAGGCGGATTGTATTATCTTATGGTTATGAATAATGGAGCCTTGGAATACAATATTGAATCCTTTGGATGGCTCGCTGTCGCTCTTGTTATATTCTCTTTATGGAACCCAGGAATTGCTATTGCAGGATCCTTTGTCTTTGCGCTTTTCTATCAACTTCCAAAGTTTATTTCATCATCTGGAGCCGCGGCTCAAATCATCTCTTTGATTCCATATTTCGTCACAATTGTTGTCTTAATTGTTGTTTCATTATTCAATAAACGTGAAACTCAGCCACCAGCCTCTTTAGGCGTTAACTACTTCAGAGAAGACAGGTAGTTAAAAAACTATCAAAAACCCTTAAAAAACATGGTAAAAATGCCATATTTTCGTCATTTTTATTAATAAATTAACCCTCGAAAAATTTCTTAAAATTATTGTTGAAATGGCATTAAAATCTGTGATAAATTATTTGCAATAGGGGAAAGAAAATGAGAAATAATAGATTACTTATTCCTACTAATAAGAGCGGTCAGGAGGCGTGCCTCTTCACCTCTATTTTCCCTCTCACTGTCTTAGTGTCCCCAGTTACTCGTCCTTAGTGTCGAGTCTTTTTTTTAAACGGAGGTATTGTTATGTCACAAACAAATCTTGTTTACCAAGTTGAAGACAAACCAAGTTGGGGTAAAACGATTGTCTTCGCCTTGCAACAACTCTTAGCCATTATGGCTGCTACCATTGCCGTTCCAATGATCGTCGGTAATGGAATGTCAACATCTGCCGCTTTATTCGGTGCTGGTGTTGGTACATTAGTTTACTTACTCTTCACAAAATTTAAATCCCCAGTCTTCTTAGGAAGTTCATTCGCTTTCTTAGGAAGTATGTTTGCGGCCTTTGGTGGTGCTGCCTCAATGTCCATTGGATATTTAGGTCTCATCATTGGTGCAGTCTTTGCTGGACTCGTCTATGTTGTCTTAGCCTTATTAGTAAAACAATTTGGAACTGGTTGGATTTCTAAAATCATGCCTCCAGTTGTTATTGGCCCAACAGTGGCGATCATCGGATTAAGCTTATCCGGTAACGCCGTGGCAAATACATTTGGTTATAGCTCAGTTGGTGATTTTGCTGCTAGTGCTAAAGTCATGAACTTACATGTTTGGATGTGTGTCATCGTTGGTTTAGTTACATTATTAACTGTCATTGCTACATCAGTCTTTACAAAACCTAAAGGTTTCTTAAGATTAATTCCATTCGTTGTTGGTATCGGAGCTGGTTACTTATTAGCCTTAGCCTTAACAGGAATTGGCTATGCTGCTCAAAACGATGCATTAAAGATTATTGACTTCGGCATTTTCCAAAATGCTGGATGGGACAAATTCGTTGGTGGATGGTGTCCAGAATTCACATTCATTAAAGCCTTTGGCTCATTTAGTGATGGTAGTGATTTCTCTAACTTTGGTTCATATATCGGCACGATTGCAGTGGCCTATGTTCCAGTGGCCTTCGTCGTCTTTGCTGAACACATCGCAGACCACAAGAACTTAAGCTCTATCATCGAAAGAGATTTATTAAAAGAACCAGGATTACACAGAACCTTATTAGGTGATGGTGTTGGCTCAATTGCCGGTGCTTTCTTCGGTGGTGCTTGTAACACCACATATGGTGAATCCGTTGGCTGTGTCGCTATTTCTGGTAATGCTTCTATTAGAACAATCTTTGTGACTGCTATTATGGCGATCATCTTAAGCTTTATCTTACCATTCTCCACATTACTCGCTTCTATTCCAACCGCAGTTATGGGTGGTGTGTGTATCGCTTTATATGGCTTCATCGCTGTTTCAGGTTTAAAAATGATTCAACAAGTTGACCTTGGTGATAATAGAAACTTATTCGTTGTCTCTGTTATCTTAATCGCTGGTGTCGGTGGATTCGGAATGAAATTCGTTCTTCCACATGATTCTGCTATTGAATTAACAGAAATCGCCTGTGCTTTAATCCTTGGTATCTTAGTGAACGTTCTTGTTAACCTTAAAAAAGATAAAAAAGAAGAACAACCTCAAGAGGTTGAAGAAACAGTAGAAGCAAAAGAGGAATAATTATGGCTATTGATGTTTCAATGTATAAGAACGCCATTATCTTAGATCACCCATTGCTCAAACATAAAATCACTCAAATTAGAGATAAAAATACAAAAGTTAATCAATTTAGATTACTTGTTAAAGAGATCGCTATTTTGGAAGGATATGAAGCATTAAGACATCTTCCAACATACGATATTGAAATTGAAACACCAGTGGAAAAGACCGTTCAACCAGTGGTCCATAGAAAGAATCTCTGCTTTGTCCCAATCTTAAGAGCAGGATTAGGTATGGCTGATGGTATGGCGGAACTTGTTCCAGGTGCCACAAGTGGACATATTGGTTTATATAGAGATGAAACAACTCATGAACCAGTAGAATACTACTGCAAGTTACCAGAGAACATTGGTGATATGGATGTCTATCTTATCGACCCAATGCTTGCAACTGGTGGTAGTGCGATTGATGCCGTCAAGATGCTTAAAAAGCATGGGGCAAAGAAAATTACATTTATCTGTATCATTGCTGCTCCTGAAGGTGTGAAAGCTTTCTGTGAACTCAACCCAGATATTCCGCTTTATATCGGCGCGCTTGATAGATGCCTTAATGAGAATGCTTACATCTGTCCAGGTCTCGGTGATTGTGGTGATAGAACATTTGGCACTATCGTTAAATAGCGCACGTGCACATAAACAATATTAATAAATAATAAGTCAGGATTAATTCCTGGCTTTTTATTATATAATATCCCTATGAATAAAAAATTATTACTTATAGGCACAATTGTCTTATCAATGTCCATTTCAGGATGTGGACTTTTGAATGGTTTAACTCCTAATTTAGGTTCGGATTCAAAAGAATCATCACACGAATCCGAATATTCATATATTAGTCATGAATCTACAAGTAGTGGGACTTCTTCCAAAGAATCAACTGGAACAAGCGAAACTCATACATCTCAAACAACACCAAGCACAGAAACAAATGAGTCAACTAGGGAAAATTTACCGACTCCAATTTTAAGAATCGATCCTTCGGAAACTGGAATTTGCTGGGATATAATTCCTGAAGCCATTGGATATGAAGTCATTCATTACAATAACGAATATTCAACGATTAATACTTTTGTTCCATTTGTAGAAACAAGTGACAATGTTGAACTAAAAGTCAGGGCAATAGCCAGTAATTCACTATACAATAGTGACTGGGCAGTTTATAGATATTTATCTCATCCTGCCTATTTATTCAATGACTTGACATACAACAAAGATGATAGAACCCTCTTATGGAATTCTTTTGATGGTGTCGGTATCAATTTATATTTAAACGATGTGCTATATGGACAATATGGCATGAATGATAATGGCACAACTATTTATTCTGGTGGTATTTATACAGCGGAAGCAAGACCTGGTTTAATTCGTTGGGATGACTATCCTAATGCCTATAATAAATGCACATACTATTACACCCCTGCAAATTCTACTTGGTATCGAAAATCAATAATGATTACAATTCCTGCCGCAAATCCAAACACCATTCTTGATGGATCAGAGATGAGCAATCAAGATTTACAAAATAAGTGGGTCAGAGAATACTTGGGTACTACTGGGTGGGTACAAGACGATATGTATTCAAATATTGAATTAACAGAAGAATACGCTAATGTTACCCAATCTGGTAAATGTGCCAAATTATCATATATCCAAGCAAACACTGCATTTAGATTTACTAAAGATAATATTCCTATGAGTGTTGGATATAAAACTATATCTGCAGATGCAAAAGGTGATGGCGTTGGAAATGTATATTTAGTCATGACTGTATCAAATGATTTCTATTTAGGTGGAGTCAATCTCAAAGGTGCTTATGCAATGTATAATGCCGGTATTTTACCAAGCCAATGGTATCATTATGATGTTCCACTTAGTGATCCGCTTTGGAGATTCTATTTCCAAAATCAGGAGTATTCATTAATTGAATTTGTGAATAATTGTAAGAACTCATTTGGCGTTCAAGTTGATTCTGTATCTGATTTCTTACAATGTATTTCAAGTTTTGGAATCATAATTCAAAACACAGGATCTTCAAATAATGATTTTAGCAGTGTGTATGTTGATAACCTGAACTTTAATAATTCAAATAGATCTGGTTCTATGATATTAGAAGTGCCAACTCTGCAAGACAAATATACATATAGGACTCACTCTATATCAGGCGAATTCTTTAATGATGGATATGGAAAATGGTTTATGACCTGCCCAATAAATACTATTTTTCCAAGTGGAGTAGGTACTGTTGGTCTTTCAATTAATCCATCTACTTTAAATATAGAAATCCAATCCCTTACCTATGGCATCACATTTTTACTTACTGCAATAACAGAAGACTCAGGATGGTCATTTAGGGCAGATTCACTTAATGCTGATGACGCAAATATAGTTTCTTATTTATCAGGATTTGAAGCGTCAGCAGGAGGAGTGGTTGATAAATTTGACTATACTGAACTAGGAGCAGGATATGATCAAATGCACACTATTGATCAAATGACCCCTGGTTTAAGATCTTGTTACTTTGCTGATTACAATGTTAATTCAACTCCAGCTGAGTCAGTCAGATCTCCATTTGGTGGCACATGGTCTTTAATGGGATCAACGGATTATTTAATGCTTGATACAGAAAATGGTCATAATAGTGTAGGATGCGCAAAATTGAAAGTAAATGCGAGTATGTGGATGCGTTATTCGTCATTTGGTGTTATCAATGGAACTGCCAACGCATGGCCAAAAGGAAAATCTTTCTCTATTTGGATTAATAATCCAAACGATTCAAAAGTTTCTAGTGCATACTTAAGATTATTCACAAAGAACAATCTTGCTGGAAACATTGAAGATGGAACTCTAAAAATGCAAATAAACATTCCTGCCAACTCTGGCTGGTTTGAAGTCAAAGTAGATTTAGATACAAACAAAACATATTATGGCTTCTCAATTGCCTTAGGAAACACAAGTGCATTGGGTGGGAAATACATTATGATTGATGATGCAGGCGTATACTCAAACTACAATACTATTTAAAGAATCGAGTATTTTAGTAAACACATAAACTTTTTAGTAAACTTTGTAAACTTTTTGAAATATTTAGTAAACAAATTGACACGCGAGCAATATATGCGTGTCTTTTTTTAATAAAGTAATGTTAATATAAAATTAGAAAACGAGGTACTTATATGAAAAATCGCAAACTCTTTTTGCTGCCGGTTATTTTGCTTGCACTTTCAGCATGTACCAGCAGAAGTTCTAAGCCTTCGGAATCTAAACCAGGAGAATCAATTCCTCCAGTTTCAGAAAGCTCAGAAACCCCAACATCAGTGGAACCAGGTGAGTCGACAGAACCATCTCAACCATCTGAACCTTCACAACCAAGTGAACCATCTCAACCATCTGAACCATCTGAACCAGCTCGTGATCCGCTCGCAGCTCCAGTTCTACGTCTCAACGCTGAGAAAACAGGTTTAACTTGGGATGCAGTTACAGATGCGGTTTCCTATGACATTGTTGTAAACGATGGCGATGCACAAAACGTTCAAACTCCTGGTTACACATTTAACTCTGAAGCTGGCACATATGCAGTCAAAGTTAAAGCAAGAGCAGATGTCGCTACATATGACAGTGCATTCTCAACAGTATTTAATTACGAAACAAAATTAACAGCA
>CAMOSS010000016.1 GCA_946625055.1 uncultured Caryophanales bacterium
AATCATCTTCCTGTCTCCTATGACTTCTCCCATAATTTAATTTCTCAATATGAAATGAATTATTTAGAAGAACAAGGATTCCTCAAGATGGACTTCTTAGGTCTTAACCATTTAACTATTGTCTCTAACTGTGTGGAACTTATTAATAAGAACCATCCAGAGGCTCATTTAGATAAATTTAATCTTCCTTATCGTGATGAAGAAGCCATTAAAACTATTACTTCTCTCCATACGATGGGTATCTTCCAACTTGAATCTAAAGGAATGAAGAATGCGATTAAAACTCTTAAACCATCTTCTTATGAAGATGTCGCTGCACTTCTTGCCTTATTTAGACCTGGCCCAATGAAGTCAATTCCTACATTTGCAAGACGTAAGCAAGGAAAAGAAAAAGTTCCTCATATGGATGAAAGAATTGAAAAGATTCTTGGTTCCACTTATGGAATTATTACCTATCAAGAACAAATCACCGAATTAGCGGTTTCTATGGCCAATATGTCAGTCTCAGAAGCTGATAACTTTAGACGTGCCGTTTCTAAAAAGAAAGCCTCTTTACTCTCTTCTATGGAAAAATCATTTATCGAAGGATCGATTAAAAATGGCTATTCAAAAGAAGAGGCTATTAGTTACTATAAGAGAATTGAACCATTCGCTGTTTATGGTTTTAATAAATCACACGCTTATGGATACGCTCTTTTATCCTGTCAAATGGCATATTTAAAAGCTCACTATCCATTAGAGTTCTATTCTGTTATTTTAGATAACAGTTCATCTACTTCTGATTCTAAATTCAATGAATATATTTCAGAAATTAAACAAAGAAATATTAAATTACTCGCTCCTGATATCAATAAATCAGGACTCGGATTTGAACTATGCGAAAACACCCTTTTATTCCCTTTAACTTCCATTAAAGGCATCAATAGAATCGCTGTTGAAAGTATCTTAAAAGAAAGAGATGAAAACGGTGAGTTCAAAGATTTCTTTGATTTTGTTTCTCGTATGTATAAATACAAACTTAATGAAGCGAATATCACAAAGTTAATTGATGCTGGAGCTTTAGATGCCTTCTCTGATAATCGTGCATCCATGACTGAATCTATTAAATTCGCTCTTCAATATGCTGAACTTAACTATTCAGAGGATGGCCAAATGTCATTTGGAATAGAAATAACCAAACCAAGATTAATTGAAGCATTTGAAGATAAACTTGAAAGATTAGATAAAGAATATGAGGCCATTGGCATTATGCTTTCTGATAGTCCTTTAAACTACAAAAAGGATATATTACAAAGTAAAAACGTCACTTCTATTCCTGAATCAAGAGAAGTTGAACTTAAGAGTGAAGTTAAAGTTGCAGGCATTATTAAAACTAAGAAAACAATAAACACTAAAAAAGGCACCCCTATGGCCTTTATCACTATATTTGATGAAACGGGTGAACTAGAAATCACCGTCTTCCCTAACTTATATCAAGAATGTCTATCATTCTTAAATAAGAAAGAAATCATTGTTGTTACTGGACATTATGAAGGAACCGAGGAAGACCGCGATTTCATCGCCACTAAAATAGAAAGACTCGAGGATTAATCATGAATAAAAAGTTAATTATAATCGATGGAAACTCATTGCTCTTTAGAGCGTATTTTGCCACTGCCTATCCAGGTGTGGAAATTATGAAAACATCCACTGGTATTCCAACAAATGCTATCTTTGCTTTTTCTAACATGATTAATAAAATCGTTTCTTCACTTAAAGAAAATGAAGGTATCTTCGTCGCCTTTGATGCTGGTAAACCAACATTTAGACACGAAGCTCTTGAAACATATAAAGCCAATAGAAAACCAGCTCCTGCTGAACTTGTTGCCCAATTCCCAATTGCAAGAGAATTTTTAGATGCAATCGGTATTTATCAATTCGAAGAAGAAGGATTTGAAGGTGATGATATCGCTGGCACAATCGCTAAAAAGGCAGAAGCTAAAGGCTGGGATGTAAACATCTATACCTCTGATAGAGATTTCCTCCAATTAATTACCGATAAGATCTCTATCAATGTTATTAGAAAAGGACTTTCTGATGTCGTTGTCACCAATGAACAAGTGATGATGGATTCATATGGATTTAGACCAAAACAAATCATTGATTATAAAGGTCTAAGAGGTGATTCCTCAGATAATCTTCCTGGTATTCCAGGTGTTGGTGAAAAAACTGCCGTTAAACTTATCAATGACTATGGTGATTTTGATAATATCATCGCTCATGCTTCTGATATTGGAGGAAAACTTGGTCAAAACATTTTAGATAATCAAGAGATTGGTAGAATCTCAAGAGATCTCGCTATCATTAAGACTGATGTGGATATTCCATTTGATGTTGAAGACACGATTTATCGTGGTTATGATTTCGATAAAATTAATGCATTCTGTCAAAAATATGAATTTAAACAACTCTTATCTAAAATCTCTCCAAAATGGAAAAGAACCTCTGAATCTTATCAAGAACTTAACGTTGAGGTTTTAACCTCTTTAAAAGATATCTCTATCAGAGATGAAATCAGTGTCGCTATTGATTTAAACGGAGATAGCTACACTCTTGATGATGTCTTTGGAGTGGCTTTCTTAATCGATGGTCATCACATCTATATGAAGATTGATGATGTTAAAAATGACAAAAAAGCTTTGGATATCTTAAAAGATTCAAATATCAAAAAGTATTGTTTTGATTATAAGGCTATTAAAGTTGCTCTTCATAGATATGGAATTGAAATCAATGGTTGCTTCTTTGATTTATTAATCGCCGCTTATCTTCTAGATTCATCACTCAATAATGATGTGGATTCAATCCTCCACTTCTTTGGCATCGATGTCCCTCAAAATGATGATGTTTCATTGTTTAATGAAGGAGATCCTCAAAGAACTAACCAAATCGCCTTATATTCCAGGACTCTCTATCAAAGAATTAAGAGAGAATTAGAAAAAGTTTACGCTTTTGATTTATTCTCAAATCTTGAAATTCCTTTAATTGATGTTTTAGCGGATATGGAAATCGAAGGATTTCCACTTGATATCCATGTTTTAGATGAATTTGGTAATGAATGGAAAGCTAGACTCAAAGAATTAGAGTCAGAAATTCATGACTTAGCCGGTGAAAAATTTAATATTTCTTCTCCAAAACAAGTTGGAGATATCTTATTTACCAAACTCGGTTTACCTGATTATAAGAAAGGCTCCACCTCTGTTGAAGTCTTAAAAGATTTAAGAAATACACATCCAATCGTTAACAAGATTTTAGAATATAGAAAATACTTTAAACTCATCACAACTTATGTTGATGGCTTAAAACCACATGTCTTAAAAGATGGAAAAGTTCATGCGAAATTTAATCAAGCATTAACGACAACTGGTAGACTTTCATCTTCTGATCCAAACTTACAAAACATCTCTATAAGAGATGAAGAAGGAAAATTACTTAGAAAAGCCTTCCATTATGATGATGATAGTGTCTCTATTCTTTCTTTAGACTACTCTCAAATCGAATTAAGAATTCTTGCTTCTCTTAGTGATTGTAAAGGACTTCAAGAAGTCTTTGAATCTGGAGAAGATATCCACGCGGCTACCGCTAAAAGAGTATTCCATCTCGATGGAGAACCAACTGATTTAGAACGTAGAAGAGCAAAAGCTGTAAACTTTGGTATTGTCTATGGTATCTCAGATTGGGGTCTTGCAGAGCAATTAGATATCGGTCCAAAAGAAGCTGGAAGAATCATCACTGATTTCTATCAAACATTCCCAGAAGTGAGAACTTTCTTTGAAAAGATTATCAATGATGTCACGAATGATGGTTATGTTTCCACTATTTTAGGTCGTAGAAGATATCTTAGAGAAATCCACGATTCTAATTATCAAAAAAGAGAATTTGCGAAACGTGCCGCGATGAATGCTCCAATCCAAGGAAGTGCTGCCGATTTAATTAAGATTGCCATGATTAAAGTAAATGATGCTTTAAAGCTTAATAAATTAAAAACCAAGATGGTTCTTCAAATTCACGATGAATTGATTTTTAAAGTTCCAAATGAAGAAAAAGATTTAGCCTTTAAAATTATCAAACATGAAATGGAAAACGCTATTAATCTCAAAGTCAAATTCGTCGTTGATGGAGGATTTGGCAAATCTTGGTACGATGCTAAATAGGAGTTTATATGCCAGAATTACCAGAAGTTGAAACCGTAAGAAAAGTTCTCCTTCCAATCGTCAAAGGTCGAACAATTAAAAGTATTGAAGTCTTAAGAGAAAAGACCATTATTTCGGGTGCAAAAGAATTTCAAAAAGCATTAGAAAATCAAACATTCTTAGATGTGACCCGCATTGGAAAATTCTTAATCTTCCATCTCACAAATGATTTAGTCTTCATTTCTCATTTAAGAATGGAGGGTAAATATTTTGAATATAACGAAGGTGAAGAACATAGAAAATATGCTAGAGTCATCTTCCATTTAGATAACAACAAAAAACTTGTTTATGATGATTCAAGATGCTTTGGAATCATGAAATTAACAAGTGAAAAAGATTATAGAAACGATAAAGAAATCGCTCAGCTTGGTCCTGAACCTTTCCAAATCAAAGATGCGGATTATTTCATTGATAGATGCAAGAAATCAACTCATCCAATAAAGTCTACACTTCTTGATCAAACCCTTATGACTGGTTTAGGAAATATATACGCTGATGAGGTATTATTTGCATCAAAAATTAACCCATTTATAAAAGCAAAAGATATTACTAAAAAACAATGGGAAGAAATCGTTAAGAATGCCGTCAGAATATTAAATGAAGCTATTGAGATGGGCGGAAGCACAATTAAATCATATCACCCAGGAAAAGATATTGATGGAAACTTCCAAACAGTCATTAAAGCCTATGGTAAACGATATGAAGATTGCCCTAACTGTGGATCTAAATTCCACTTCACAACCATTGGAGGAAGAGGATCAACATATTGTCCATTCTGTCAACCTTTAAAGCAAGATAAGTTAATTGTCGCGATTACAGGAAAAATTGCCTCAGGTAAATCCACTGTTTTAGCCAATCTAAAAGATAAAGGATATCCAATTCTTTCATGTGATACGATTGTTCACGATTTATATATGAATAGTGATTTCCAGAGGAAATTGATAGAAAAACTCGATATTAAGTTTGAAGCTGGTTTTAACATAAACGAACTTCGTTTAATGGTTGCAAAAGACAAAAAGCTAAAGAAGAAACTTGAGCAATTTGTCCATCCATTTGTCTATGATATCATCGCTCAAGAATATTCTAGATTTGATAAAGGAATCTTCTTTGTTGAAGTTCCACTATTATATGAATCACACGGTGAAGATAAATTTGATTTTGTTATCGCCCTAGATATTAACGAAAATGAACAGATGGAAAGATTAAAAAAGAGAAACCTCAGTTCCTCTTCTTTGCTTAAAGTTATCAATATGAACAATAAATTTGACTCTTATAAGAGTAAGGTTGACTTCATTATCAATAATGATTCAACCCCTGATAAACTTAATGGTCAAATTAACCTTATTCTTAATAAACTGAAACTTCTCCTAAATTAATTTCTTTCTTTGCTTCAGCGCGGATAATCTTATCTAAACGCTTGGCTTGGATTGCACCAGCCTTAGATGTTGAATATAACTCTTTAATCTCTTCAATTGAGTAATCACTTGTGAAGATGGTGAAGAGTTTTTTTGCGCTTCTCTTAACAAGGATTTGGAGCAAGATTCCATCACGGACAAAATCGGTTTTATATTCACTACCAAAATCATCGATGATTAAGACCGGGACTCTTGAATATAAATCAAGTCTTCTTTGGAATGCTTCTTTATTAGAATAGGATAAATCTACCAATTCTTTTAATCTTAAAGACGAATTAAGGAAGCAGATTGGTCCTTTATTCTTTCTCGCTAAGTCTAAGGCAAGTGTGGCAGCAAAATAACTTCTTCCAGTATTTTGTGAACCTGTTAAATATAACCATTCATCGCCTTCATCTTTTGTGTATGCAAGATATTTGAGTAAGGCGGTTTTCCTTCCCTTTGACATATCAAGATTTGCGATTTCACTGGTAAACCATTCTGGTTCAAAGTCTCTGATCTTGATTTGGGCTTCAAGCATAGCTTTTTCTAAGATTCTCTTACATGGGGTAAGTTCTCTTTCAATTTCACCACCACTATTGATAAGTTTTGTGATTAATAATGGGTTTTCTTTCTTACACTTTTCAATACCTTTACAGTTTTTACAATATTCGATGTCATTGACCATATCATTAATTTTAATGATGTTACGGTTAATCGCATCTTCAGAGACACCTAAAGAACTAACGAAACGAACAGCTTGTGGGCAGGACAAATATTTTTGCTTCATCTGGGCGAATACTTCTTCTTCGTTGAATGATTCACCGAGATTCATATTTTTAATAATGTTTTTGAGTTCTTCCATATTATTTGTCTCCTCCTAATTCGTTAATTAATTGTTCCCAAGAGATATCATCTTCTTCATTATCTTCCTTGGTTTGTTTTTGTTCGTCCTTTATTTCTTTATTAATCTTTATATCCTTTTTCTTTGAATTTTTATTAGTCATTGATTGTCTAACTTCTTCAAGATAGTTCATCGCATCAATCGCGGAATCAACTCCTTCTCTCTTGAGAGAGGCTGCAACTTTTTCCATGTATGATTTGGATAAGATGTTGTGGTTATTGATTAAAATGTAATCAATGAGAACATTTATTACACTTGGACTTAATGAGTAGTCCCTTGATATTGTCTCAATTATGTTGAGATCACTCTTAGCAGGTTTAGCTCCATTTTGTAATATACAAAGCCATTCGCTTGGAGTGATACTTTCCATCAAGTCAATCTTCTTGGCAAGATCACTATCGGATGTCACCTTATTGTTAGATTTTTTCTTGTTCGTCGCTTCTCTATATCCAGTTAGGAATGAGAAGTTTGTGGAACTGGTAATCTTTTCTGAAAGCCTATTTGAATCGATTCGATAGCCTTTATCTTGTGAGGCATCATAGATTTCATTAACAACGTTAGCAGCAATTGTTTCATCCACTCCATTGAGGGTTGCAATTCTTTCAATCTCTTTAAGCTCTTTCTTGGTAATTGCTGATTGTTTAATTTGTGATATTGAAGTTAAAGCTTCAAAGAATCTATCATAATTGAATTCTGAATCAATCTTTGCGGTTTTTCTTCCTCTTTGACCACCAGAGTTCACAGCCTTTCTAAAGACTGGATCGTTCATATCTGGAGTAAAGACATCCTTGAATGTCTTAGAGATTTCCATACCTTTTTCATCGTTGACACTTTCGTTATAGATAGATTTTAATCTATTGGCTTCAGCTTCACCGATATATTTAATGAGCAAACCATAAAGCAAAGCGTTTTCAAAGAATGAGGCTGGTGATTTTGGAGCGTACACTTCATAATGATACGTCTTCACATCATCAGTAGGATTTTCAATGTAAGATTTGAGCAAACCTACGGACTCAAGTCTTCCTCTAGCCTCCAAGAATTCCTTGGTTGTCATCTGAACTTTCACCAACAACTTTTCATGAGTGCTGATTTGAGTAACCTTTTGGTTTTTAGCTTCCACAAGAAAAGTCATGTAAAGGGAACACGCTAAAGCACCAATCAAAGGTTGATACAAATTAAAAATCGTCTCCTTGTCGTAGTCAGCGATCAAGGACACTCTTCTTGATGTAAATAAGTCGTTTGGGGAAAGGATAATCATAACTTTTTCGGCTTTTCGTAAATGAATTAAACCAAAGAAAATACTTTCTTTCAAGGCAAATAATTATCCCCATTATATATATAAAAGTTATCCACAATTTGATTAATTATTTATATATAAATATATACGCTCATATTTGTTGATTAAATCGATAGTTTTCCACATTAAATTTTGTGGGAAATTAGAAGTTTACCATTTTTTATAATCAAAAAGTTATGGATATTTTATTTTTATAAATTAAAATATAAACTGGTATATATCGTTATACCTATATCGAGGTAAATTTATGGTTAGAAAAATTGCAATTTTAACTTCCGGAGGCGATGCTCCCGGCATGAATGCCGCAGTGAGAGTCTGTATTCGTGCAGGTCTATACTACGGCAAAGAAATGTTCGTTGTTTATGACGGATATAAAGGATTAGTTGATGGTGATATCCATCAAGTAACAAAAGATTTCACCGCTGATATCATCAATAGAGGCGGTACAATCATCAGATCAGCTCGTCTTCCAGAATTCTCTGAAGAAGAAGTCCAAAAGAAAGCTCTTCAACAACTCCACGACTACGAAATCGATTGTTTAATCGGTATCGGTGGTGATGGTACATATAAAGGTTTAAGAGCCTTATCCAGATTAGGATTCAGATGTATTGGTATTCCAGGCACAATTGATAATGACGTTGCCTCTAGTGAATACACAATCGGATTCATGACCGCTCTTAACACAATTTGTGAATGTATCGATAAAATCAAAGATACATCCTCATCTCACCAAAGATGTTCCGTCATTGAAGTTATGGGACGTCACTGTGGTGACCTCGCCATCTTCTCTGGTATTGCTGAAGCCGCTGAAATCACTATTTCATACGACCATCAAGTCGAAGAAGAAGTCTTATTCAGAAAATTACGTCGTTTAAAGACAATGAAGAAGAACCACGCTATCGTTATCGTCAGTGAAAACCTTCTTGATGTTAACGAACTCGCAAAGAGAATTGAAAAAGAAACAGGCTTTGAAACTAAAGCCGAAGTTCTTGGTAGACTTCAAAGAGGTGGCTCTCCATGTGCCTTTGATAGAATTCTTGCTTCCCGTTTAGGAAGTAGAGCTATCGAACTCTGTCTCGAAGAGACACCAGAAACTACTGGCCGTGTCTGCGGTATGCATAACGGAAAAGTTGTCGACTATGCAATTGAAGAAGCTCTTGAAATGGAAAGAGATCCACACAAAGAATTAGTCGGCTTAATCGATTTATTGCAATAATAACCACCTATCATAAATTTTAAGTTAAATTAGACCGAGCCTGTTGATCGGTCGCAAGGAGTAAAATATGAAAGTTCAATTACACGATGGCTCCATCGTCGAAATGGAGAAAAATTCAAAGGAAGGGTTTGAAGTTCTTAATCATTCCACTTCCCACCTTTTAGCCGCTGCTATTCAAGAGTTATATCCACATGCCTTATTTGGTTTTGGACCAGCGATTGAAGAAGGCTTCTACTATGATATCGACTTTGGTGATGATGTTATCACTGATGCCGATTTCCCAAAAATCGAAAAGAAAATGAGAGAACTTGCTTCTCGTGATGATCGCATCATCCGTGAACAACTCACAAAAGAACAAGCTCTTGAATTATTCAAGAACAACAAATATAAGTTAGAACTTATCGAAGGAATCAACGAAGATATCACAGTCTTTAAACAAGGCAACTTTGTCGATCTTTGCCGTGGACCACACATCATGTCCACTGGTCAAATCAAACACTTTAAATTATTATCCCTCGCTGGGGCTTATTGGAGAGGTAACTCTGACAATAAACAACTTGTGAGAATATATGGTACTTCCTGGTGGTCAGCAGAAGATTTAGCTAACCATCTCAATACCTTAGAGGAAAGAAAGAAAAGAGACCACCGCTTACTCGGTAAGCAACTTGGATTATTTATGATTTCTGAATATGGTCCTGGTTTCCCATTCTGGCTCCCAAACGGAATGATTGTCCGTAATGAAATCGAAAACATGTGGAGAGACATCCAAAGAAAGTATCACTATGACATTATTGATACTCCAATTCTTTTGTCAAAAGAATTATGGATCACTTCTGGCCACTGGGATCACTATAAAGAGAATATGTACACCACTCTCATTGATGATAAAGAATTTGCTGTCAAACCAATGAACTGTCCAGGAGCTATTCTTGTTTATAACAATTCCCTCCACTCCTATAAAGAACTACCACTTCGTTTAGCGGAGTTAGGCCATGTTCATAGACACGAAGCGTCCGGTGCTTTAAACGGTTTATTCCGTGTCCGTTCATTTACTCAAGATGATGCTCACGTCTTCGTTAGACCTGACCAATTAATCGATGAAATTAATAACATCTTAAAACTCTATGATGAAGTCTATTCCATCTTCAATTTGGACTACAAGATTGAGTTATCAACAAGACCAGAAGAAGGTTATATTGGTGACATCAATATTTGGAATGAATCCGAAAGAATCTTAGAGGAAGCTTGCCGTAAATCTGGTAAGGAATTTAAGATCAATCCAGGAGATGGTGCTTTCTATGGTCCAAAGCTCGACTTCAAGCTCAAAGATAGCATGAACCGTATCTGGCAATGTGGTACCATCCAACTCGATATGAATCTTCCTGAAAGATTTGATTGTACTTATATCGATAAGGACGGCGAAAAGAAGAGACCAATCATGCTCCATAGAGCATGCTTAGGCTCAATCGAAAGATTTATCGGTGTTATTATCGAACACTTCGCTGGAGCGTTCCCAACCTGGTTATCACCAGTTCAAATCAATCTTCTTCCAGTTAATAATGAATATCATCTCGAATACACCAAAAAACTCTATGAACAATTTGAAGAATTAGGTTTCCGTGTTGAAATTGATGATAGTAATGAAAAGCTTGGTTACCGTTTAAGAAACTCTCAAGTTAGAAAGATTCCTTACACCATCGTCATCGGTGATAATGAGGTTAATTCTCACACCTTAACTTACCGTAGATTTGGTGAGAAAGATCAAATCAACGCTGAGGTCAAAGATTTCATTAAAATGGTTCAAGAAGAAATCAAAACCAGAAAGAATAACAAACAATAACTATAAAGGGGATTTACAAATCCTCTTTTTCTTTTAAAAATGTGTTTGACACTATCTTTGATAGATGATATTATTACAACGCAATAAAGGTAGAAAGCAGAGGCACCCGCTTCTCGCCAGATCGACTTAAGTTGATTGGCTAACGCTATTAATTCTATGGGCTAAAAGAATTTGTTAACGGGTGCACTAGGCATCCGTTTTTATTGAAATAAAGGAGATGATTATTATCGTAGACAATAATTCTAAAAGACCAAATAACAAAAATTCTGATCTTGTTAACGATTCAGTTCGTTTTCCACAAGTAAGATTAATCGGTCCTGAAGGGGAACAACTTGGCATCATGTCTTCGAGAGAAGCACAATTAAAAGCCAATTCGTACGACCTAGACTTACTATGTGTCGCCCCACAAGCTCAACCTCCAGTGTGTAAGATTTTGAATTATTCTAAATTCAAATTCGAACAACAAAAGAAGGCTAAAGAAGCTAAAAAGAATCAACATATTGTCGAAATCAAGGAAGTTCAACTCACTCCTCAAATCGGCTTACATGACTTAGAGACCAAAGCAAGAGCGGCTAATAAGTTCTTATCTGCTGGTAACAAAGTTAAAGTCGGTGTGAGATTCAGAGGAAGACAAATGTCCCACACTGAAATCGGTGAAGAAGTCCTTAACAAATTCATCTCAATGTTGAGTGAGGTATCCCAAGTCGAAAAAGCCGCTACTCTCGAAGGTAGATGGCTCATCGCTATCCTCGCTCCAATCAAAAAATAGTTAGAAAGTAGGAGGAAAAATTATGCCAAAAATGAAATCTAAAAAAGCTCTTACAAAAAGAGTTAAAAGAACTGGCAGCGGTAAATTAGTGAGACATTCCGCTTATACATCACATTTAGCCCCACACAAGACTCACAAACAAAAGAGACATTTGAGAAAACAAAGCTCCATTTCCAAGAGCGATTACAAGAGAATCAAATATCTCGTCCAAGACTAGGAGGTAACCGAACATGAGAGTAAAAGGTGGTACAGTTACACACGCTCGTCGTAAAAGAGTGTTAAAAAGAGCCTCAGGTTACTTCGGAAGTAAACACTTGCTCTTTAAAACAGCTAAAGAACAAGTCATGCATTCTTTAAGATATGCATACGTCGATCGTCGTAACATCAAAAGAGACTATCGTAAATTATGGATTAGAAGAATCAACGCTGCTTGCAGAATGAATGACATCTCTTATTCAGTCTTCATGCACGGATTAAAACTCGCTAACGTCAACGTCAACCGTAAGATGTTAAGTGAACTCGCAATCCATGATCCAAAAGCTTTCTCTGATTTAGTCGAGTTAGCAAAAAAGAATCTTAATAAATAAGATCCTGACAAATGAATAAAGACCCCTATGGGGTCTTTTGTTTTAGAATAAATCGTCTTCTTTTTCTTCGATTATCTTCACTTCAACGTTGTTAAGAGCTTCGGCGATAAGTGATTCATAATCGAATTTTTCTTCAATCTTGAGACACTCTTCTAAGTTAGGAGCAGTCTTTGGATTTTTAGGTGCAAAGATTGTGCAACAATCTTCATATGGTCTAATCGATATCTCGTAGGTATCGATTTTTCTTGCTAAATTAATGATCTCCACTTTATCCATCGTGACACATGGTCTAAGGACTGGCATGTTTGTCACTTCATTAATAACATTCATTGATTGAATGGTTTGAGACGCCACTTGACCTAAAGATTCTCCACTTGCGATTACTGGACAATGTCTTCTTTTTGCGAGTCTACTCGCTAATCTAAACATCATTCTTCTCATGATGGTAATCGCGTATGATTCATCCGCATGATTATAGATTTCTTCTTGAAGTTTAGTGAATGGAATAATGTGAAGTCTAATCCTTGGTTGATATCTATTTAACTTTGTTAATAAGTCTTGAAGTTTATAGATAACTCCCTCACTTGTGTATGGAGGAGAAGCAAAATGGATACATTCAAGAGTGACGCCTCTTTTCATCAAAAGATAAGAGGCTACTGGAGAGTCGATACCGCCAGAAATCATCATCATGGCTTTTCCAGCGACACCAAGAGGATATCCTCCTGCACCTGGAATGGTTTTTACAAAGATATATGTTCCTTCATCTCTTACTTCAATAGATAAGAGAATATCTGGATTATGGACATCTACTTTTAAGTCGGTGTTGGCTAAAATGTTTCCTGCGACATGACGAGTAATCTCATCAGAGATCATTTCGAAACGTTTATTCGCTCTTTTGCATTTAACTTTAAAAGTCTTACCTTCTTCTTGTTTGATGAGTTCTAAAGAGTCTCTTTTTATCGCATTTAAATCGTTTTCTGTTCGATGGACAAGGGATAAAGCAAAGATTCCAGAAACGTCTTGGAGACGGGCTAAAACTTTGTTTTCATCCTCCCCATTAAGAAGGACATAAATATGGTCATATCTTTTTTCAAAAGATAATCCTTTAAAATCTTTTAAGGCGTGTTGAATATTTTTATAAAGGGTGTTGATAAAATCTGTCTTGTTTTTACCTTTGGTAGAAAGTTCACCAAATCTCACCATGATGTATTCGTAATTCATCCTCTAACCCCCTTTACTAATTCATCTAAATTTTTAAGTAATGTATTAACTTCATCTAAAGTGTTTTCATTAGATAAAGAGATTCTCAATGTGTTATGGGCTAAGACTTCATCGTGTTTCATTTCTTTAAGGACATAGGAGACTTTTTCTCCTTTAGAATGGCAAGCAGAAATGGATGAAATCATAATTCCTCTTTGTGATAATCCTTCAACGATAACCGCAGCTTTTTTCTTTTTTAAAGAAACATTGACAACAAATGGATTATCTAATGAGGAATTAATCTCATATTCATCAGAGTTATTTAAGAAATAATCATATAAAGGTTTCACTAATTCTTTAACATGATTAAATGATGCTTTTTGTCTTTCTAAAGAAAATCTTAAAGCTTTTGCAAGCGAGACAATACCAGGAACATTGTATGTTCCACTTCTTTCATTATTCTCTTGCCCCCCACCAGAAAGGACTGGATATAAAGAAATACCTTTTCTTTTAATTAAACAGCCTGTTCCAATTACTCCATGAATCTTATGAGAAGTAAACGTTAATAAATCGACATCTTGATAATTGATATCAATCTTCCCAATCGCTTGAACCGCGTCAACATGGAAATAGATTTTTGGATATTGCTTTAATAAGGATGCGATTTCCTCAATATTATTGATAGATCCGACTTCGTTATTAACGGCCATAATGGAGACTAAAATTGTTTCATCTCTCAAGGCTTCTTTAAGGGTGTTAAGCTCCACTTTTCCTTCTTTATTCACTGGAAGATATGTTACAACAAAGCCCATTTCTTCTAATTGATGAGCACTTTCAAGAATAGAAGGATGTTCAACGCTGGAAACAATAATATGCTTCCCTCTATTCTTATAATTTAAAGCAATGCCCTTAAGGGCAAGGTTATTAGATTCAGTGGCTCCTGAAGTGAAAATCACTTCATGGTTAGGCATATTTAAAAGATGAAGAATGTTCTCTTTTGATTTTTGAATGAGCCTTGAAGAGGCTACACCTAAAGAATGGATAGATGAGGCATTTCCCATATATCCATTAATTACTTCGTTATAAGTTTTAAGAACTTCCTCATCAACTTTAGTTGTGGAAGCGTTATCAAAATATATAATTTGTTTCATTAATCCTCAACGTGTGATCTCTTAAAGACTTGAGTAGCGTCGTGATAGACACCTTCAAAATCACCTTCAAAGAATCTTTTTTCTAATTGGGTGAGTTGTTCATCAACTTGTGTTTGTTGGTTTCTATCTCTATTAGCAAAGACCACAGCCCCTTCAGCGAGTTGACATTCAGTGTATTTGTTATCAATCTCTTCAAAGAGATTTGTCGCGACACTTTTAAGTGTTTCCACTTTTTCATTGACTAAAGCGACATCGATTGGTCTCATCTTGATATTCTTATCAATTTCATTTAAGAGGTCATAACAATTGTTAATTGTTTCTTCATAATTCTTCGCAAATGCTGGAATGTTGATTGATCTTAAAGTAAACTCTGCTTCCCTTAAACGATAATAGTAGGCAAAGACCATATGATAAGCTTCGTCTGATGATGTCTTTAAGGATTCTAAGTATCCTTTAAAGTTTCTAACACCAGATTCCACCACTTCTAAATCATGAGTTAATGTTTCAAGTTTACTACGTAAAATTGAGAATGGTTGAGGAGTTGAACTATGGATGAAAGCATCTAAACTTCTCTTAGAAACTCCTAATTTATTGATGTTCTCTTTGAGAACTTCAACTTGTTCTTGTTGAATGTTATCAACACGATAAACTTGTTGAATATTTGGAAGCATAGAACAAATCTTTAAGAAAGCTTTTTCTACAGCAGCGACTTTCTTATAGATGACTTCATCATTTTCATTAAAGAATTTCTTATCGTTAACTTCTTTATCTAAACTTGTAGACATTTCTAAGATCTCTTCTTGGAGAGCGCTGCATTCTTCATGTGCACCAGTGATTTGAAGAGCGACAAGTTTCTTCTTAAGTTGAGAAATACGATAGTTCCAATCATCGGAATGTGTTCTGAATGAGAGATGGAATAATGGATATCCACTTCTTTCAAGCTCAGTATATTTATTGGTTAATTCATCGATATCGTTAGGAATAATCTTTGTCACTAAAATACAAAGGTTTGGCATTTGCTCTAAAGCAGATTTTAAAGCGTTAACAACATTACTAATAATTGGGAGTAAGTTTGTCGCATCATCATATTCTGCGGAATCGATATGGGTTTCAAATTCTGTAAAAGTCGCTTCAAGTTTATCAAAGGCTTTATTAAATGAAGAAATAACAAGTTCAAGATCACTTGAAGAGGCATAGAATGTTTGTTTCACTGCTCTATAAGCTTCTTTAAGCTTAAGGATTTGTTGTCTTAATTCTTCTTCAGGTTTGATAACTTGATATAAATCTTTATCTAAAGCATTAACATTATCTTCTAATGTTTGAACAGCTTTTTTCACATCATCGATGACAACGCGAATGTTTTTATATTTTTTATTGGCAATCATGAGTTTGGCTTGCTTGATTTTGGAATCTGCAAACTTATCATCTATTTCATAGATTTCTTTAAATCTTCTAGAGAAATCATTATAAATATCGACATATAAAAGATTGGTTCTTGAAACGATTTCAATACGGTGAATGTATTGAGAGTCTTGACCAATAAGTAAAGCATCTAAATAAGAATATTTTCTTTCTAAGTCTTTAATTTGTCTCTTTGCAGAGCCTCTTTTGAAGACGAAGAAATATAATAAAACAAGGAGTCCAGAGACCGCAATCACTGAACCGATGATGATGAATATAACACCGACGAGATTCACTAAGACATTGATACGCATATAATACCTCCGAATATAGAAAAGTATTCTTGAAAGAATATATCACATATATTATATGAGTTTATGTCGGATAATGGAAAGTTTTTTATAAAATAAAGCGTTTAAAAACAAGCAAAAATAAATATACTAGTTATTGAGGTAATGAGAGATGAAAAAAGAAAGAAATTTACACGCTGAATTAGCGAAGAGAAAATATCATACCCCAAATGCCTTCTTATATTGGATTTATCAAACGGTTAATAACACAAAGTTATTAGGTAAGAAATATAATCCTCATTATGAAATCGTTGATAAGATTTGTGATGGACCAGCATTCATCATTTGGAATCACCAATCAAGAAGAGATCACGCATTTATTACACACGCTGCACTCCCACGCAGAGTGAACATTGTCGCGGAATATAATGAATTCTTTAGAAGCCACCTCCACTGGGTCTTCAAAATGAACAACATTCTTCCAAAGAAAGTTTTCACCAATGACTTAGTTGGTTTAAGAGCGATGACATCCATCATCAAGCAAGGAGGCGTTGTTGCCTTCTCACCTGAAGGAACATCATCAATCTTTGGTAACAATCAACCAATCGTCGTTGGAACAGGAAAGTTTTTAAAACACTTTAAAGTCCCTGTTTACTGTGTGGATATTAAAGGTTCGTATTTAACCAACAATAAGATTTGTGAAGATGATAGAATTGGTGAAGTTTTTATCAAGCAATATCTCCTCTTTACACCTGAACAATTAGCCAAGATGTCCGATCAAGAAATTGATGACAAAATCAACTTAACATTCAAACA
>CAMOSS010000017.1 GCA_946625055.1 uncultured Caryophanales bacterium
TTGTTAAAAACTACTTATTAACAATTGATAATTTGTTCTGTGTCGGAAGAAATGGTCAACATAGATATAACAACATGGATCACTCCATGCTCACCGCAATGAGAACTGCTGACTACTTAATTAATCCAGAAGAAGGAAATAAAGCTGACATCTGGGAAGTTAATACCGAGAAGTCATATCACGAAACAAAAGAGAAAAAATAATGGAAGAAATAAACCTATTTGCTAAGAAAAAATGGCTGGATTGCATAATTATTGTCGTTGGAACGATATTAATTTCCTTTTTAGCATACCTTTTTATAAATGGAAGAATGGGTTCGCCAGAGCTTGAACTCTACCAACCAGGACAGCCTTCTAGCGTCATCAATGAAGCAGCAAATAAAGGCCGTGCTTTCGTTAATAACCTCGATTTAACGTGGGTAACAATTATTGGTTGGTTTATTTTTATCGGCATGATTATTGCCGTTATAGTCCTAGTATCATTAAAGAAAATGTCATGGAAAATTGCTATACTTTTAGCAATATCTGCTGGCATCTTAGTTAGGTTAATTTATGCTAATGTAACCGACAACATTTTTACTCGTCAAAACGATGTCTGGACATCCACTCAAACTGGCCACTATGGCATCACGATGTATATCTTTAGAAACTGGAAAGTTCCAGAACTTGTTAATGGTAGTCTTGATTCTTCATATCAAATGTATCATCCAAAGATGGTACACTTCATCCACGCTATTGTTATGAAGATCAACTCTTATGTATTTAAAGGCGCTAACGATTGGTGGACACTCTATCAAAGCATTAGAATTTATTCTGCTATTTTATCTATCGGTATTGTCTTTATTACATATTTCTCGCTTAAAGAAATCTTCAACAAACCACTACCTGTTTTAATTGGAACCTTATTTGTTGCCGGTTCTCCACTTCTCATTAGAATGTCAGCTGGTTCAAATAATGATGGTCAATTATATTTCTTCATTTGGTTATCCATCTACTTTACTATCAAATTATATAAGGCAAAAAGCTGGAAGAAATGCATTATTCCACTAATCGGAATTGCTGTCAGTGTCGGAATGGCTATGGGTTCTAAACTTTCTGGTGCTTTAATTGCTATTCCAGTTGGAACTTTAATGGTTTATAAATATGGCAAAATGATTTTGGATTCAGAAAAGCCAGAGAGATTAAAGATAGCATTAATAATGCTTGGTCTATATGTCGGATTTATGGTTATCTGTGCTCCTATCGGTTTATACTGGCCATATTACAATATGGTTCACTATAACCAGCCTCTAACATATGTATGGCATAACTTAAATAAGGGGTTGCTTGTTCCAGAGAATTACAGCTACTTTGAAAGATACATGTTCTTCTCATTTAAAACATACTTTAACTCTATCTTTGAACAATTATGGGCTTCTAGCGCATATAACGGAATCGTTGACTATAACATCTATTCTGCTGTGGCTAAATCATTTATCTTTGGCGAATTCTCTTATTCAGGAGCCACCGTTATCTTCTGTGCAATGCTTTATGCTGCTAACATCATTTTGATCCTAGGATCAGTATTTGTTGGTGGTTACATTATCATTTCAAAAGTGTTAAAGAAGGAGTATGACATTCCTGTAATGTTATTGCTCCCAATCCTCATCTACTTTGACGTTGTTTTGTTTTCTAAAACAGGAGACGTTGATTTCATTGTCTTTGGAATTGTTAATTCCACACTTATTCTTTTCCTTGCATACTACTTCATTAAACACTGGAGAACGATCAGAGAAAGAAAAGCTTTGCTATTCTTTAGTATCATTTTCTTAACATTTGCTCTTTCATATTTCACCTTCCAAATTGAATACCCATATACATGCACACAGGATTCAAGATATGTCGCTGTTTTGTTCTTTGTTGGAGCCTTTGTCTTTGGAACATTATTTGATAAATGTGAAAACAGAAAACCTCTCCTCATCGCTTTATCAAGCGTTATAGGGTTCTATATTTTCTCCTCTATCGGTTTATATCTTACTGTTTAGTAATTAAAGTATTGTATTTCAAAACATTTTTATTTAAAATAAACAAGCACTGCGCGAATGGCGGAATTGGTAGACGCGTACGTTTGAGGGGCGTATTGGGCAACCAGTGTGAGTTCGATTCTCATTTCGCGCACCAAAATCAAAAAATAGATGCTTAGGCATCTTTTTTTATTTTTTTATAATCAAAATGAGTGACTTATTTTATAATAATTAATTGAAAGGAGTCACATATGAAAAAAGCATTAAAATATTCCGGAATCGTTGCTTTACTTTTAGCCATTGTTGCTTTCATCTTAATGATGGTAACAAACGCTATTATCCAAACAAGTGGTAGCTTACAAGTTGTTACAGCTGGTACAACTGCTATTTTTGGTAAGACAGAACATGGTGCACTTGTTGACGTCGTCTACAAACCATCAGTTTTAGCATTAATTGGTTGGATCTTAGCTTTAGTTGGTATGCTCATCTTATGCTTAGGTGTCGTCTTACCATTACTCAAAGTCAAAGCATTAGACAAGTTCGCAGGTTTATTAAACCTCATCGCCGTCGCATGCTTAGTCGTCGCTGGCGTCTTCTGCTTCTTAGTTGTTCCTACATATTTCGCTGCCAACGATGCTGATGTTCCAAGCAATGCCGCTATCGGTGCTGGTTGGGTTATCGCTGGTATTGTCTACATCTTAGCTGGTTGCTGTGCTATCGCACCTGCCGTTGCTGATTTCTTAGGCAAAAAGAAATAATCAAACAACAAACAAAAATCAGTGCTCGTCATGAACACTGATTTTTTTATTACATTTTTTCAGTATCGAATGCTTTTAAGATTTTTTCTAAAGGCTTTATGACTTTTTCAACATTGCCTTCTTCAAATGGAACTCTCAAGCCATTCTTTCTTAACATTTCTGTATATGGATATTTACCACCACTCTTACAGAGTTTGATATATTTCTTCCAGGCTTTCGCGTGGTTCTTTCTTGATTCGATTAAGAATTGGAAGGCCACAACTTGAGCGAGGGTGTAATCGATGTAATAAAATGGGGAGGTGAAGATATGTGATTGTCTTAACCACCATCTACCTTTTTCTAATGTTGGAGTGTCATCATAAACTTTATGAGGACAATTCTTAAGTTCGATTTCTCTCCAGATTTGGCATCTTTCTTCATGTGTGGCTTTTGGATGGTCATAAACCCAGTGTTGGAATTCATCAACGGAAATACCATAAGGTAAGAATTCAATCGCATCCACTAAATGGCAATATCTATATTTCTCAGCTTGGTCTCCGAAGAATTTTTCCATATATGGCCAAGAGAAGAATTCCATAGACATGGAATGGATTTCTGCTGTTTCCATTGTTGGATCACGGTATTCTGGGACTTTGATATCCGCGCTTAAGTACATTTGTAAGCCATGACCGAATTCATGTGTTAAAACGTTGACATCGGCTTGTGTACCATTGAAGTTTGAGAAGACAAATGGTGTCTTATATAAAGGGAAATAGGTGCAGTATCCACCAGGAGCTTTACCTGGTTTAGCTTCTAAATCCATCAAATGGCAATCGAGCATATGGTTGAAGAAGACATTTGTTTCTTTTCCCATATCTTCATACATTTCTTTGGCCGCTTTCACTAAGACATCTTTATTACCAATTGGTAATGGGTTACCAGAGGTAAACATCAAGTTATAGTCATAGTATTGAGGATGTTTAATGCCTAAGCGTTTGGCTTGTTGCTTATAAAGTTTTGTGGTTAATGGAGTGACACTCGCGGTAATCTGATCGCGGTATCCTTTAACCATCTTTGGATCATAATCTGTTCTTCCAAGTCTTAAATAAGCAAGAGGTGTAAATGATTTGAAACCAAGTTTCTTAGCGATTTCGGTTCTTACTTGAACGAGTTGACCATATAAGTCACCTAATTCTTGATCATGTTCTGAAAGCCACTTGTCCATGGCCTTAGCCGCTTCTTTTCTTGTTTCTCTATCGATGTCTTGGGTATATTTACCGAGTTGAGTAAGATTTAAGACTTCGCCTCTAAATTTGATTTGAGCACCACCCATGATTTCATCATAACGTGATGTGAGCTTATTCTCTTGAATGAGGTCTGGAATAATCTTTTCATCAAATGTTTTTAAAGCATTGTCGTATTGCTTGAATAAGAACTTACCATATTCAAGTTCTAAATCTTTTCTATATCTAGCTTTAACAAGAATCTTGGTGAATTCGTTTGAGTAGTTAGAAACGATTGGGCTAAGTTCATCCATTTTTTCCATAGCTTTTTTATAAGCTTTATTTGTGGTATCAATGGAATAAAGAACATAAATAACATTGAATTGATTAGAGATCTCTTCCATGTAATTGTTGTAGTGTTTGATGACTAACTTTGCGGTTCTTGCAGAGCCACATTCTTTTAATTCTTGAATGAAACCCGCTAATTTGTTTTCCAATCTTTTTTGAGTTGGAACAATAAATGGATAGTCTTCAAATCTGGTATTTGTATCGACTTTCATGTTTTTCTCCTTTATTTATATAAATAAGATTTAATCAAGAGATTAAACCTTTTTCTTTCTTTCTAAAGATTAAGTAGATGTAACGTGCTGGTAAGAACTTAATCCAATAGTTATAACCAAGAACATCCGCATTATACATAATAACGTTACTACGGTAAGCGGTGTTTAATTGATCTAAATCACCTTTTAAAGTGATGAGGTTTTCATCTTCCATGTCAGGGGTGACATAGGAAAGAATTTTTGCTTCCGCAAGAGACAAAGCGTTCTTAATAGAAACAAACTCTTCATTTTCAAAAGCTAAACTTCTTTTTAAAGATAATGATGTCACATCGGTTTGAGGATCATTTTCAAGAGGCAATCCTTTTTTCACTAATGCCATTTTAATTTTGTTAAGAGTGTCGATTCTTGATCTGATAAGAATACGAATGGCGTTGTCATGCTTCTTCATGATTGAAGAAAAAGATAAGACAAAAATCACATCTACTAAAACGACAAGTAGATATAAACCGACTAGTGATATTCCGATGATGAGAAATACTCTACCCATTACTCTTTCCTGTTAATTGAATCTTCTTTATTAAACTTACTTCCGTGATATCTTTTGTGAAGTTTATCTAGATTATATTCTGCCACTTCTTCAAGACTAATGCCAAGACCAGTTGCAGTTTCTGCAATATACCACAAAACGTCGCCTAATTCATCTTTTAATTTTTCTTTATCAAGTTCGTGACCTTGATATTTAAATTTTTTGACAAGGTCACAACATTCTCCAGCTTCACCAGCAAGACCAAGAACACCATTTGTGATCATGTCTTTTCTTCCATCTTCTGAAATAAGTTTTTCAGCTTCTTTTTGGTATTTGTTAAACGATAATTTTTCCATGATGATAAATTATACCATATCCTTTTTTCTTCTGTTATAGTTTTTATCCTATTTTTTCATTTGAGATATTGACCGATATTATCAAATAATGAGATAATATACAAAGAGGTATTTTGTATGGCAAAAGACAATTCAATTATCGCAATTATGTATGACTTTGATAAAACATTGTCAACCACAGATATGCAAAATTATAGTTTTATCCCTGCTCTTAATATGACTCCTGAAGAATTCTGGGGTTCCACCAGTGACTTCTCTGAGAAGGAAGGTGTCGAAAGAATTCTATCTTATATGTATATGATGGTCTATCAATCAAAAAAGAAAGGCATCAAACTCACAAGAGAATTTTTAAGAGAATGCGGAAAGAATATTAAATATTTCCCAGGTGTCACCACTTGGTTTAAACGTATCAATGAATACGCCGCTAAAAAAGGAATGAAAGTTGAACACTATCTCGTTTCTAGTGGCACAAAAGAAATAATTGAAGGATGTTCCATCTATAATGAATTCACTGAAATCTATGGTTGTGAATTCCACTATAACGAAAACGGTGAACCAGATTGGCCAAAGCATGCGATTAACTACACCCAAAAAACACAATTCTTCTTTAGAATCGCTAAAGGTGCAACAAACGCTACTGACGATGCTGGCGTTAACCAAAAGACAAAGAAACTTAGAATTCCATATCGTAACATCATTTATTTAGGTGATGGAATGACCGATATTCCATCCATGACTTTGGTCAAACATAACGGTGGCAGATCCATCGCTGTTTATCCAGAAAGTCAAAGCGATAAAGTTAAACAAATCTACGAAGACAATAGATGTAATTTTATCTGTTCAGCAAACTACACTAGTGGTAGTGATTTAGAAAAAGTTATTCAATTAATTATTGATTCTGCTTGTGTCACTAACCAAATTGAAAGAAAAGAACTTTTATTAGCAAATAAATAATTATTTATCCTTATTAGAAATAAGTGATAAACTTTAAGCATAAGGAAAAATTATGGACAATTTTGAAATTGGACAATTAGTTATTGGTAAGGTCAGCGCTGTTAGACCATACGCTGTGTTTTTAAATTTCAGTGATGGCCGCTCAGGACTCCTCCACATTTCTGAAATCAGTGATTCATATATTCGTGATATCGAAAAGTTTGCTTCTACTGGTGATGAAATGAAAGTTCAAATCATCGACATTGATAAAAACAATGGCTTTTTAAGAGTGTCTCTTAAAAGAGTGAAACCAGAAGACTTCTATTCCACTCACACAAATGAGAACAAAAAAAGCGTTCCTGCCAGTGAAGATGAATTCAAAACTTTAAAAGAAAAATTGCCACAATGGATAGATGAAGCCTTAAAGAAAACCGAGGAAAATAAAAATGATTAATTTAGATTTAACACATTCACTAGATTTAAAGAAATTAGATTCCTATCAAGAAAAAGTCTCTAAAATCAATAAAATGATCGAAGAAAAGACTGGTGAAGGAAATGATTATTTAGGTTGGGTCGACTGGCCAGAAAGATATGACAGAAACGAAGTCAAAGAAATGATTGAAGCTGCTCACTATGTAAGAGAAAACTTTGACATCTTAGTCGTCTGTGGTATCGGTGGTTCATATTTAGGCGCAAGAGCGGCTCTTGAAGCCTTAAAAGGACTCAAATATAACGATTCATTAGAAATCGTCTTTATGGGTCAAACATTCTCCCCTAACTACGTGAGTCAAGTCCTTGACTACTTAAAAGGAAAGAGATTTGCCATCAACGTCATCTCTAAGAGTGGTACCACTACTGAAACATCCATCTCTTTCAGATTATTAAAACAATTACTCGAACAACAAGTTGGAAAAGAAAAAGCCAGAAAAGCCATCTTTGCCACTACTGATAAAGAAAAAGGTGCTTTAAGAACCTTATCAAACAAAGAAGGCTATAAGACATTCGTCTTACCAAGAGATATCGGTGGCCGTTATAGTGTTCTTACCCCTGTCGGTTTATTCCCACTTGCCTGTGCTGGTTTAGATATTGAAGCGATGTTACTCGGAGCCCATGAAGCTCATGTTAAATATAACAATGATAACATCCATGAAAACATTTGTTATCAATACGCTCTCGTGAGAGATTATATGTATCACCACAATAAAAGTGTTGAAATGTATGTGACATATGAACCATCTATGAATCAATTATCCGAATGGTTAAAACAATTGTTTGGTGAAAGCGAAGGCAAACAAAAGAAAGCCCTCTATCCTGGATCTGCTTGTTTTACCACTGACCTCCACTCCTTAGGTCAATTAATTCAAGATGGTACCCCACTTCTCTTTGAAACAATTATTAATGTTTTAAACCCAGAAAAAGATGTTGTTATTCCTTATGATGAAGATAATTTAGATGAACTCAATTATCTTAAAGGAAGAAGCCTCAACTTCGTCAATCAAAAAGCCTTTGAAGGAACACTCAAAGCTCACTCTGAAGAAGCTAATGTTCCATGTAATTTACTCCTCGTCGATAGAATGGATGAAAAGACTTTAGGTCACTTATTCTACTTCTTCATGAGAGCCTGTGCCATGAGTGCATATTTACTTGAAATCAACCCATTCAACCAACCAGGCGTTGAGATTTATAAAAGAAATATGTTCCATCTCTTAGGCAAAAAAGGTTATTAAACTATAAATAGTTTTAGGAAAAATTATCACCTCTAAAAAAGGTGATTTTTTTAGTTGACTTGATTATATCATAATGATATATTTATTAAGCGCATATTAGGCAGCTAAGTTGGATGCTTAGCTCAGCTGGGAGAGCATCGCCTTTACACGGCGGAGGTCGTGGGTTCGAGTCCCTCAGCATCCACCAATATGCATGACTCAATATTGGGAGGGTAGCGAAGAGGCTAAACGCGGCTGACTGTAAATCAGCTCCCCATGGGTTCGGCAGTTCGAATCTGCCCCCTCCCACCATCGAGTGCTTGGGGTGTAGCCAAGCGGTAAGGCAACAGACTTTGACTCTGTCATCTCACTGGTTCGATCCCAGTCACCCCAGCCAATAGCTTTCACTCTCTAGCTCAGTCGGTAGAGCACTTGACTTTTAATCAAGGGGTCTGGAGTTCGAATCTCCAGAGAGTGACCAAAAATGCCCAGGTGGCGAAACAGGTAGACGCACAGGACTTAAAATCCTGCGGACTAACACTCCGTACCGGTTCGATTCCGGTCCCGGGCACCAAAGCTAATAAAAATGCTGACTTCGGTCAGCTTTTTTATATTTTATTTAGCATATTGCTAAACATTTTTTAAACTTAGTGATATAGTAATTACTGCTATGGATTCAACAGAACAACTTATTATTCAAACATTAGATAAAATTAGATACTTCTTAAAGAAAGATGGAGGAGATATTCAATTCGTTAAATTCGATAACGGATATGTTTATGTCACCCTTCATGGAGCCTGCCAAGACTGTGCTTTTGCTAACGCTGATATCAAAGAATTAGTCGAAGTCATTTTAATGGAAGAAGTTCCTGGAGTCATTGAAGTCCGTTTAGTCGACGACAACCAATAATTGGGGCGTAGCCAAGCGGTAAGGCAGTGGACTCTGAATTCACCATTCACTGGTTCGATCCCAGTCGCCCCAGCCAAAAACTCTAATAAAAAATCCTCTTTATAAGAGGATATTTTCTTTTCTATTCACAACGATATAACCTTTTCTGTTATAAACATCTTTACGGTTATATCTAATTGGAGTGCCATCTGGCTCAACGAATAGACCACCCGCTTCTTCCACGATGATTTGAGAGGCTGCGGTATCCCATTCTTTTGTTCCAGCGCTTAAACGATAAGTGATTTCTGCCTTACCATGAGCGATTCTGCATGGTTTAAGGGATGAGCCAAACTTTTCAACATGTTTAATTTTATCGAAGTGCTTTTCAATAATGTTCTTTTCGTCTTCATTGAAATGGAAGACACTTCTTAAACATGTAAGGTCATCGGTCTTATCGTTGACATGGATTCTTTCTAAAAGAAGATCTTTTCTATAGAAGGCTCCATTGCCCTTAGAAGCATAATAGATTTCACCAGTCACTGGGACAACCACCACTCCAACAACAACTTCGTGTTTATAAGCTAGACCAATATTTGTGGTAAATCCACCATCACGAGCGACAAAGTCTTTTGTCCCATCAACTGGATCAACAATCCAAACAAAGTCGTTATTTAATCTTTTAAGATTATCATCGCTTTCTTCTGTTAAGAAGGCATAGTCTGGGAAAAGCTTAGCAAGATAATCATGAATAATCTTATCAGCGGATTTATCCGCAAGGGTAACAGGTGAATTGTCTTCCTTGATTTCAACATCAAATGGTTGATGATAGATTTCAAGAATCTTTTCTTTAGCTAATAGGCCGGCTTCAAGGGCGGCTTTAAGTTCTTTTTCCCACATAGTAATCTCCTATTTATTTAATTAAATCGCAAAGCTCTTGGAGTAAGCCTTGGAATTTTTCTTCGTTAAAATCACGAATAGTCGCACCGGAGGCAAACTTATGACCACCGCCACCATGTCTAATCGCTAAGTCAACAACTGGGTATTTGTCACTTCTGAATTCACAGATACAACTACCTTCACTTGTTTCAAGGAAGGTGGCCCAGATTGGATAGCCAATAACATTACCGATTGAGTTCACAATTGAGGAACCTTTATCAGGTGTGGTGTGAATCTTTTTAAGTTCATCATAGGTTAAATGAAGATAAATTAATCCTGGCTTCATTTTCACATAGTGAGAAAGAACATAACCTTGTAGACGAAGTTTATCTTCTTTTTGCATCGACATAATTTTGTTAATTTTGTTAGGATTTGCACCCATTTCGCATAATTTTTTCATCAAATCATAAACTAAGACGAAATCCTTTGCGAATTGGAATCTCGCAGTGTCAGAGAGCATGCCTAAGTAAAGTGCACTCGCTCCTGTAGGTGATAATTTCAAATTTTGTTCCACGACCATTCTTGCTAACAATTCACAGGTTGAGCAAGCATCTTCATCAACGACAAATAAGAAGTTGAAGTCTTGATAAATGACGTGGTGATCGATTTGAATTATCTCTTTTCCGAATTGAGGAATTCTTAAATCTTCTAGTCTTTCTAAATCGTTACAATCAAGCATAAAGCAAAGAGAATTAGCGATAACTTCATCACTAACTTCATCCATTGTTCCAAGGGTTTTGTAATATAGCGGTAAACCAGTTCCAACGATATAGACTTTCTTATCTGGAAAGTTTTGTTGAATGATATCTTTTAAACCAACTTGTGAACCATAGCAATCGCCATCAGGTCTTATATGACCGCAGATGACAATGCTATCATTAGCTTTAATGCGCTCAATGACTTGTTCAAACATATGAGATTAGAAGTTCTCTTCTTCTTCCCCTTCGTTTTCTTTTTCTTCTTCAGAAGATTCAGAGGTTTCTTCACCGGAAATGAGCTTGTCATATTCCTTGTTTTCTTCCTCTTCTTCTTCATCATCATCTTTGGTGTCAACATCTGAGTAAGCATCATTGACATCGTGATGTGTTTGTTCAAATTTATGACGTAATCTTAAATCCCAAGTATTGTCACCAAGATTTGCGAACCTACCATCGAGCATTAAGTTGGTGTAGAAACGAGCCACTTTTGCTTTTGCGGTGTCATCATCTAATCCGGCTTCTTGTTTAACAAGATCCCATAACACTTCGAAGGATGTTGGTTCGGATCTTGAACTTTGAATTTCGAATGCGATTTCAATTAATGATTTTGCCATTGTGTAATTCTCCTTTTACATTCTTTCAGGTGCATCAACCCCGATAAGGTTTAATGCGTTTTTAAGCACAATCTTGCTCGCTTTACATAAAGCAAGACGTGATGATGTGACGTCAAGTTCGTCACGATTTATTACTCTGCATTCACTATAGAAACTATGAACAAGCGTTGCTAATTCGTGAACGTAGTTTGTAATCTTGTGTGGGTCTTTATTAAGCGCTGCATCTTCCACTTCTTTAGGGAAGGCTAATAAATGTTTCATTAAATCAGTTTCTGATTTAGTGGTTGACTTAGAAGCGCTTAAATCAAGAGGAATATCAGAGGCTTGGTCTAAGACAGAGGCTAGTCTAGCGTGCGCATAGAAAGCGTAATAAACTGGGTTATTAGATGATTGCTCAAGCGCTAAATCAAGATCGAAGTCTAAGTGGGCGGAAGCCGCTCTCATCGCAAAGAAGTATCTTGAGGCATCTACTCCAACATATTCGACTAATTCTCTTACTGTTAAAGCGTTACCAGTTCTTTTAGACATCTTCACTTCTGTTCCATCTTTAACAATTCTCACCATTTGGATAAGTTCGACATCAAGAGAGTCTTTAGAATAACCATGCATCATTAATGCTGATTTTAATCTGTTGATATAACCGTGGTGATCAGCGCCGAGAACATCAACTAATAAATCAAATCCTCTAGACATCTTATTAACGTGATAAACGATATCAGGCATGAAGTAGGTATAGTCACCATTGCTCTTCACGATAACTCTATCTTTATCATCGAGGAAGTCGGTGGTTCTAAGTAACTTCGCCCCTTCTTCTTCATAGATGTATGGCTTTAAGAATTCGATTTCTTTTTCTAAAGCGTTGTTGCTTCTAATCTTCACTTCTGAAGAGAAGACATCGAAGTGCACTCTGAAGTTTTCTAAATCCTTGAGGATTTTATCTAATTCATATTTGATACCAAGTTGTTTGAAGTAATCGATTGGATTTTCAATATTTAATAACTTGTCACCATTTTCTTCTTTTAGTTTCTTAGCGATATCGATGATATCTTGTCCATGGTATCCATCTTCTGGAAGAGTGAATGGAAGACCTAATTGTTCAAAATATCTAGCTTGAAGTGATAAGGCCAAATTATAAATTTGGTTACCAGCATCATTGATATAGTATTCTCTTGTTACTTTGTAACCAGCGAATTCTAAGATTCTAGAAATAGAATCACCGATAGCCGCTCCTCTTGCGTGACCGATATGCAAGTCACCAGTTGGATTTGCAGAAACGAATTCAACATTAACTTTATAATTCTTGTCTTTGCCTCTTCCGTAGTTTTCACCTTCATCAATAATCTTTTTCACGACACCAGTTAACATATCGTGTTTCATGAAGAAGTTAATAAAGCCAGGACCAGCAATTTCCACTTTTTCAATATCGCTTAAATCGAGTTCGCTAATCAAAACTTGAGCAGCGTCTCTTGGGTTCTTTTGAAGGAGTCTAGAAAATTTTAAAGCCGCGTTTGTCGCATAGTCTCCATGAGCAGGATCTTTACTATGCTCAATAACCACTTCATCAATATTTAAAGTCACTCCAAGTTTTTGGAATGCATTAACAATATTTTGTTTTAAACTTAATTCAATTTCCATTAGACCCTCCAAAGCGAGATATCATTTTAAACATTATTGTTTATAATGTCACTACTTATTTTCTTCAAGTAAGACAATCGCGACAGCTTTCACTGCCTTGCCTTGTCCAATATCATCAATTCCTTCATTTGTTCCAGCCTTTATTGATACTTTAGAAATATCAATAGAAAGGATAGAAGCAATGTTCTCTCTCATGAGAAGAATGTTATTCTTTAATTTTGGTTGTTCTAAGATGATGGAAATATCAATATTTCCAACATGATAGTTTTCTTTAATCATTAGTTCGTTAACTTTTTGAAGAATTAACTTAGAATCCATATTAAGTGTTTCATCACTAGTGTCAGGGAAATGCTTTCCTAAATCACCTAAAGCTAAGGCTCCTAAAATAGCTTCACTTAAAGCATGTAAAACCACATCACCATCTGAATGAGCTTCCTCACCTAAATCAAATGGAATGTGAATTCCACCAAGCATGAGTTTACGACCAAGGACTAGTCTATGGATGTCTTCGCTATAACCGATTCTAAACATATTACACATTGAAACGGAAAAACATAATGTCTCCATCCTTTGGATGGTAGTCTTTTCCTTCTCTCCTTAATTTACCATTTTCTTTAACGGCTTGTTCACTTCCAAATTCTTTAATTGAAGAATAGGAATAAACTTCAGCACAGATAAAGCCTTTCTTAAAGTCAGTATGAATGATTCCTGCACATTCAGGCGCACTCATACCATTCACAAATGTCCAGGCACGACATTCATCCGCCCCCACTGTAAAGAAGGTGGATAAATTGAGCAAAGCGTATGTAGCTTTAATAACTTTAGACAAACCTGATTCAGTAATACCAAGCATATCCATATATTCTTGTCTTTCTTCGTTAGCAAGAACGGAGATTTGTGATTCAATCTCACAAGAAACAGGAATGACTTGGCTATTTTCCTTCTTCGCATATTCAACGACTTTTTGATAATGTTCACATTTATCTAAATTAGATAAATCATCTTCTCCAACATTCGCCACATAAATAATTGGTTTAAGCGTTAATAAATGATAGTTATTGATACAGAATTCTCTTTGTTCTTCATTTAATGAAACACTTCTCGCTGGTCTTTCATTATCAAGAGCCTCTTTAATAAGAGTTAAGATATTCATTTCAAAAACTGAATCTTTATCTTTTTGGACTCTGGCTTTTGTGGCAATTTTATCAATTCTCTTATTGATGGAATCCAAATCCGCCATCACGAGTTCAAGATTAATAACTTCAATATCTCTAATTGGATCAACACTACCTTCGACATGGATAATGTCACTTGATTCAAAACAACGGACGACTTCGACAATCGCATCACATTCACGAATATGTGAAAGGAATTGGTTTCCCAAACCTTCACCTTTACTCGCTCCTCTGACAAGTCCAGCGATATCATAAAACTCCACAGTTGCAGGGATAGTTCTTTCTGGTTTAAATAGATTACTTAAGAAATCTAATCTTTCATCAGGAACATTCACCACTCCATCGTTTGGATTGATGGTCGCGAATGGATAATTTGCTGCTTCAACATGTGAGTTTGTAATCGCATTAAAAAGAGTTGATTTACCAACGTTTGGTAATCCGACAATTCCTGCTTTTAAACCCATATACTTAATAAATACCTTTCAATTTGCATTTGTAATTATACAAATAATATCCATGAAACAAAACAAAATAATTTTTTGTTTTAAGATTTTAAAGAAGAAATGGGGTCTAGTCTCACTATTTTTAAAGAAAATAAAAGTGAAGAAATAAGGCTGATGGACATCGCTAAAAGAAACATAATAATTAAGGCTAGAGGATTGAAATAAAAAACGCTTTCTCCTCCCAAAATTGAAGAGATGAATCTTGTGGAAATAAATGTTACCACCAGTAGTTCAACAGCGGATAAAAAGAAGGCAACAAAACCAGTAAGAACACTATAGGAGAAGAGGAATTTTGTGGACTCCCACTTTTTAATTCCTAAACATCTAGCAAGTCCAATTTCTTTCTTATTTTCTAAGATGTGAAGATAGGAACATGTCGATAGTAAAAGGATAGAAATAGTAATCGCACTGATAGAAAAGATTAAAAGAGCTAGTCGAATAAAATTTATTGTTTCATCCACTCCGACATTGAAGTCTTCTAACGGATCAAAGAAGCTATAATCAGGGATGCTTTTATTCAATTTTTCCAAACTTTTCTTCACCACTTTCTTATCATTAATCTCATAGGAGATACAGTTTGTTTCTAAAGAAAAGATGGAAGTATGAAAATAGACTTGGAAGAAAAGAATAGACCATTCACTTTTTGATAAATGACATTCTTTTCACTATCGATAACACCCACCACATTTAAGGTGGAATAGTTAATAACATTTGACTGATTTTTAATCTCAGCAATTTCAAGTTTTGGTCCTGGTTTAGCGTCACCAAATAGAACTTTTGACATTCCTTTTGAAATAATAATGTCGTTAAGTTTTTTTAGTCTTTCGTCGTTAAGAGGAGAGAAAGTAACACCCCCAGTCATCGATTCAGAGTAGTGACCGCTTAAAACATTTGATGGAAGACTGGCTTTATCCTCACTAGAAACACTGTGAGTGGTTAAGGTATTTATCACTTCTTCTAAATCGTCTTTTTCTTTGGCAAAATATGTGGGATTAGAAAAACCTGATAAGAAGCTCCCAGCGAATATAGAATATCCTCCAAGTGTGCTATAGATTGGATTTGTTAAATCTTTAAAATTCTCTTTCACTATTTTTATCGTATTAAAGTCGATGTTATTTTTTCTCTTTGAGAAAACAAATAATCTTTCATCTTCTTCAATATCTCTTTTTTGATACAGTTTTGAATAATACTGTTTCCCGCTAATCTCAAAAGAATAATCTTTCATACTTTCATCATTAAAAGATCTTGTTAAGAAAGTCTCACTTGGACAATTAAGTTTGAGATAGTTACTTTTCTTTAAAGTCCAAGGAGTCTTTGATGAACCGCTAATATAATTTGTGGTTGGAAGTTTAGACATCTCTTCAAAATAGTATTCGTTCCACCAAGGAAGACTATGATAAATACAGCTTTCCTTTTCTAAAGAAAAACCCTTTATCCTAAACATCACTTCGTTATAATACGACCAATCTCTGTTCTCAGTTTCAACACAGACATCTAAACTATGGCTTTCTAAGAAAGCGCTTAGTGTTTTAACTGTTCTTGGAATTTGTAAGCTATAGCAAATATCTTCGACTTGGTTAATTGTGAGTCCAAGAACAATTTCACTTTCTTTAAGATCATCAACCTTAGATGGATACATCACTCCATTAAAAGAATCTAACCACCTATATTCATTGATATCCCTAACTGAAAACCCAGTAAGATCAAATTTCCTATTCGTATCACTAGTAATCACAAACTTATTTTTTGTCGGAAAGAAATCTTCAAAGTTTGAGAAATAATAAACACCAATATCTCTTATCAATGGGTTGGTATTCCTTAAAGAAATAACTTCTTCCTCTTTTACTGAATAGGTCTGCACAAAAGTTTGACTATTATCATTTGGAGTCATAAGTATCCGATTCTCTCCAATGACATCGCTATAGACTTTTTTGATGTTTGTAGAGATGGTCGATGTTAAAGAAATCGCTCCACCCACTCCAATTAAAGAAAGGGACATTGATAAATTACATAAAGCGGTTTGCCACTTCTTTTCTTTGGTCTTTCTTAAATATCGTCTAATGAGAAAATTAGATGGAAGAGAAGAGGACTTAATTTTTCTTTTATCTAATCGAATTGGCAAATACTTTTTATCCTCTATTTCTCTTAGTTTTTTGACTCTTTTTATTCTCCCATCTTCCATATGGATAATCATATTAGAATAATCTTCCATAAGAGGGACATCATGTGAGACAATTACCACTAAAGAGTAGGTTGATATTTTCTTAATGATTTCCATCACTATTTTTGAGTTCTTTTCATCTAGTGATCCTGTTGGTTCGTCCATAAAAACGACACTTGGATCATTAACCAAAGCTCGTGCGATAGCCACTCTTTGTTTTTCACCACCAGAAAGGTTGTTCACATTCTTTTTAGCCATCCCATTTAAACCAACTAAATTAAGTAAATCATCACATTTTCTTTGCTTTGCTCTTTTTGATGTTATGTAAGTTGATTCTAGAGGCAAAAGGATATTGCTCATTACTGTTTCGCCCTCAAATAATTTGAAATCTTGGAAAACAAAACCAAAA
>CAMOSS010000018.1 GCA_946625055.1 uncultured Caryophanales bacterium
TGAAGATTCTCAAAAAGCTAGAGAAGCCCTTAAAGAAATTGGTGATTATCACTCAAGTGAAAGATTATCCAAATCTAAAGTCTTTGATGAATTCACTATTGATGGAGTGGATATTGATTTAGTTTCCGGTATGATTCTTGAATCATATGGTAAAGAATATGATGTTTCATTTAAAAATGAAAACGTTGAACATATGGAACTTGAAGGAGCAGATATCATCCTTGATTCATTAGAAGCTTGGTATGAAATCTATAATCTCCAAGGCAGAAGCGAGAAAGCACGTTATATCAAAGATTATTTGCTTTATCACAAATAAACTAACATATAGATGATTAGGATGGCTCAGGCCATCTTTTTTCATATTTTATGATTATTTCAATAATATTGTGATATTATTAAAAGCACTATGGGAAAAGAAACAACCGGAATTAAGATTATTGCCCTAAATAAAAAGGCAGGATTCAATTACTTCTTAAGCGATCAACTTGAATGTGGAATCTCACTCGTGGGAACCGAAATCAAATCACTTAGAAATAATTCCTGTAATCTTTCTGATGCCTACATTGTCTTCAGAAATGGTGAGGCTGAAGTTGTGAATATGCACATTTCCCATTACAAAGAAGGTAATCTTTTTAATCACGACCCTCTTAGAAGCCGTAAACTCTTAATGCACAAGAAAGAGATTAGATGGTTTGAACAAAAAATTAAAGCTGGTGGATACACAGTTGTCCCAACCAAGATTTATTTCAAAAAAGGCAGAGCCAAATTAGAAATTGCTCTCGCTAAAGGCAAAAAGCTTTATGACAAGAGAGAGTCTGAAAAAGAAAGAGACGATAAGAGAGCCATGGATAGAGCCATGAAAGATATGAATGATAGATAGTATGGAAGTTTTAGAATATTTACAAAGTAAAAATAAAGGTAACTATGATAGAGATAACTATGATTCTTTTCTAAAGAAAAGAAGATTCTCTTTTAATGTACCTTCAATCCATATTACAGGCACGAATGGTAAAGGTAGCACAGCTACATACCTTGCCTCAATTTTAAAACACGCTGGATATAAAACAGCCCTATATCATTCTCCATATAGCAGATCTCCAAGAGAGATGATTCAAATCAATGGTGAACAAATCAGTGAAGAACAATTCAACAAAATGGTTTTAGATAATCAAAAAGACTTTGATAAAGCTGGCTTATCTGAATTTGAAATCGAAACTTATATTGCTCTTACATACTTTCAAGAACAGAAGTGTGATGTTGCAATTATTGAATGTGGAATGGGCGGAGAAATTGATGCGACAAATGTCTTTGATCCAGTTCTTTCCATCATTACATCTATCTCACTTGAGCACACTGCTTATTTAGGTAAATCTGTCACAGAAATTGCTGAATCAAAAGGCGGAATTATTAAACCAAGAGTTCCTGTTTTAATCGGCAACACAATCAAAGGAGATGCTTTAGATGTTTTAACCTCAATTGCGAGAGATAATAAAACAAAAATCACCACTCTTAATGATTATGCTTTTGAAAAACTTGTCGATGATGGCTATACATTCTTCTATGGTGGATTTTATGATTTAAAAGTTCCAACCAAAGCAACATATTCAGTTAAAGACGCATGCTTTGCTATCGAGGCTATTGCTTTGCTAAGTGATAAATTCAATGTAAGTGAAGCTGCTATTAGAGAAGGATTGCTCTCAACAAAACTTAAAGGAAGAATGGAATTTAAAATGAATAATCCTTTGGTTATTGTCGATGGAGCTCACAATCCAGAAGCTATTCAAACATTAATTGCTGATATGGACAAAATTCAAGAAAACAAGCCAATTCATGCTGTTTTTGCAGCGTTTAGAGACAAAAATGTTTCAAATATGCTTTCTGATTTAAGCGTCTTAGCTCAAGAGATTACCCTTACAACATTTAATCATCCAAGAGCAAGAAGAGAAGATGAATACTTCCTCTATTTGGATGAATTCAAATTTGAAGAAGATCATAAACAATTGATTCAAAGATTAATTGATGAATACCCAGATGATATTATTTTAGTCACTGGTTCTTTAGCCTTTGCATTTTTAGTTAGTGAGGAGTTTGATGAAAATGTCTATCTTAAGAAATGATATTTTTGATTTATCCATAACTAAAAAGATCTGCCTTTCGGGGCTTTTTATTGCGTTAGTCGTCATTTTTAATAAAGTGATTGCATTAAACTACATTCCTTTAATTCCATTTGTGAGAATTTCATTTGGAAGTATCGCTTTATTGGTGTTTGCATCCATTGTTATGGGACCTTTATATGGACTCGTAATTGGAGCGTCTGCTGATGTCATGGGATACTTCATTTTTGATGCATCTTCATTCGGTTGGTTTCCTCAAATTACATTGACATATGCTCTTCTTGGATTTCTTCCATTCTTCATCTATAAACTTGTTTTATTAATCACAAATAAAAAGATTATGATGATTGTGGAATATGGGTTTATGGGTTTAGTGTTAACAGGCCTAACTTTATTCCTAGCCCTTAATAATTCAATTGCTTTATATGGAACTACATATAACTTTGAACTTTATCAAAAAATACTTATCCCATGTATCGGTTTATTATTATGTGGATTGATTGCAGTAGTGAACTTTATCATTGATAAAAAGACAAAAGTTGAAGTTCCATTAAATATTTACCAAATCTCATTTATTGTTTTCTTAACTGAAATCTTGGTGAATCTCTTATTTGGATCACTTATGAAAGCGTGGGCATTTGGTTGGAATATGTTCTTAGCAATATTTATTGCTCAAGCTATATTGATGTTTTTCAATATTCCATATAACTCATATTTGGTTTATGTCACTATGAGAATTTCAAAGAATTATATCGCGAGGTAATAGTATGTTTGGTATTAAGCATAGAAAAGAATTAAAAAAAGAGATGGAAGATGAAAATCTTACACCTACTAAAGATTTAAAAGTTGATGAATCTCAATTAACAGAAGAACAAAAAGAGAAGTTTCACTTCCCTTGGGCTGCTCTTATAATTGTTGGTTCTTTAATTTTAATTATTGTCGCGATTATCATTGTGATTTATGCGACAGGTGGACCAATAAAATAAAAATCGGCTTTGCCGATATTTTATTATCTTTCCAAAATAGCTTTAAGAATTATCAAGTCTTCCATGGTTGTAACCTTAAAGTTAAGTTTGTTACCTTGAACTTGTTTAATATTAACGTTAAGTCTTGAAACTAAACTTGCATCATCACCGGCGTTGGTGATGTTTTCTTTTAAAGCTTCTTCATGGGCTTTAAGTATTAAATCATATCTAAATGTTTGAGGTGTTTGAACAGCGAGAACTTTATTTCTATCGACAGATTCATTTCCTTCTGATTCTATAAGTGAATCAGTGACAGGTATTACTGTATTAACTGCATTATAGGTAAGGCATGCATCAATATTTCTATCAATGATTTCTTTAGTCACTAAAGGTCTTGCAGAATCATGAATTAAGATAATATCTTCTAATGAAACATTAGGAATACCTTTTAAACCGTTATAAACGGATTCCTGACGAGTTTTTCCACCGATAATGATGTCTCTAACCTTTTTAAGGTTATTATCTCTTATAATGCCTCTAACAGTGGACAAGTTTTCTATATTTGTTACAACATAGATTTCATCTATTTGATCATGATTGTTAAATGTTGAAAGTGAATAGAATAAAAGTGGCTTACCATCAATAAGCATAAATTGTTTTGGGGTGTCGTTATTCATACGACTTCCAATCCCTGCTGCTAATATAAGCGCGATGTTTTTGCTCATATTAAAACTTTAACTTTTATATTCTCTTTTTGCAACTTTACTTAACAAAAACTTAAAGATTTTGTTATTCAATTTTTTCATAAACATTTTTATATACTTAAAGTTATATAAACATGATAAAATTACACATCGAGGAATTATTAGTGAAACCTGTTAACAAAGAAGTCTTAAAAGAAGCAGCGAATAAACTCATGTTCGATATGTCAGATAAAGAATATGAAACGTTGATTGAAGAGTTTGAAATTATCACTAAACAAATGGAACTCATTGGAGAGATTCCAGGTGTCGATGATGTTGAACCTATGACTTTTCCTTTTGAAGTCACTAATGATTATTTAAGAGAAGACAAACCAACTGAACCATTAACAAGAGAAGAAGCACTACAGAACGCTAGTGATGTTGTTGATGGACAAATCCGTCTTCCAAAGGTGGTTAGATAATATGGGATACCTTCATTTATCTATCACTGAATTACACAACCTTCTTAAAGAAGGCACAGTTACTCCTAAACAATTAGTGGACGAAGCTATTGCTAAAGCAAAAGCGGATAACAATAACTGTTTTGAATATATCATGGAAAAAGAAGCCTATGAGTTTGTTGATAAACTCGGTGATTTTGATGACTCCAATCCTTTATGGGGTATTCCATTCGCTATCAAAGATAACTACTCAACAAAAGATGTTCCAACATGTGCGTCTTCGAATATACTTGAAGGCTATGTTCCAGTTTTTTCTTCCACTGTTTATCAAAGACTAATTGATCGAAAGGCTATTCCTATTGGAAAGACTACTCTTGATGAATTAGCCATGGGTGGAACAGGAACCAGTGGCCATAAAGGAAAAACATATAATCCATGGGATGAGACTCATAAACATCAAATCGGTGGATCGTCATGCGGTTCTGCATCATGTGTCGCTGCTTCTATTGTTCCATTTTCCATTGGTTCAGATACTGGTGACTCAGTTAGAAAGCCAGCTTCTTATGGTGGACTTGTGGGAATGAAACCAACTTGGGGAAGAATTTCTCGTTATGGTTTACTCCCATTTGCCGCTTCATTAGACCATGTAGGATTCTTCACTAGAAATGTTGAAGACAGTGCGATTCTTTTAGATGTTTTAGCCGGTCGTGATGGGAAGGATTTTTCTTCCTCATTTGAACCAGTTGATAAGTATGAAGAAGACCTATTAAAACCAAGAGGAAAACGTATTGCAGTCATTAAAGAAATCTTTGACTCAATTACTAACGAAGAGATTAAGAAAACATTCATAAATACGTTAAATTCATTAAAAAACGCTGGTTTTACAGTGGATTTTGTTAATTTTGATGTGAAACTATTACGTGCTGTCTATCCTTCATACATTGTTATTTCTTGTGCTGAAGCAACATCTAACAATGCGAATTTAGATGGTATTAAATTTGGTCTTAGAGAAAGTGGAGAGACCTATCAAGATGTCACTAAAAACACGAGGACAAAAGGATTCTCTGAACTCATTAAAAGAAGATTTGTTATTGGTTCATTCTCCCTGTTAAGAGAGAACCAAGATGTCTTATTTAGAAGAGCTCAAAAAGCCAGAAGACTTATTGTTGAAGAGACAAATAGAATTCTTAAAGACTACGACGCGATATATTGTCCAGCCTCGCCAACAACTGCTCCTCTATTTGAGAAACACGCTGATAAATTATCCAACGAATATCTGATTGCAGATAACTGGTTGACCATTGCAAACTTTGGTGGCCTGCCATCAATCACTCTACCAATTGGTTTTAGTGATGGACTTCCATTTGGAGGTAACCTTACCTCTTCACCATTTAAGGAGAAAGATTTGTTTGCGATTGCTTCATGCTTAGAAGATATCACTGGACTCAAGAACCTTTCCAAGAAAGGAGAAGAGTGATATGAATTTTGAAGCTGTCATCGGTTTAGAACTTCATGTTCAAATGAAAACAAAGTCAAAAATGTTTTCATCTACTCCTGTCTCCTTTGGAGAAAAACCAAATACCATGGTGAAAGTCTATGACATGGCCTTTCCTGGCTCTATGCCTATTGTAAATAAACAAGCAGTGATTAATGCGATAAGAGTGTCTAATGCTTTGCATATGACAATAGATGACACTCTATGCTTTGATAGAAAGAATTATTTCTATTCTGACTTAGCAAAAGGATTCCAAATCACCCAACATGAAAGACCAATCGGCTCAAATGGATATCTTGATATTGATAATAAGCGAATCAGATTAGAAAGACTTCACATTGAAGAAGATACATGTAAACAAATTCACCTCGGTGATTATTCATTACTTGATTACAATCGTTCAGGTATTCCTCTTCTTGAAATTGTTACTTTGCCAGATATGAGAAATGGCAAAGAAGCAATGAAACTAGTGGAGAAGATTAGATCGATAGTCACCTTCCTTGATGTCTCTGACGGAAAGATGGAAGAAGGGTCACTTAGATGTGACGTTAACATCTCCATTAGAGAAGTCGGAAGCGATAGATTAGGACCAAAAGTTGAAATTAAAAATCTTAATTCTATCAGCAATGTTCAAAAAGCTATCGACTATGAAATAGAAAGACAAAAACAATTATTCCTAGAAGGTAAAAACATTGTTCAAGATACTAGAAGGTTTGATGAAAAGAATAAAAAGACAGTAGCGATGAGATTTAAAACCGATTCCATCGACTACAAATACTTCAGAGAACCAAACATCCCACCAATAAAACTTTCTAAGGAGTTTATTCAAAATGCGATTGAAACATCGCCAGAACTTGCTGAAGCAAAATACGAGAGATATTTAGCAATGGGATTGTCCAAATATGATGCCTCATTACTAGTCCAAGACAAGGATGTTTCCAATTACTTCGATGAAGCAATTGAAACAAAAGCTTCAAATAAGTTGCTTGTAAATTGGATTTTTGGCGACATTCACGCTATATTGAATAAAGAGAACATTTCGATTAAACAATTTATTGTTAGTCCAAAACATCTCGGTGAGCTGGTTCTCATGATTGAAAACGGAATCGTTTCCAATAAACAAGGAAGAGAAATTTTCATGGAAATGCTTAAGAATAATGACTCACCAAAAGAACTTATCAAGTCGATGGGACGAGAAATGATCTCAGATGAAAATGTTATTAAAGAGATGGTGATAGAAACCATAAATAATAACCCACAATCAGTGATTGACTATAAGAAGGGAAAAGATAGAGCAGTCGCATATCTTGTCGGTCAAATTATGAAAAAATCACAGGGAAGAGCAAACCCATCTCTCACTAATAAATTAATCCAAGAAGAACTAAGAAGGAGATAGTTATGGCTATATTAGTTACAGGCGGAACGGGCTACATCGGTAGTCACACAGTAGTGGAATTATTAAATGCAGGATATGATGTTGCAATCGTTGACAATCTATCCAACTCAAAGATTGAAGTTTTGAACAGAATCATTGAAATTACTGGAAAAACCCCAAGATTTTATCAAGAATCTGTTGAAAACGAAGAAGGAATGAGAAGAATCTTTGAAAGAGAAAAGATTACAGACATCATTCACTTTGCTGGCTTAAAGAGCGTTGGCGAATCAGTGAAATATCCTGAACTTTATCAAAGAGTTAATGTTGGTTCATCTAAAGTTCTCATCAAACTCATGGAAGAATTCAAAGTTAATAATATTGTCTTCTCAAGTAGTGCGACAGTTTATGGAATTCCAAAGCATGTCCCATTAAAAGAAGATGATCCAGTCGGTGGTTGTACTAACCCATATGGACAAACCAAACTCGACATTGAATATCTCTTAATTGACTTCGCAAAAAGAAATCCAAACGCTAATGTTGCACTCCTTAGATACTTCAATCCTATCGGTGCTCATAAGTCTGGAAGAATCGGTGAAGATCCAAGCGATATTCCAAACAATTTAATGCCTTACATTACTCAAGTTGCAGTGGGAAGAAGAGAATATCTCAATGTTTGGGGTAATGATTATAAGACAGTCGATGGCACTGGCGTCAGAGATTATATTCACGTCGTTGACCTTGCTATCGGTCACTTATATGCTTTAAGAAAATTAGCGGAGAAACCAAACTTAGTTATCTATAACTTAGGTACTGGTAAGGGAACATCCGTCTTAGAACTCGTTCACGCTTTTGAAAAAGTTACAGGTGTGAAAATCAAATATGTCATCGGTCCTCGTAGAGCTGGTGATGTCGATGAAAACTATGCTGATGCTACTAAAGCATATAAAGAAATGGGTTGGAAAGCACAATTTAATATCGAAGATATGTGTAGAGACTCATGGAATTGGCAAAAGAACAATCCTAATGGATATTAAGGAGAATGAATATGTCAGAAGCTCAAAAAATATCAATTGAAATCGGTGAGGGTCAAAACTCTTTTGGTCTTTGCTGGACAATCGAAGGGAAACCACTTGCAAATGTCATTATTATGACAGGCATGGAAGAAACATCTAGAAGATATGATGAATTCGCCAAATACTTAAACAAAGAAGGATTCAATGTTTACTGTATTGATGCCTTTGGTCAAGGTGAGAACGTTTTACCAGATTTATCCAATAGAGGTATCTGGCCAAAATCAGGTTTTAGAAAACAAGTTCAAATCGTTGATAAGCTTTCACAAAAACTTCGTATTTCATGTGTCCCAGTTTTTATCTTTGCCCACTCTATGGGATCATTCATGGCCCAAGATTATATTCAAAGATATACACACCATGTATCTAAAGTTGTTTTATGTGGCACAAATGGAAAGAACCCAGCAGTTGTCCCAGGTTACTGGTTAGCAAGATTAATCGTTACCAAGAAAAATAGAGACCAAAAAGCAGGATTACTTAACAAGTTAATGTTTGGTAACTTCAACAAAGGCATTAAGAACCCAAGAACAGAATTCGATTGGTTATCAGTGAATGAAGAAAACGTTGATAAGTATATCGCTGATCCACTTTGTGGATTTGGTCCAACAAATGGCTTCTGTCTAGAATTTGTTAAAGGTATGGCTAGACTTCACAAGCACAAATTCTTAGTGAAGATTAGAAAAGACCTTGATGTTCTTCTTATCTCCGGTGCTGAAGACCCAGTTTCAAACTACGGTAAAGGCATCTTAAAACTTGAAAAAGAATATAAGAAGTTAAAACTTCAAAATGTTCAAAGCAAAATCTATCCTGGTTTAAGACATGAGATCTTAAATGAAGATTCAAGAGAAGAAATCTATAAAGATATCGTTGAATTCTTCAAAAAGGATTTAGAGAAAAAGAATGTCATCTAATTGATGACAATCATGTCCCTGTACCTCAGTTGGATAGAGGGTTCGCCTCCTAAGCGAAACGCCGTTGGTTCGACTCCAATCAGGGACGCCATATAGTAAAAAAGAAAGCTCCGTTATTCGGAGCTTTTTATTTGTTTTCTAGGAAGTATTAATAACATCGAAGTTTGTTTCTTATAATCGATGTATGAGGCCTTATAGGCCATCATATGTCTCTCTTCCATTGGAATGGAAATGACTAGGAACATAATTAGATTAAGAACTGATCCTGCTACCCAATACCACTGAGTGTAGTAATTAACGACGAAGACGAAGAATATTCCAAACCAGAAAGTGATTTCTCCAAGGTAATTTGGATGTCTTGAATATTTCCAAAGACCAACGTCAATTGTTTGTTCTCTTGAGGTTCTATGCTTTCTAAAATAATGCATTTGATAGTCACTGACGACTTCTAATCCAATACCTATTAACATCACAACTAAGCCAATGATTTGGAGAGGGTTGAATGTTCCGCTTTCGGCGAAGATAAACATTGGAACAGAAGCAAGATAGACAACACATGTAGGGAACATGCATATTCCAAAGAGATTAACAAATTGGAAAAATATGCCTGACTTTTCTTTTAACATTCTGTATCTCCAGTCGATATATTTTAGAGAATCAAATGTATAAACAAAGTTGCCGGTTAATCTAATCGTATAAATTGCTAGTGGAACAAGGAAAAGAATTGTTCCTAAATTCCAGTTATTGTAATAAATGAGTAATGAAACATAAATGATAAGTGTTTGTACCGACCAATATGGATCATAAACCGAGGCTGTTTTAAGTATCACACCCCAAAGCCATACGAAGGTGGTGACGATGACATCACAAAGGAAAATATTTAATAAAATATTTAATCCAGCGTTTTTAAAGATAAAGAAAAATAGGACCCCAAGCGCGATACCAGCAAGGTAGATGAGTAAAAGTGCAGTAAGTCCTATAATCTTTTCTTTTTTCATAAGGTTTTGATAAATCTAATAAACGCTTCTAAGCCTTCTTCATTTTGTTTAAAGACTCCACAGTTTTCTAAGACATCTTTAAACACTAATCCGATTTCTCTATCGATTATACTATCAATATTCTTTGAATCAATCGAATATTTTTGCTTAATAGAGTCAGCCCAATCCGCATGTTTTTCTAAAACCTCTGATTGACGATAATCTTTATTATTTAACAAATAATCTTTAAGCATAGCCATTTCATCTTTAAGCCTTCTTGGAAGAACGGCAAGACCCATGACTTCGATCAAACCAATATTTTCTTTCTTGATATGATGATTTTCTGGATGAGAATGATATAAACCCATTGGATATTCATCAGTTCTTAAATTGTTTCTTAAAACAAGGTCTAATTGATAATTGCCATCATGCATTCTGGCGATAGGAGTAATGGTGTTATGTCTTTCATTATTTGTATAGGCAAAGATATTCACTGATTCATCAGAATAGTTAATCCATTTATCCATTACTCTTTCATAGAAAGAAACAATTTCTTTTTTATTTTTGCCTTCTAATCTAATAACAGAAAGAGGCCATTTGATAATTGAGGCTTTAACACCTCCAAAACCTTTAACACTAAATTCATAAATTGATTTAGCGTCATCCATCGCAAAGCGATATCTTCCACCTTGGAAATGTTCGTGAGCTAAGATTGAACCACCGACGATTGGAAGGTCAGCGTTACTACCAATGAAGTAATGTGGAAGGAAATCTAAGAAGTCTAATAACTTTCTAATAGTTTCCGCATTAATAACCATTGGTTTATGGATTTCACTTAAGGCGATACAGTGTTCGTTATAGTAAGAATATGGTGAATATTGTAAACAGAATGGATCACCATCAAGACTCATTTGAATAAGTCTGATATTACCTCTTGCTGGGTGATCAATACGTCCATGGTATCCCTCATTTTCTCTACAAAGAAGACAAACAGGGTAAGCAGACTTTGGCATATTCTTGGCTTTTTCAATATCGCGAGGATCTTTTTCAGGCTTAGATAAATTAATCGTGATATCTAAAGCCCCGTATTCAGTATCGACTTTCCATTTTAAGTCTCTATCAATACGATATTTTCTAATATAATTAGAATTCACGTTGAGATTATAGAAATAATCGGTAGCTTTTCTTTTGTCTTGATTATAAAGTTCATAGAACTTCTTATTAATGGAAGATGGTCTATCCACTAAAACGGACATTAGGGCAGTGTCATAGTTATCTTTTTCAGTCACTGTGTTATTGATAAAACCTTGCTCAACGGCGTAGTTATCAAAAGCGTCCATTAATTGTTCTAAAGATAAATCTAAAACCTTTCCCTCTTTTAAAACATCGAGATTAAGGAATTCGATTAATCTATTTCTAAAATATGGCTCATCTCCTTTAGAGATAAGTTCTTTATTTAATCCATATTGGATGAGTGTTTCTATTAAATCGTAAATCATTATTTTTTACCTGTTGCAAGTTTAACACATTCATAAGCACCATTATAGTAGCCTTGTTTTTTAAGTTCATCAATTTGATGAATCATATGAATGATGATTTCTTTATCTGAAATGATTCTATCGAGCATTTCTTTAATAGATTTTTTGGTTGGACATTCAAATGTGGCATCACCAAATTCTTGTCCATGAACCGCTCCATAGACTTCATGACCACCGATATGTCTCATAAAGAGTTTTGGAATTGGGTAGAAGACAAGTTCTGATGGTTTGGTAACAAGTAAATCAGTGACAGGCATTAATAAGTTAGTGCTATAAACAGCTTCAAAGATGTCTTTGTTACAGACACAGTAGATACCAGCAGCATCTTTTTCTTTAATGACTTTAACGAAATCTTTGAATCTAGAATATTCATTGAAGTAGTTTGTGGTTTTAACATTACCAATCTTCTTTATCATCTTGTTATAAACATCTTCGTGGTCACCAAAGTTGATAAATAAGGAAACTTGCTCTTTTTCAACATATGGGATTAAGTGTTGGACCATCGCAAGGAACATATCAAATCCAGCACCGGCTCCACCGACTGTCATAAGGATACGGAGTGGTTTACCATTTTCAATTCTTTTAATTCTTCTCTTATTATCATTTTCTAAATCGACAAGGAGTTCATGGTCCACATAGCAACCAACCATTTTAAGTTGATCTTCCGGAATTCCTTGAAGAGGTTTTTTAGCAAATCCATTAAGCATCTTATAACCAAGATAGGCAAATGGAGTTTGGACTGTATGGATGGCTCCTTCTGATAAATGAAGACCCATTGGCCAGTTATCAGGAATAGCGTTAACAACATTGGTTAAGCCAGCGTGAATAGCGGCTTGTGATGGCCAAACGTGTGTAGCAATATATGGGACATCTTTTCTAATATTTTTCAAAATAACCGCTAAAAGTTCGCTATTTTTTTGGTCTTTCGCGTTATATTCGATATGTTTGAAACCTTCTGAGTTAAGTGGTTCCCAGACAAGTTTATTAAACAATTTTGATTTTTGAGAGATTCTGGAAGCAAGGGAATACATGTCATTTTGCTCCCTGATCATCTTACTACCTGTGGCATCAAAACTTGCAAGGTCAAGCCAGTATGGTTCATAGCCTAAGGCTCTTGCGGCTGAAGCCATCGCGATGGAAATGCGGTAGTGGCCGAATCCCATTCTGATGTTACCAACGATTAAGGCATTAGCAGGAAGCTCATGGTTTTCTTCACCGAAAACAATGTTCTTCGCTCCGATATAATCAAGTGTTGGAATATCCTTAAAATCAATTTTGTAATCAGCGTTACTATCATCACCATATTTCTTGATATATTTGGCTTTTGATTTTTCCGCTTTCTTTACTGTTTTTGCATCGATTGGATTATTGAAAATCACATTGGTCTTATCTTTCATTTAACATAACTCCCTTCTTGATTGAATAATCAAATGAATAGTCTTTCCCATTTAGCTTATATGAAATGTGAATTAAGTCACCATTGACTTCATATTTTTTGTCAGTTGCATCTTTGAAGATGTTTAAAGCATGATCTAATACTTTCTTGGCATCTTCATCATATGTTGCAATATCATCAGATGTCATTAAGACACTTCCAAATAAAGCATCGATTGTAGTCATCGCACGTTTTTGCTCTTTGCTTAATTTAATATTTTCATCTCTTAATAAGAAGACATCTGGATCGTTAGCGAATAATCTTTGATTCATGAATGATCTAAAGATTGTGTTTTGTAATGTGGCTTTTGTGGTTGGTCTTTCTCTATGGAGACCATGCATCCACCAAGCATCATCAAATGATAATGAAACATCCATACCGATTCTTAAATAATCAAAGTTATCGATACAGTTAAATAATGTTGCTCCACAACCAAGAATCATCTTTCCTTTTAGAATCTCTTTCAAGAGTTCATATCCCTTTTGGGTGATTTGTGCTCTAGAGATATCATAATCTGCATCATTAAGTGAATATAAGAAATCTAATTTGAATAAATCAAAGCCTAAATCGATGAAATATTCTAATGAGTCTTTGATATATTTAACAACTTCTTCATTTTCAATATCTAAGAGATATTGTCCTGACCAGTTAATACCAACTTTAATTGGATTACCTTTCTTGTCTTTTTTGAAGAATTCTGGTTTCTCTTTAAAGAGTCTAGATTTTTCTTCAGCGACAAATGGGGCAAGCCAGATGCCAGCTTTATGGCCTTTATTATGAATCTTTTCAACAATGCCTTTTAAACCATTAGGGAATTTCTTTGGATCAATATCTTTCCAGTCACCGACAAAGGTTTCATAGCCATCATCGATTTGGAACATGTTGAATCGACTATCAAGAGCGTCTAAGTCTCTAAGAATGATCTCTTCATTGATGTTTTGATAGTAGTTATACCAAGATGTATAACCAAATATCTTTTCAATATTTCTAAGAGGATATTTCTTTTCAAAATATTGTCTACCTTCTTCATAAGAATTAAATCTTACATAGTCAAAGAGGGTGAATTCTTCTTGCTCCTTTAAAAGGACGTTTTCACAGTCGGAGATAAGATTTAATTTATTGTTCTTCTTTAAGATTTCAATAATCAAGAAAGCATTCTTATAGTTGTTAGAAAGAATAAAGACTTCGTTATTTCCTTGACTATAGAAGATGTCGTAGGAGTGGAGTTTATTTCTTCCGTATTTATAGAAATTTGAATCTCCATATTGATGAACTGGAAGAATCTTAAACATAAAGCCAGGAGCCTTAGAACGAAGATTAATTTCTTTATATTTTCCAGGTTTAATTAAATGAGTATCAGTCCAAGATTGATAACCATTTAAGAAATACAAGTCATCATTAACAACTTCGAAATCCTCTTCTATAACTGCTTTTAAAAGCCTAATCTCTTTTTTAGCAACTACCTTAATGATGTGATTTTCTTTCTTTTCGTCATACACAAAAAGAAGGTCTTCATTGCTTTTATCAGTGACTTTTTCTTGATTGTTTAATAAGTATTTGACCTGCATATAGTTCCTTTCCCTTCGAGAGCATATAAAAGTAAGAGTCAATTATATGTCGATGGTAAATATGAGTTTCGCTCAACAAATATATGATACTAAATAAAATTCGTGGCGGTCAACATAATCAATGTTTATAATAAACATAGTTAGCAAATTCAACTGTTGGTTGAGTTGAAACTAAACGAAATTTCTACCCGTTTCAACCTTTGGATTATGAACTTTTACTCGGATTCATGAAACAATAAGGTTGTCCAAAGGAGGAAAATGACTATGAGTGAAACATTTGGTCAAAGAATTCAAAGATTAAGAAAGCAAAAAGGATTAACACAAGAGGACATCGCAAAAAGAATTACCATCTCTCCTCAAGCAGTGAGCAAATGGGAAAATGATGCCTCCTCACCAGATATCACAATGATTGGTGATTTAGCCGATATCTTAGGTGTCAGTGTTGATGAATTATTAGGAAGAGAAAATGCTTCAAAAGAAGAACCTGAAAAAGAAGTTCACGATGAAGATGATCCTATTAAACCTAAAGCTGAAGAAGTTAATGATGATAGAGTGATTATTGATGATGGTGGTATCCACCTTCAATCTGAAGATGGTGATACAGTGGAAATCACAAATAAAGGTATCCATGTCACTAGTTCCGATGGCACTCACGTGAGAGTAAATGCAAATGAAGAATACCGCATAAAAAGAAAAAATGAGAGATATTCCTGGATTACTTCTGGAACCCTTTTGGGTGTTGCAATTATTGCTTATATTATCTTAGGTGTCACTTGGAAACATAACAATATGGGTTGGGTGTTCGGATGGACACTTCTCCTCGATGCTTTGTGGATTTCTTCTATCGTTCCAATGATTAGACATAGAAGAATTAGTGACCTCTTGTTCCCATTACTTATTACATCCGCCTATTGTAAATTAGGTTTCTTAGGTGTAGAGTATGGATTTGCAGGATGGGAAACCTATTGGTTCCTCTTCCTCACAATCCCAGCATTCTATTTAATTGTTGGCCCAATTGATCAAGTGATTAGGGCAAGGAGGAATAAAGAAGAATGAGAAAAGTTTCAAACATCATGATGCTTCTTAATGGAATATTTTCCATTATTGGCTGTGTCACACTTGTCGTTATGGGTATTATACTCATCTTATTTGGTACACCTGTATTCGGCGATTTAATCAGACAAGCTCTTGAACAATATGAAGGCAGCATGCCTGCTGATTTTGATCCAGAATTGTTCATTTCAATCTTAAGCGTAACATTTATTGTTCTCGGTATAATCTTCATCTTATCAGTCGCTCCTATGATTGTCTTAGCGATACTTAGTTTCAAAGCAAGAAACAATCACTCTAGAGGAATGTTACTCGCAATTATTATCATGTCAGCAATACTTGATTCGGCATTTGGTATCGTCGGCGGTATCTTTGGATTAATCGCGAATAGAAAGAACCAAAAGTAGAAGCTGTTGAAGCTAAATAAGGCAACCACATGGTTGTCTTTTTTAATAAATGTATTGAAATCATTTCTATTTTTTCTTATGATAATTAGGCAATCGGGTCCGTAGCTCACCTGGTAGAGCGCCTCCATGGCATGGAGGAGGTAGCGAGTTCGACTCTCGTCGGATCCACCAAAAAGCGTTTTACCCCTAGGGGTTAACGATAAATCAGTCCTGAGTAGAATCAGGATTTTTTCTTTACTCAGTAAACATATGATGCCAAGTGAACGACAGTGTAATAAAATAGTGATTACTATGAGTAAAGTTAACAAATTGTATTTAGTCTCAATTATATCGCTTGTTATCTCCA
>CAMOSS010000019.1 GCA_946625055.1 uncultured Caryophanales bacterium
GGTGAACTCTATTTCCAAATCATTGAAGAATTCATTGATAACGGAATGGTGGACTTTGATTTTAAACAAAAAGAAGTTGCTTCTTTACTTTGTAACTTAGAATTATTCTCCAGAGGAATTGATCACGATAAGGTTCTTAGTTTAAATATTGAAGATAACATCGCTAAAAGAATAGAAAGAATGAAAAACGTAGGAGCGATTGATAATCAACACCTCCTCGCTATGTTCCACTATTTCTTCCATGGTTATGATTACATCACTGATGCAGATAAAGCCTATGTTGATACAGTAGACTTCTCTCTTGCTTTTGATTCATGGGATAAGACTGGATATCAAGGTGTTTCCCCTGCTCTTCACTCTGGTAAAAAACTTGAAGATGTTATTAAAGAACAAATCCCAGAAAATCCAATCACTGATCCAACTGATCCAGATTTCCCTTCTCCAGAAAACCAAGCAAGAATTGCCGCGTGGTCTGAATTAACCGCAAAGATTATGACCAACCAAGAAATCTTGCACCTCTACGAATCAGATGTTGATAGTTATGTTAGAAGTACAAATGCCTTCTTAGGTTATGCTCACCTTCTTTATGATGATACAAAAGATGGTAACTTCAACCTAGCCTATGTTGCAGTTAATGATTTCTATACCCAAATTAGAAAGGCAAAAGCCGTATTAAACCTCATCATGTCCGTTAACGGCTATGACATCAGAATCGGCCTTTCAACCTTACAAGGTTACTCGGATAGTTCCTATAAGATCGTTCTTGAAGTTGAAAAACTCACCATCGGTGAAATAGAAACAGGTGGTGAACTTGGTCGTTCCCTCTTAAGAGTCTTGCAAGCTTCCATCGTTAATAACAACACCATGTATATGGAAATCCATGTTAATGATGAAGGTGAAATCTTAGGAACTGTTGAATTTGACTTCACAAATGCCATCAGTGAAGACTTAAGAGATAAACTTGATACTTATAACAAGAAAATCTTCGTCTCATTAAAACCAAGAACTGAAGATGTTGAAAACGGTGAATATTACTTCTCATTAAGAGCAGGTAATAAATAGTAAAATATAAAGCAAAAAGGAGAGCGGCGGCTCTCCTTTTATTTATTTTATAAATAATTATAGTAATGGAGCGAATAATCTTAAGAAGCCTCTCCAGAATGAAAGTCTCTTAATAGCTTTATATTTTTCTGTCACATCTCTGGATCTTGAAACGATGTATTCGAAGTCCGCTTTCATATCCTTTAAGCAATCATAGTTACAAAGAACACAAGCGTTTTCATAATGGTGATATAAAGAACGATAGTCGAAGTTGATTGTCCCAATAATCGCTAAATCATCATCGACAAGCATTTGTTTTGCGTGTAAGAATCCAGGGGTATATTCATGAATCTTGACTCCGGCTTTTGTGAGGTCGATATAATATGACCTTGTCATTTTATAAACCATCTTCTTATCTGGGATACCAGGAGTGATGATTCTAATATCAACACCTCTTAAAGCCGCGTTTTTCATAGCCTTAGCCATTTCATCAGTGATTAAGAGATATGGTGTAGTGATATAGCAATATTTCTTCGCACAGTTAATTAAGTTGATATAAGCATTCTCAGCGATTGGTTCACCATTTGTTGGACCATCAGCATAAGGGGTGACTAAACCTTTGGTTTCTTGAGCTTTATAGTCATAATTTATCTCTACGAATTTCTTGATATCTTCATCGAAATCCATATGCTCACGATGCTTAATCATCGCATTCCAGTTCTCTAAGAAGATGAGAGTCAAAGATCTCACCGCATCACCTTCAAGACGGATACCGGTATCTTTCCATTCACCATATGGGTGAGTGACATCAAAATATTCATTTGCAAGGTTATATCCACCGGTGTAACCGACTTTACCATCGATAACTGTAATCTTTCTATGGTCACGGTTATTCATGAAGAATAACATGATTGGGGTTAATGGGTTAAAGACACGACATTTAATTCCGTGGCTTTCCATTTCTTTTCTAAACTTCTTATTGATAAAACCGATGGAGCCCATATCATCGTAGAAGACTCTGACTTCCACTCCCGCTGCCGCTCTTTCAAACAAGACTTCTTTAATACGGCCAAATGATTCAGCGTTTTCAATCGCATGGTATTCCATAAAGATAAACTTTTCAGCTTTCTTTAAGTCTTCAACTTGAGAAGCTAAGCCATCTTTTGCTTCAGCAAAATATTTCACATCGGTATTTTTGTATGTGCAGTAATTAGCGGCTTTCTTTAAATATGCAGCTTGACGATAGCCATCTAAATTGACATATTCAAGCATTTGAGTCGCGTAAATATCTTCTTCATAATACTTGGATAATCTAAAATTGATTTCTTCGTATTTCTTTTTCTTTCTTACAGCAGTGCTCTTTCTACCAAGCATGATATAAAGAATTAAACCAACGATAGGAAGAAGGGTGACAATAATAATCCAGCTTAATTTAAATTGAGCGTTCCATTGTCTTTTAAAGATGAAGATAACAACAATGAATAAGATAAGGAAGTAGACAATCGTATTGATATTTAAGAAGACGTTTAAAGCTTGATCAATAGAAACAGGTGAAAGGAGATAGAAAAGGAATCCAAAAAAGGCGACTTGGATAAGTACAGCAAGACCGACGAGTAAAAGTCTTAAAATATTTGAACTTTTCGCTCCTTTCTTTTCAACGCGTCGATGAGATTCTTTTCTCGCTCTCATCTTTGCTTCTTTGACATACATTGCTTCTTCTATTTCTTCTTGGGTTCTTTGTCTAGCCATATGCGTCCCTTCCTTTTCTTTTTCTATTATATAGTTTTTTTAAAATAATGTGTTTAATGCATTTATGAGTTTTGATACAATAACCATAAAGTAATTTATAGGGGAATCACTTATGGAAAACTCATTAAGGCTAGAAAAGCAACGATTGAGAGAAGAAAAAGAACTCAACCGTCTTTTAAAACAAAAACAAAGACCAAAACATAAAATGTATCTTTGGTATTTATTGCTTGTCTTAACGTTGATTTATATCATCGATGAAATTATTTCAAATTTACAAAGTAATTTAATCAGTGAGATGTCTCACTCCATCTTCCCAGATTTATTCACTCAACCAAACGGGGCTGTTCTTGCCGCTAAACCATTCAACGTTGTAGCGGCGATTGCTATTGCTATCTTAGCCTTCTCAATGTTTTATAAGCCACTCGCGGATAAGTTTGGAAGAAAGCCATTCTTAGTCATTAATACCTTTGGTATGGGTGCTGCGATTGCGATATGTTCTTTAGCGAGAAACGCAGGAACATTCTGGCTTTATATCATCGGTTTCTTCTTAATGAGATTCTTTGTTACACCTGATGAACAAGTCGTCTATATCTTCGAAAGCGTTGATCAAAATAAACGTGCAACAACATATTCAATTATTAAAGGTATTGCAGAATTTGGACTTATTTTCATCTCTCTTATGAGAATGGGATTCTTAGGTTCTGACATCTTCGGAAATAACACCGCTGGTGATTACAATAACTGGAGATGGATCTTCTTAATCTGCGCTGGTGTAGCCTCTATTGTTTCATTACTTGCCTTATTATTCGCTAGAGAAACAGACCCATATTTAGATTCAAGAATTGAATATTTATCCAAAACCCCTGAACAAAGAAGACAAGAAGCTGAAGAACAAAGACTATTAAGAAAGAATACACAAAGTGGATTCTTCAATGGTCTTGCCATGGTGTTTAAAACCAAACAATTATTGTTCCTTTGTGTCGCTACAGTCTTATATGCTTCAGCATCAAGTCTTTTAACATATTATTCAACTCTAGTGACACACACCTATATCGATATCTTTGGTCAAACAAGTGAAGCTGCCACTGCTGCTCTTAACCAGGCTTTATTCATCTTCCCAATCACATGTGGAATTATTACCATCTCATATGGTTTCTTCTCCGATAAGTTTGGTCGTAAACCAATATTAATCGCCTTATTATCCATCGTTACAGTATCCTTCTTACTCTTTATCATCGGATTACTCAATGGCTGGAACATCTTCTTATTAGGAGCGTTAATCGGATTATTCCTCGGTGGATTCTGGGGTGCTGGTGATACACTTATCATGATCGCTAGTGAATCTGCTCCAACAAGAATTAGAGTTTCTTCTATGACTGCACATTCCTTATTCTTTGGAATGGGTCAAGGTATCTCTGCTTTATTAGTTATCTTTGTTCCAGCAGTCCGTCCTGAACTCTTCTGCTTAATCGCATGCTTACCATTATTCGTCGGATCGCTTGTGCTTGTCATGTTATTTGTTAAAGAAACAAAAGATGTCAACATGGAACAAATTGAAATGGAATTCTTCGTAAAGAAAGATAAAAACAATAAAGAAAATGAGGCTGAATAAACCTCATTTTTTCTTACTTATAAATAATTAATTATTTACCTGTAATCGCGTTCATGACTTTTGTTTCTTCAGCGTTACCTTCGGAAACATTGTTACCAAAGTAGAAAGCCACTGCTAAGCCAGGACCGATATTTGTGCCACTTGTTGGGCCACAATCGACAATGATGACTTCTTTAACTTTGATTTCTTGAAGAAGTCTTTCTTTAATTAATTCAGCGTTCTTTCTTCTATCTGTATTGGCGATGAAGATAATTTGTTCTTCTGGATTAACGATTGTGCGTTTGATGTATTCCACAGTGGTTTCAATCATCTTCTTAGTTCCTAAGACTTTGGTTAAGACTGTGGTCATACCTTGGTTATTGAAGTCACCCATTGGTTTAACTCCCACCATGGTGCCCATAAAGGCTGCTCCAAAGGAGACTCTACCTTTTCTTGAAAGGAAGAATAAATCATCCATAGGTCCCATTTCGTGGACTTTATTTTTGTTTTCTTCTAACCATTCAAATGTTTCTTTTGCGGATTTACCAGCTTTTCTAAGTTCATTAGCTTTAACAACAAGCAAAGAGATAGCGACACTATATCTTAAAGTATCAACGATATAGACATTACCTTTAACGCCTTCTTGTTCTAATTCTGTCTTGGCCATGCATGCAAAGTTATAGGTTCCACTTAACGCGCTGGATAAAGCAAGATAGATAACATCTTCACCTTTTTCTAAATGCTTTTTAAAGCAGATTTTGAATTCTTCAACTGATGCTGGAGATGTGGAGAATGTTTTCTTTTTATCTCTTAATTGAGAATAGAATTCTTCTGGGGATTTGAATAAAATCCAATCGGTATCACATAAATGATCTTGACCATCTGGAGTGACGATGTGACCAGGAATCATATCATCTAAGCCGAATCTTTCTCTTAACTCTTTGTTAAGTTCACAGTTAGTATCTGTAATAATGACAAAACTCATAAAATTACCTCTTTCAAATATAAAATTATAATACTTTTATAAAATAAATAAATATGTATAATTATTGATATGAAACCAGAAATCGTTGTTATTATCGTCCTTGCATCATTCATTCTTCTCTATGATGTAATTCGACCACTTATCATTGCAAGCATCGTTGGAAAGATGATTTACACAAAGCATCTTGTTAGAAAAAATCCTGATGATTGGGGAAGAGATAGATGCTCCGCTCCTGACAATTATGAGCAGATGATCATGTGGCAAACAGGCCTTAAATGGGGAGAAGAAAATAAGGCTTATTGTGAACCAGTTAGTATTGTCTCTGATGGCTTAAAATTATATGGTGAATTTTATAATTTTTTCCAAAAAAGAACAGTCATCATCATTCCAGGAAGAACAGAATCGCTTCAATATTCCTATTATTTTGCTAGACCATACCATGAATTAGGATTCAATATCCTAGTCATTGATAAAAGAGCTCATGGTTGGAGTGAAGGCAAATATGAAGACGGTGGCGAACACTCCTACGTCGATATCATTGGATGGATCAAACTTCTCCATGATAAATACGGATGCAACGACATTTCACTTCACGCGATTTGTATCGGCTCAAGCACGGCCTTATTCGCCTATGTCAGTGATGAATGTCCTGACTACGTCACACATATGGTCGCAGATGGAATGTTTAGAACATTTAAAGAAACATTTGTCAATCATATGAAAGTTGAAAGAAGACCAATATTCCCATACGCAAACTTCGCGATGATGTATGCGAAACATTACGCAAAATGTGATCTTGTAAGAAACGGACCTATTTATCAAATTGATAAAGTTAAGAAACCATTCCTCTTCCTTTATTCCAAGACTGATAAATTCTCCACTCCTAAACAAGCTGAAGCCTTATTTAAGAAATGTGGAACCGATAAAAAAGAGCTCGTCTGGTTTGACCACGGAGCCCATTCACACTTATTAATTACAGATCCTATCAAGTATAAATATGCACTTGCAGAATTCTATGAAAAATATAAGTAGCCATTAGGCTACTTTTTCTTTTATAAATTTTACAAAGTCTTTTGTTAAGACGAGGTTTGGTAAATCGTTGTTTGTGATACGAACACCAAAGACGTTTTCAATTGACATGGAGATATAAAGAATCGCTAAAGAGTTCATTTCAATATCAGTGAATACATTAGTATCCATAGTGATCTTTTCTTTAAGAGATTCATCTTCTAAAGAGTCTGCGACAATTGTCACTAACTTATCAAATATTTCTTTTTCAGTCATTGAGATACCCTCCATCTTTAGCAATCTTTTCTAACGCTTTTATTTTAGATGATACTTCAAGTGCGGTGGAAGTCATTTTTTTCATATCAAATGGTGAATACTTAACAACATCACCAACAAAGATATGGTGACGGTGATACCACTTCTTTGATTTAGCAATATAAATAGGGAGAATATTTGTTTTAGTTTTTGCAGACATAATAGCGATGCCATTTTTAAAAGCGTCTATTTCTCCTTCTCTAATAATGTGGCCTTCCGGGAACACTAATAAAGCACGACCTTTGTTTAAAACATCACAGGCATTATTGATAGCATCAATATCAAAACTTTGTCTATCAATTTTTATCCCACCTAAGCCATTTAATCCAGCGTTTCTAGCTTTATTTGCATAAACTTCCTTAGCAATTAGGAAATGAAGTCTGCGATAAAAGAAAGCTTTGATCAAAACAATTGGATCAGTAAAAGAAATATGGTTGGCTGAAACAATAAGCGGTCCTTCATATGTATTGTGTTTTCTTGTTCCGCAGTTATGAACTTTGACTCTTATGAATGGCCAAATGTGAGCGAAGATAAAAACTTTGCCAAAATCCATTGGGAACATTTTGAAGGTAAATAATGGAGTTTTAGAACGTTTTTCTGTGATTTCTCCCATTTCTTTCATGTTAGAGACAAATCTTGAATTTCCTTGTTCTCTATCATCTTTATCATTGATATCAGAAACAAAATCAGAAGCATAAACAGGAGTTCCAACCATCACATGATTCCTTTTAAAGAAACCATAATGGCCATCAGTGTATAAAGGAATAATTGGGCAATTTGCCTCTTGAGCAATCTTTAAATATGAATTTGAGAAAGGCAAAAACTTGCCGATTGGAGCAAAGTGTCCTTCAGGATAGATTATAACCTTCTTTCCTTTTCTAATAAGTTCGACTGCCTTATTGATATAGTCCATGTCTAATGGGTTTCTTGAAACCTCAATTGCACCCACTACTCTTAAGAAAAATGTGAGGACTTTATTCTTATGCATAATCTCATAAGAAACAATAGGCCTAACCTTATACCAGAAGAAAAGGAAGAAGACCATGATGTAGTCCCAGAAAGAATGGTGATTAGAAACAATTAAAGCCCCACCCTTAATGGTTCTTTTTTGCATCTTGCGATATTGATAGTAAGTTTTTCTTTTGAAAAAAAGTAATTCCAAAGGAATTCCTGTAACTTTCATTATGGGAATTAAAATTGCGCTGATGAATTTCATTTTTTATTCTCCATAATGTATTTTTCAAAATCAGAGACTGAAACAAGCGGATTATTAACATCGAAAGCAATCTCTAAAGAGAATTGTTCATTTATCATAGATAATAATGTGAAATAGTCCAAGCTTGTTCCGTTTAAATCATATAAGAAATGACTATCTGGTTTGATTTTATCTTCATCCATTCTTAATGCTTCTGCAAAAATCTTAATCAAGGTGTTTGTAAGGCTTGTTTGTTTATATTCTTCATTTGAATTAATAATGGATGTGAATAATTTAATATCTCCACTATCAAGATGAGCTTTAAGATATTTTCTTGAAACCTTAATTGCCGCTGGATTCTTGATTTGATCAAAGGTGAAATAGATGTTTTTAATTCTTTGAGTCATATCAAGTGTGGAGTTAATGGAATCGAAATATGATCTAATTGCTTCTTCGTCTTTTTTTAAGGCTGTTTGTTTTAATTCAATAACAATGGACAATGTTTCTTTTTCTTGTTCCTTAGAAAGGCCAAGAATGGAGAAACAATTTACTGGGTAGCTAGAGAAGTTAAATAATTCTTCAATAACATCAGGGTTTATATTTTCACCATTATCAGCGATAACAATGTCGCTCTTTCTTCCATCGATATAATAACGTCCTGTTTCATCTTGATGAACGATATCGTTTGTGATGTAATATTCATCTGTTTTAATGGTTTTACCATTAATCATAACTTTATGACAATTTGATTCTCCCTTAACTACTAAAACATTATCGACAATGCGATATTCAATAGAGGCTAATGGATAACCAACTGAATTTCTTAATCTATCTTTTATGTTCTTGGATAATTCAACTGAAGTAATACCAATCTCAGTCGCACCATAGCCACAATAAAGTGGGTATCCAATCGCATTCATTAATTTCAAAGAAGAACTTCTTAAATAGGAGCCACCAGAAATACAGAATTGGATAGAGTCTCCAAATAAAGAGCTGCGGATTTCCTTAAATGGACCTTTAATTAATTTAGGGCCAATGATTGGATGCTTAGATTGAACCCTGATTGATTTTTCAATTCCATCGTAAAACTTCTTTTCAACCTCAGGTCCTCTAGCTTTAACTTGCTTAACGAGTTCATCTTCAATCGTGTGCCAAAGTAAAGGCACGGCAAAGAGGTGTGTAACCTCATGTTTTTTAATTGTTGAAAGAATCGTTTGAGGTGAATAATCTTTGAGCAACACAATCGTGTATCCAAAGAATGTAAACCAGAAATAAACAGTGATAAGACCAAAAATATGATAGAAAGGAAGGAACGCAAGTAGTTTAATTGTTTGATGATATGTCCTTCTCACTTCTTTTGTTTGTTTAAGAATTTCTTTGATATTGGTCATTTGAGATAAAAGCTCTTTGCCAGAATAGAAACAAATCTTTTCTTCCATAGATGTTGCGGATGTAGAAAGAGCAATCTCATTAGCGAATTCATATTTATAATCTGAAGGAATTTCGCCTAAAAACTCAGGAATTAGCACTGATTTTACACCAAATTTGTTTTCTTCATGAAGATCGACACTATATTCAACACCTAGGTCATTAAGTGACTTTTTGATTAATGTATCTGGATGTCTAAGGTTCATTAAATATGGTTTATTTCCAGACATCAAAATACCCCAGAACGCCATAATCCATTCAGGTGAATTCTCTAAATTAATAGCGATGTATAAATCGCGTCTATTATCAAGTTTGTTGGTTAAATAATAAGAAAAAGCAACAATTCTTCTTTTCATCTCTTGGTAAGAGATTTTAATTATTTTTCCGTCTTCACTATACTCAACAATCGGATATTTATTATGAGAAAAATTAGCATCAAAAATCTCTTCGAATGTTCCTTTGGCTTCGTCGATTATCTTGGTGTATTTCTTAATAATTTTTTGTTGGTATCTTTCAACGTTCATATGTTATTTGTTTAGTTCTTCTTCCATGTGTTTGATGAAACCACCTCTATCTAAGTTAACAGCAAATCTCACACTGGAAACAATTGTTTCACTGGTGGCAGTGCCATGAGCTTTAAGACAAATCTTTTTGCTTCCTAAAACAATGGCAGCTCCTTGTTCGTTATAGTTGAACATCTTATGAATGGTTTGTGATGCTTTTTGAATATTAGGATCATTCTTATCATTCATTAAAACGATCTTTTCACAGATTTCTGCTAAAGCAGAAGCACCTTTCAAGAAAACATTTCCGGCAAAACCATCTGTCACGACAACATCAGCTTTATCTAAGTAAATATCATGTCCTTCAATATTGCCTATAAAGTTAAGTGATGATTCTTGAAGCAATGGGTATGTTTCTTTTAAAACGGTATTGCCTTTTGTTGGTTCTTTACCAACATTAAGTAGTCCCACTCTTGGATTTTCAATATTGCCAAAGGCAGACCTCATTAAAGCAGAACCCATTTTTGCAAATTTCACTAATGTTTTTGCATCACTATCTAAATTTGCTCCACAATCAACAAGAGCAAACCATTTTTGATGAATGTTAATCATTGGAGATGCTAAAGCTGGTCTTTTTACACCTTCAACTAAACCTAATCTAAAGATTGATCCAACAAGAAAAGCCCCTGTCGAACCACATGTAATCATCGCGACTGCGTCATTATCATCTTTTAGCTTTTTCAAAGATGTAACGAGAGATGTCTCATCTCTTTCTCTAAGAAGGTCCATAGGTGAATCTGTAGATTTAAATTCGACTTCAGCGTTTATAATGTCAAAGACATTAACATCTCCGCCTAATCTTGTTATTGATTCTTCAATATCCTTTTTAGGACCGACTAAAACGATTGTATAATCTGGATAAACTTTTGCAGAATCGATTGCACCTTGAATAAGGACATCAAGTCCACTATCAATTCCTAATGTGTCAATAATGATTTTTCTCATAAATTAACTCCAATCAAATAATCTTTAACATCTTGTTTACCTTCAAGAATACCAATTTCCAAATATGGATATTTATCTTCCAAAGCAGCTTTGATATCTTCAACTTCTTCTAAAGAAACATCTTGACCATAAATGATAAACATCATTTCTTTGTCTTCAATGTTTTCAATCTTATCAATCATTTCTAAAACAGCATCTTTTCTCATGAGCTTAGAACCCACGACTGTTTCATCAACATATTCAATATATTCACCTTTAAGGGTTCTCACTCCATCCATTAAAGCATCTTTAGTGGTTTTAGCCACTAAGCATGGGATGATTAATTTTGAGTTTTCCTTAATTGTGTTAAATAAAGTTTCTGGATCTTGTTCAGTTAAAACTGACATTGATAAACCGAAATATCCTTCTTGAATTGTTTTTGTCTCAACAAGATAAACTTTTGACTTGTCGTACATTTCAATGGCAGCCTTAGCTGCTAATAAAATGTTTTTGTTGTTTGGCAAAAGAATAATATTATCAGCATTCACTCTATCAAAAGCATCTAATAACTCTGTTACTGATGTGTTCATAGTTTGTCCACCATTAAGAACAATACTAGCGCCAGCATCTTTTAACAAATTAATGATTCCATCACCATAACCAATTGTGATGATGCCAATATTTTTTCTTTTAGAAACCTTAACGACGTTGTTATGTTGCAAGGTCATATTTTCCATTTTAAATGTTAAGAATTCACCATATCTTTGAGCATATTCAATCGCCACATATGGCGCCTTTGTGTGAATATGAACTTTCACGATTGAACCACTTTGAGTGACGATTAATGAATCACCAAATTTAGAGATGTCTTCGATAAACTTATCGACATCAAATTTGTTTACATCACATTTAGAATTTAATAATTGAAGTAAGAATTCTGTGCAGTAACCATAATCAAGAGTTGAATTTTCATTAAATAATGAAAGGTCTAATTGAGTTTGGGTTTCTGTGTGTCCGTGTGATATTTCTAAATCATCCATCTCTTTTCCGTTCATCATCCAAATCATACCTTTGAAGATTGATAACAAACCTTGACCACCGGAGTCTATGACTCCATTTTCTCTAAGAACTTCTAATAAATTAGGAGTGTTCTCTAAAGACTTCTTTGATGATTCATAAAGAAGTGATAAGTATTTGTTGTGATCCATGTCATCTGTTATTTGAGGAAGAATGGAATCAACACCTTCTCTTGCAACAGTTAAGAAAGTACCTTCCACTGGATTAACAGCGGACTTGTACGCCATCTTATATCCAGAGACCATAGCGTCAGCGGTGTCTTTAACTGTAGCAAATGTTTTTCCTTCTAAACTTTGAGCAACACCTTTAAAGTATTGAGAAAGTAAGACACCAGAATTGCCTCTAGCGCCAAAAAGACATCCGCGAGCAAACTCACTAGCGACGTCACAAATTCTTTCTTCACTCTTGATCGCGCTGAGACCGGATTCAAAAGTTAATTTCATATTTGTCCCAGTGTCTCCATCAGGTACAGGGAAGACATTGAGATCGTTGATTAAATGATAATCTTCAACAAGGCCTTTATAACCATAGGCCAATAGCTTTTTAAAAAGCTTTCCATCAATTGTTTTATATATATTTTCCATAACAACAAACTTTTTTAAGCGATATATCGCTCAAAAAACAAAGATATTATAAAGGTTATATCATTTCTTTTCAAACACAAGAAAAAAATGCTTTACTTTATCTAACCTATATTTTGATAAAACAAGAACACTTATTCAAAATCATAGTTTGTAGTAATCATTAATTTTAGGAAGCAATTTCCCTATTGTTTCTATGTTTTATATTGCAATAAAGACTATAATACTTCCTCAGTCAAAATAACCTATTTATAAAAAGTAGCCACAACTCAAATTAAGTGTCACCAATTGCTCATATGTTCCTTATAAATAATAAAGGGTTAAAATTTTTATCATCCTAATTGATATCAAATTATTTATTTAGTAAAATAATTTCGTACATTAAAGGAGAATACATATAATGGCAAAAATTATTAATGTTCATGGTCGTGAAGTCTTAGATAGCCGTGGCAATCCAACAGTTGAAGTTGAAGTCTTGTTAGATGACGGCACAAAAGGCAGAGCGATCGTTCCAAGTGGCGCTTCAACAGGTGAAAGTGAAGCTTTAGAATTACGTGATGGTGACAAATCAAGATACCTCGGAAAAGGTACATTAAAAGCAGTCGAAAATGTCAACACCAAACTCGCTCCAGCAGTTATCGGTTTAGACGCATGCAACCAAGTTTTGGTTGATCGCACAATGTTAAAGCTCGATGGCACACCATTTAAAAAGAATTTAGGTGCTAATGCTATCTTAGGTGTCTCATTAGCAGTCGCCCATGCAGCAGCAGCTTCCTTAAAAATGCCACTTTATAGATACATCGGTGGAACAAATGCAAAAGTTATCCCAACCCCATGTATGAATGTTATCAACGGTGGTGCACACGCACAATCCACAGTTGACTTCCAAGAATTCTTTATCATCCCAGCAGGATTTAAAACATTCCATGAAGCTTTAAGAGCAGGTGTTGAATGTTTCCACTCCTTAAAGAAAGTTGTCAAAGAGAAAGGTTATGAAACAGGCGTTGGTGATGAAGGCGGTTTCGCTCCTTCATGTAGAGAAGGTAATGAAGAACCATTAGCATTAATCGCTGAAGCAGTTGAAAAAGCCGGTTACAAACTCGGTGAACAAATCTTCTTAGGTATGGACGTTGCCGCTTCTGAATTCTATGAAGGCAATGGTGTGTACAACCTCGTTAAATCTGGCGAAGGTAAGAGAACCACAGAAGAAATGATTCAATTCTTAGAAAAATTAGTCAAAGACTACCCAGCAATCATTACCATCGAAGATGGTTTAGCAGAATCCGACTGGGAAGGTTGGGCTGAATTAACACGTAGATTAGGAAAGAAAATCCAACTCGTTGGTGATGACTTATTCGTGACAAACCCAGAATTCGTCAGAAAAGGTATCGTTAACGATACAGCAAACTCTGTCTTAATCAAAGTTAACCAAATCGGTACATTAACCGAAACACTTGACGCTATCAGATTAGCACAAACAAATGGTTACACCTGCATGGTCTCTCACCGTTCCGGTGAAACAGAAGATGTCACCATCGCTGACTTAGCTGTTGCTGTCAATGCTGGCCAAATCAAAACAGGTTCCGCTTCCCGTACAGACCGTATGGCAAAATACAACCAACTCTTAAGAATTGAAGAAGAACTTGGTGAAGAAGCTGAATATCTCGGATTAAGAGCATTTGCAAACCGCAAATTCTAATTGATTAAAAATATCAAGAAAATCATCGATTATTATATCGGTGATTTTTTATTTACTTTATAATGTATGTGAACTAGGAGGAAATAATAATGATTAAATTAGTTCTTATCCGTCACGGCGAATCTGAATGGAACAAATTAAATCTTTTTACTGGTTGGACCGATGTTGAACTCAGTGAAAAAGGTGTTGAAGAAGCACACCGTGCAGGAAAAACTTTAAAAGAAAAAGGATATGACTTTGATGTTGTTCACACCTCACTTTTAAAAAGAGCTATCCATACAATGAATAACGTTTTGTTTGAACTCGACAGAGAATGGCTCCCAGTTTATAAATCATGGAGACTTAATGAACGTCACTATGGTGCCCTTCAAGGTTTAAACAAAGCTGAAACAGCCGAAAAGTATGGTGAAGAACAAGTTAAAGTGTGGCGTCGTTCCTATGATGTCCCACCACCAGCCTTAGAAAAAGACGATCCAAGAAACCCAGCCTTACAAGCACAATTTAGAGATGTTGATCCAAAAGATTTACCACTTAATGAATCTCTTGAATTAACCGTGAAACGTGCTGTTCCTTACTTTGAAGAAGTAATCAAACCAGAAATGCAAGCTGGAAAAAGAGTCTTAATCGTTGCTCATGGTAACTCATTAAGAGCCTTAGTCAAATATTTTGACAACATGAAAGACGAAGACATCGTTGGTGTTAACATTCCTACAGGTGTCCCACTTGTTTATGAATTCGATGACAATATGAAAGCCATCAACCATTACTACTTAATGGATGAAGAAGAACTCAGAAAGCAAATGGAAGCCGTTGCTAACCAAGGCAAAGCCAAAAAATAATCATTAAGAAATATTAAAAAAGGCAATCCATAAGGATTGTCTTTTCTTATACTGAAGAATCAATTATTCTTTAACTTCTTCTTGAGGTTCTTCTTTTTTCTCTTCTTTTGGTTGTTGTTTAGATTCTTTTTTAGCTTTAGGCGCCATTTCTGGAACTTGAGGAGCACCATAGAAATATAAATATCCAAAGAGGATTAATGCTGG
>CAMOSS010000020.1 GCA_946625055.1 uncultured Caryophanales bacterium
CGACTAAAGAACCCGCTGCTGAGCCTCTTAAACCAACGAGGATATCATGACTTCTTGAATAATCAACATAATCCTTAACAAGAAGGAAATAGTTTGAATAATCAAGAGCGATGATGACATCTAATTCATATCTAAGTCTATTAAAATAGACTTCGTTTTCTTTTAATCCAAGTTCTTCGAGCTTATCAAAACAAAGTTTTTCTAAATCTTTATCCGCTTGAGATGAGAAGTGAAGCATCTCTCCTCTTTTTTGGAAATAGTCAAATTGAGACTTTTTCACTATCTCAATAGAGTTTTGAAGCTCTTGAGGAGTGTAGATTCTTTGATAATCCGCTTCTTTATAGAAGAATTGGTGACCAGTTTTTTCTTTAATTTCGATTTGTTGATCATTTTTAATGGCTTCCACAATATCTAAAACAATTGCATCTTCCTCTTTTTGATAAAGAATGTGAGGGAAGGCTACAGTTTGATATTCATGTTCTTTAGCAAATTTTCTAAGTTTTCTAACATAAGTGAGTTCTTCTCTATCTTTGAGTTCGATACCTAAATAGAATTCTTCAAAATGCTTAGAGAAGTCATTTAAGTAGTGGCCAAAGGAATCTTCGCTTTCTAAAACAGCATTAAATCTTTCTTTAAACTCACCTTGATTGGTATCTAAGATGGCTAGAAGACCTTCTTTATATTTATCAAAATCTTCATCATGGAATTCTTCTTTTGAGATAAGAGAAGAAATATGGATGAGATTGATATATCCTTCTTCATTAAGTGCGTATAAACAAACATTATTATTCAATAATGTTATTTCCATTCCAACAATATAAGGAAGTTTTAAGTCCTTCATTTTATGGACATATTCTGGAATTCCATACATCACATCTTTATCGGTAATGGCAAAAGAAAAATATCCGTTTGTTTGCACAGATTTAGATATTTTTTCAATTGTTAATCCACTTTGTAAAAATGAATAACCAGTAGTAATGTGAAGCGGGGCAAATTTCATATTACTAGTATACATTTATTCATAAATAAAAGGTAGTCAATCAACTACCTTTATTTAAATAATTTATCTAACTCTTCAATCATCCTTGGTAAATCATCAAGAGTGTTGAGTTTAGCTCCAGAGGCTTGAGCGTGTCCTCCGCCTTCAAACATTGTAGCCACTCCATTGATGGCTTTTTCTTTTGAACGTAGGGAGACTCTCCAACAATTATCTTTTGGATCTTCGGTGATGGAACACCAAGCATTAATACCATCAATATTGGAGAATAAGTTAACATTTTCTTTTCCTCTTTCAGTGGTGATTTTAAGTTCTTTTTGAATATCTTTATCGAGAACATAATAGGCCACTCCATAAGGGGAAACAGAGAAGTGATTTAAGATGTAAGCAGTGACTTTTAAGTCATCGAGTTGTTTAACATACATCTTTTGATAAACCTTTGATAATTCAATGCCGGAAGCAAGGAGTTCTTCGGCGACGGCAAAGGTATGAGTAGTGGTGCTAGAATATTGGAATCTTCCTGAATCACCAACAAGAGCGATATATAAATAGGAAGCCGCTTCTTTAGACATCTTCATTCCTTTTTGAGAAAGAAGAATATTGGCGATTATTTCACTAGCTGCTGCAGTTGTTGTATCAGTGATAGAGGCTTTTGCCCAGAATTCTGTTTCTGGGTGGTGGTCAATCTTCACTTTGAATTTAGATTTTTTAAATCTTGGATCAGCAATTCTTGAAACATTACCGACATCAACAATAATCGCAAGGAATGGTTCTTTGAACCAAGAATCATTCACTCTATCCATCTCTGGGAAAAGACGTGGGGTAAATGTCACATGGTTATCGCCTAAGACGATGACTTCTTTCTTTGGGAAGTTATCTTTAATCCAGGTATATAAGCCCATTTGGCAACCTAGCGCATCATAGTCAGGCATGATGTGACGGAAAATTGCTATCCTATCATATCTTTTAATAGCAGAGATAATTCTTCTAGCTTCTTTTTTATATTGTTCGTATCTTTCTTTAATAACTGGATTCATTATTATTTTCCTTTTAAACAAATATCGTATGCGTCACGCGCGATCATGACTTCTTCATCGGTTGGAATTATGACAACCTTTATCCTACTATCTGGTGTAGAGATAAGGGCTTCTTTACCATGAATTGTCATGTTGAGTTCGTTATTGATTTTCACTCCAAGAGCTTCTTCTAAGAGCTTGCAAACATCTCTTCTTGTTCTTGGTTCATTTTCACCGATACCAGCGGAGAAGATGATGAGATCACAACCACCTAATCTCACATAGTATTGACCAATGTAATCAGCGATTCTTCTATTGAATAAGTTATTGGCTAAGATAGCTCTTTCATCGCCTTTTTCAACATTGGCGAGGACATCTCTACTATCTGAGAAGCCAGCGACACCTAAGAATCCTGATTTCTTATTGAACATTTGATAGACTTCTTCAGCGGATTTTCCTGTGACTTTAACAACATAGTTGAAGACTGAAGGATCCATATCACCTGTTCTTGTTCCCATCATGATTCCACCTAAAGGTGTGAGACCCATGGATGTGGCAACACATTTACCATCTTTAATCGCGGTGATAGAAGCACCGGAACCGATATGGCAAGAGATAATTCTTGGATGTTCGACGCCTTCTAAATATTTAAGACCTTCGATGGATAAATATTTATGAGAAGTACCGTGAGCACCATATCTTCTAATGTCATATTCTTTTGATAATTCATAAGGAATAGCAAACATGTAATCTTCTGGGGCCATAGTTTGATGGAAAGCGGTATCAAATGTGGCGATAGCAGGAGTGTTTGGAAGAACTTCTTTGAAAGCTCTGAAACATGTTAAGTGAGCAGCGTTATGAAGAGGTGCTAATGGAATCAAAGATTCAATTAAACCTTCTGTTTTTTCATCAAAGAGTTCTGATTTGGAGAAATATTTACCACCTTGAACGATTCTATGTCCTGTGGCTTCGATTTCTTCGTATTTCTTAATAATGCCTTTTTCAACTAAAGCATCTAAGACCATTTTAGCGGCAACTGAATGATTAGGAATTGGAACATCCTTAACATCCTTTTGATCACCCCATTTAATGGTAAAAATACCTTGTTCAAGTCCGATTCTTTCAGCGTTACCGCTGCAAAGGACTTTTTCTTCAGGCATTTCATATAATTTGAATTTTAAACTGGAACTTCCAGAGTTAATTGTCATTATTTTGCTCATAAAATAAACCTCACTTTGTTATTATCGCATATTGGTCTGTTGTTTTTCAATTTAACGATTTTATATTTTCTTTTTCTTTAATCTAATTATATCTATGATATATAATAATTTTGTATACGACTAAGGAGATATTATAATATGGCATTCGGTTTATTATACGATTACTTGATGGGACAATGTATTGATGCCTATCAATATTTTGGTGCTCATTTTATCAAAAATGACCAAGGAGTCGATGGTGTTGTTTTCAGACTATACGCTCCAATGGCAGAAGATGTTTCAGTCATCGGTGATTTCAATGACTGGGATGTCGGTAGAAACAAGATGCAAAAAATTGATGATTCTGGTGTTTGGGAAGTCTTTATCCCATCCTTATGGAATTATCAAAACTATAAATTCCACTTTAAAAATGCAAAAGGTAAATATGTCGACAAAGCTGACCCATTCGCTTTCTTTAGTGAATATCGTCCAGCCACATGTTCAAGACTTTATAACATTGAAGCCTTCCCATGGCACGATGATAACTGGTTAAAACAAAGAGACAGAAACTTTGATCGTCCAATGTCCATCTATGAGATGCATTTAGGCTCATGGAAAGGAAAAATCTATGATAGAAATCCTTCCTATGAAGAAGTGGCAGATTATCTTATTCCTTATATTAAGGAAATGGGATATACACATGTTGAAATCATGCCTATTACTCAATATCCATTTGATGGTTCTTGGGGTTATCAAGCGACAGGTTTCTATAGTGTCGATTCAAGATATGGCAATCCATTCCAATTAATGTCATTCGTCGATAGACTTCACCAAGCTGGTATTGGTGTTATCTTAGATTTCGCTCCTGTTCACTTTGCAACAGATAAATTTGCTTTAGCAGAATTTGATGGAACCAAATTATATGAATATAACAACGAATGGAGAGTTTCCCCATGGGGTTCATATCAATTCGATTTAGGCAAAGATCCAGTGAGATCATTCTTAATGTCTGCGATGAACTTCTTCCTCTCTTATTATCACTTTGATGGTATTAGAGTGGACGCAGTTAGTAATATTCTTTATTACAATGGTGATAAATCCAGAGGACAAAACGATGGTGCAGTCGAATTCATTAAGAGACTTAATGGTAAGATTCATTACCGTCATCCAGACGTCATGATGATCGCTGAAGACTCCACAGATTTCAGTGGTACAACAAGACCAATTGAATACGGTGGTTTAGGATTTGACTATAAATGGGACTTAGGTTGGATGAACGATACCTTAAAATACTATTCAAAAGACCCTGTCTATAAGAAATATGAACATAACAAACTCACATTCTCAATGGCGTATTTCTACAGTGATAACTTCATGCTTCCTCTTTCACACGACGAAGTCGTCCATGGAAAAGGAACAATTATTAACAAGTTATATGGTGATTACGATACCAAATTCAATTTGATTCGTAACTTATATGCTTACCAATGGGGACACCCAGGTAAGAAACTCAACTTCATGGGTAACGAATTAGCCTCATTCGATGAATGGAATGAAAATAAATCTTTACCATGGAACTTAAAATCATTCCCAAAACATGATTCCGTTTCTAGATGTGTGAGAGATTTGAACTTAATCTATCAAGCCCATCCAGCCATGTATATGGAAGAACACAATCCAGAAAGATTCAAATGGTTAATGGTTGATAACGCTGATCAATCAGTGTTTGCTTTCCAAAGATCATACGGTGATGATTTGTTAGTCTTTGTTTATAACATGACACCAAATTACTATGAATTCATCGAAATCCCAGTGCTCGAAGAAGGATATTATGAAGAAATCTTCAACTCTGATAAAGATGTTTATGGTGGCAACAACCAATATAACGGTATGTGGTGTGAAGCCTTCCCAGGTGGTGCAGAATGGAAACCATACCATATCACTATCAAGTTAGGAAGCTATGCAGCCTGTTTCTTTAAGTTACATAGAAAGGTTGAACCTCTTCCAGAATCAACAGAACCAAAACAAGAAGAGGAAAAACCAGCTAAGAAAGTAGCAGCCAAGAAGGCTCCTGCTAAGAAGGAAGCTGCACCTAAGAAAGCACCTGCTAAAAAAGCTGCCCCAAAGAAAGAGTCAAAATAGTGTCATAGATATACATTTCAATAGGAGAAATACATGTTTAACAATAAAAACAATTTTAAGAAAGAATACGAGAGACGTATGCTTGAGAGATATGGTGTCTCAGTTCAAGCCTCTCATATCACTGAAAGATATGAAGTTTTAGGCGAAATGGTCAGAGATTTCGCGAACGTGGACTGGGGAAACACCCATAATGAAACCATTGGAAAAGATAAGAAAACTCTTATTTACTTCTCCATGGAATTCTTGATCGGACGTCTTTTAGTCAACAACATGCAAAATATGGGTATTTACCAAATCGCTAAAGAAGGTTTAGCTGATTTAGGTATCAACATCCATGATTTAGAAGAACAAGAAAGCGATGCCGGACTTGGTAATGGTGGTCTTGGTAGATTAGCTGCTTGTTTCTTAGATTCAATTGCCTCTCTCGGTTATGTCGGTCATGGTAACTGTATCCGTTATGAATATGGTTTCTTCCGTCAAAAACTTGTCGGTGGTAAACAAAAAGAATTACCAGATCAATGGCTCACAAATGGTAACGTTTGGGAAGTTAGAAAATCAAAATACGCTGTCGAAGTTCAATTCTATGGAAATCCTGAGACTTATTTAAAAGCTGATGGAACCTATGGTATTAGAACGACAAACGCTGTCGCTATTAGAGCCGTTCCTTATGATGTCCCAGTCGTTGGATATCGTAACCATGTGACAAATACATTAAGACTTTGGAATGCAGAACCATCTTCACAAAACCTTCCAAAGACAATGTCATTCAATGACTATTTAAGCGCACTTAAAGAGTTATGTCATGGTCTTTATCCAGATGATTCCACTGAAAGTGGAAGAATCTTAAGATTAAGACAACAATACTTCTTAGTCTCCGCTGGTTTACAATCGACCTTTAAGTCATATTTCCGTCACCACGGAACTCTTATTGGTATTTCTAAACAATATGTCTTCCAACTCAATGATACACACCCAATTTTAGCTATTCCTGAAATGATGAGAATCATGATGGATGAATACGGATATGGTTGGGATGAATCCTGGAATGAAGTAAGACATGCAATGGCTTATACCAACCACACAGTCATGGTGGAAGCTCTTGAAAAATGGCCAGTTAACTATGTCCAAACATTGATTCCTCGTTGTTACATGATCATCGAAGAAATCAATCGTAGATTTAATATCGAAATGAATGAAAATAACGTTCCATTCGAACAAAGACATGCCATGGAAATCATTAAGGACGGCCAAATCCATATGACCAACTTAGCGATTTATGCAGCTTTCTCAGTGAACGGTGTTGCCGCATTACACACCGAAATCTTAAAAACTATCACCTTTAAAGAATTCTATGCTTATATGCCAGAAAAGTTTAATAACAAGACTAACGGTGTCACCCATCGTAGATGGTTATTAAACGCTAACCCAAAATTAGCCGACCTTATTACCTCTAAGATTGGTGATGAATGGATTATGGATATGGATAAGATTAAAGGCTTCGAAAAATATAAAGATGATGATGAAGTTCTTCAACAACTCCATGACATTAAGAGAGAAAACAAACAAAAACTTGCTGATTATGTCTTGAAACATAACGGTATTGAACTTGATGTTGATTCTATCTTTGATGTCCAAATTAAGAGACTTCACGCTTATAAGAGACAGCTCTTAAACATCTTCCATATCATGTACTTATATCAAAGAATGAAAGATGATCCATCATTTAGAATCTTCCCACATACATATATCTTTGGTGCAAAAGCTGCTCCAAGTTATGTCTACGCTAAGAAGATTATTGAACTCATTTTAGCTGTTGCTGAAGTCGTTAATAATGATGAAGAAATCTCCAAATATATGAAAGTAGTTTTCATAGAAAACTATGGTGTTACATTAGCCGAACTTATTATTCCTGCTGCTGATATTTCTGAACAAATCTCAACTGCTGGTAAAGAAGCTTCAGGTACTTCAAATATGAAGTTAATGATGAACGGTGCGGTGACACTTGGCACAATGGATGGTGCTAACATCGAAATCGCTGAAAGAGCTGGAAAAGAAAACGAAGTCATCTTCGGTATGGTGACTGAAGAAGTCGAAGAACATAACAGAAAAGGAGATTACTCCCCATGGGATGTTTATAACTCTGATTTCCGTGTTAAAGCCATTATGGATAGCTTATTCAATGGTCCATGGTGTTTCTATCACGCGGATAAATTCAGAATGATCTTTGATGAAATCATGAACAAATATGACCAATACTATATTCTCTTAGATTTTGATAGTTATGTGAAAGCTCAAGAAAAGGCTGCCAAACTCTATCAAGATCAAAAGCATTGGCAAAAGATGTGCTTGATGAACATCGCAAATTCTGGATATTTCACTTCTGATAGAACTATTAGACAATACGCAGAAGAAATCTGGAAACTTCCAGTGGTGGCCAAATAATGCTTATCGATTTTAAAGATTTATTTAAAAAACAAAAAGAACTCGATTTAGATATTCAACAAAGACACAACGTGACATACGAAAATACGATGTCACGTCGTTCTTTATCTCTACTTGTAGAGATAGGCGAATTAGCTAACGCGACGAGATGTTTTAAATATTGGTCAAATAAACCAAGTGAATCCAAAGAAAGAGTCTACGATGAATATGCTGATGGACTCCATTTCCTTTTATCACTTGGTATCGCTCTTAATGTTAAAGTCACAAATTATATGATGGAAAAAGCTGAAGAAGATCTCACATATCTCTTTTTAGCGATGTATGATTCTGTCTTAACATTCATCTCGACAAAAGATGAAAAAGACTATGTCAAATCATTCGAGATTTATCTTAAAATTGCCGATAAACTCGGAATGTCAAAAGATGATATTTTTGAATCCTACCTTTTAAAGTTAGGTGAAAACTATCACCGTCAAGAAACAAATTATTAGGTTAAAACTATGAATAAAAAATCCTTGCTTATATCTCTTTTTGTCTTGTCCTTAACAGGATGTAAGATTTCTTATGTTATTGAATCAGAAACCACAAAAAGCGAAGATGATTCAATAGTTTTAAGCGAGGAAAGTCAAACAAGCGAGACTCCATCACTCCCAAGCCAAAATAGCGAAGTGGAATCAACCACGGAAACCTGTGAATCACAAGAATCTTTAACTCCTTCTCAAAGCGATGATAAAGAAGAAAGAGTGAAGACGGTTCATTTCTTTAATAATCCACTTATGCCTTCAACTGGATCAAATTTTGAGCATGAGACGAACCTTAAAGTTCTAATAAATATCTTCAACCAAATTGAAAGTGATTTTGTCACCTCTGATGGAATTCTTTTAGAAAAGTGTCAGTCTTTTAAATGCGATGATTCTTTGGTTCTTCAAGTTGGCACATCGAGCGGTCATGGTGGTTTTATCTTTGAATCAAAATATTCGATTAAATCAGTAAAAATAGAGTCATCTGTATATTACAAAGATCCATATCTAAACACATGGGATGATTCTGAGAATCCATATTGGATGTATCCAGTTGATAATTATATAGAAGTTAATGTAAATGGCGTGGTTCAAAACATAGAACATGAAACATCTGAAAAACCAGAAAGGCACAATCTAAATTTTGTTTTTGAAACAGCAACAAAAGAATTCTCGTTATTTACAACTGAAAACTCTCAAAGACTATTTATTTATTCAATGGAATTTACCTATTTAGCGTAATTAAAAATGCGTTTCGATGAACGCATTTTTTATTTTAATAATTCTTCGATTTCGTTTTCGTTATAGACTTTGATGCCTTTAAGTTTAAGATATTGAGCGGTAACGCCCATTCCTTTTATCTTTTTATTACGGAACTTTCCATCATAGATTTCATGGACTCCACAACTTGGAGATCCTTCTTTTAAAATAGCGATTTCAATTCCGAGATATAAGCAGATATTGTAGGCTAATTCTGCCCCTTTGTTAAAGGCCGCTGTGTTATCTCTTCCATCAGAATCGATAACTTTAGAATCTAATCTCTCATTTGGCTTTCTTGGAGTTTTAAGACCGCCTTCAACTTCTGGACAGAATGGAACGAGTTCATACTTTTCAAGAAGTTGTTCTAAATATGGAGTCAAGTTATTTCCTCCATTATATTTGGTGTTCTCACCGACTAGACATGCAGAGATCAGAATCTTTTCCATAGATATGAGCAAATTATATATTTAAGTAAAATAACTTTCAAGTTATAATCATTTCATGCAAAAAAGTTTTATTTTTGAATATCAAAATAAATCCTATCCAGTTGTCGTTACTTATAAGAGAATTCGAAACACAATTTATAAGTATCGCGATGGAGCTTTTTATGTGTCGAGTTCTTATTTTGTGACACTACATCAAATAAAAAATGGATTAGAAAAGTTTGCTCCTAAATTACTTAAACATGGAGATTCCAATAAGTTTAGTGAAGATAATGCTTATCTATTTGGTCACAAACTTGAAGTTTCTAATAATGGTGGGGTAATTACATTCACTGATGGAACATCATTAAAATACATCGATTTAGAGGATTTAGAAGATAAACTTAAACAAATATATTTTGATTATATGATTAAGTCTACCCGTTATTATGAATACTTAATGGGTATTAAAGAACCTTATAAGATTAAATTCAAAAAGATGAATACGAGATTTGGATCTAATTCTCAAAGAACTCACTCTATCCAATACATGGATGATTTGTTCTATTTTTCAGGGGATATTTTAAACTCGCTCATTGTCCATGAATTAGCCCATCATTTTGTTTTCAATCATTCAAAAGCCTTTTATGACATTGTCTACAAGTATTGTCCTAATTATAATAAAGACAATAAGAAACTAAAAAGGAGGCAGTTCATATGATCTTCCAAATCACTTCTAGAACTAATGATAAAGTTAAAAGATTAGTTAACTTGAGAGAAAGAAAAAATAGATATAAAGAAGGCCTTTTCATCTCCGAAGGAAAGAAGAATTTAGAGATGGCTTTAGAAGCAGGACTTGTCAGTGAAGTCTATACGACTAAAAAGATGAAGCTCCAAGCTGGCATTTCTCAATACATCATTAATGATTCTGTCCTTGAAAAGATTTCCTCTAATGTTAATCCTGATGGCATTGTCTTCTTAGCAAAGATGCCAAAAGTGGAACTTTCAAAGAAGGATAAACTTATCTACATCGATAACATCCAAGATCCAGGAAACTTAGGAACGATTATTAGAACGGCATTAGCTTTTGGCTATGATGGAGTTATCTTAAACGAACATACCGTAGATCCATTCTCTGATAAAGTAGTGTCTGCCTCTAAAGGAGCGATATTTAAAATCCCAGTTTTCTTTGATGAACTCAAAAAATACAAAGAGAAGAATAAAGTCGTGGTTTCCACATTAAGTGATAACTCTGTTTCTTTAGAAGAATTACGTATTAACGGACCATTCATCTTAGTTCTAGGCAATGAAGGAAAAGGTGTCAGTGATGAAACTCTTGCCTTATCAGACACGAATGTGAAGATTGATATGCAAGGCATTGATTCATTAAATGTTGCGATTGCTGGTGGCATTTTAATGTATGAAATCTCTAAAAAATAGAGACTAATTCAATCACTTGAAAAGATATTTAGACTTGTCGAAAGATGAGTCTTTTTATTATGTTTATTTTATTGATTTTATAAAATCATTAAATGTGATATAATTACGCACAGTTATCGTATGGAGGTCAACCTATGGATATTTCAAAATTAAATGAAATTAAAGAAAAGGCGATTGAACGCATCAAAGATGCGAAAAATTCTGACGAACTTGTCGAGATTAGAAATGTCTTCTTATCTAAGAAAAGTGAACTTATGTCCATGATGTCCACATTAGGACAAATGGAAGCTGAACTTAGAAAAGAAATGGGTCAAAAAATCAATGAAGTAAAAATGAATATTTCTAATGCTTTAGACAAGAAAGTCCAAGAGATTAAAGAATTAGAACTACAAAAAACATTAGAAAAAGAAGTCATCGATATTTCTTTACCTGCAAAAGGAAAAGAAAGCGGTGGTAAGAATCCATTCTTTGTCGTTCGTGATGAAATCATCGATATCTTTTTAGGTATGGGTTATGAAGTCATGGATGGACCAGAAGTGGAACTTGATCATTACAACTTCGAACTTTTGAATATTCCTCAAGACCATCCAGCAAGAGATATGCAAGATTCTTTCTATATCAATGAAAATGTTCTTTTAAGAACACATACTTCTCCAGTTCAAGCTAGAACCATGGAAAAGAAAGCTGGTAAACCAATTAGAATTATCTGTCCAGGTAAGACATATAGAAGAGACGATGATGATGCGACACATTCACATCAATTCGCTCAAATCGAAGGCTTAGTCGTGGATAAAGATATTAATATCGGCCATTTAAAAGCGACATTAGAATTATTCGCGAAAAAGATGTTTGGTGAAAAACGTGAAATTAGATTAAGACCATCTTATTTCCCATTCACAGAACCAAGTGTTGAAGTTGATATCACATGTGCAAACTGTGGTGGTAAAGGCTGCAACATTTGTAAGGGTACAGGCTATATTGAAATCCTTGGTGGCGGTATGGTCCATCCAAATGTTTTAAAGATGAATGGCTATGACCCAGAAGTTTATAGTGGTTTTGCCTTTGGTATCGGTATTGAAAGAGTCGCAATGCTTAGATATGGCATTGATGATATCAGAAAATTCTATACAGATGATGTAAGATTCTTACATCAATTCAAAAAGAAAATATAAGAAGGAGGATGTTAGATTATGTTAGTTAGTGTCAAAGCATTAAGCAAATTAGTTGATCTTAACGGATTAGATGGTGAAAAAATCGCCAACGGTTTAACATTCGCCGGAATTGAAGTTGAAGAAGTTAAAAGAATCGCTAGTGGAACAAATCTCATCATTGGTGAAGTTTTAGAGTGCGAAAATCACCCAGATAGCGATCATCTCCATGTTTTAAAAGTAAACTTAGGGGATAAATATGGTGTTGAACAAATCGTTTGTGGAGCACCTAACGCCAGAAAAGGCTTAAAAGTTATCGTCGCCAGAGTTGGAGCAAAACTTCCAGAAGTCGAAATTAAAAAAGGTGTCATCCGTGGTGTTGAATCTAACGGTATGTGCTGTTCTTTATTAGAACTTGGTGTGGAATCCAAATATTTAAGAGAAGAACAAACCAAAGGCATCGAAGAACTTCCTAAAGACGCTCCGGTTGGAGAAGAAAATGTTTTAGGTTATTTAGGCCTTGATGATGAAATCTTAAACCTTAAGGTTTTAGCGAATAGAAGTGACTTATTATCTTTATACAATGTTGCTTTAGAAGTTGGGGCCATCTTTAACCGTGAAGTTAAAGAGTTAGAAGCTCCTGCTATCATTAACGGAGAAAGCGATATCAAAGTGGGCTCAAATACCTATAGATGTTCACAGTTCTCCATTAAAGAAATTAGAGACATCAAAGTAAAAGAATCACCAGAGTGGATGAAACAATTCTTGATGTCTATGGGTGTGAGAAGCATCAACAATATCGTTGATATTGGTAACTATGTCATGCTTATGACTGGTCAACCATTACACATGTATGACGCTGATCTACTTCCAAAGAAAGAATTAATCGCTAGAGATGATTTAACACTCGACTTCGTCGCATTAGATGAAAAGACTTATAAAGTCATCCCTGGAGATATTGTTATTTCCTCAGATGCAAAAGCTATGTGTTTAGGCGGTGTCATGGGTTCACTTGAATGTGCAGTCACCGAAAAGACCAAGAATATTTATATTGAAGCCGCATCATTCGATGCCAAGAGTGTGAGACATACATCTCAAAGACTTGGTTTAGCCTCTGAATCTTCAATGAGATTCGTAAAAGGTACAAACCATTTCCGTTCTAAATTTGTTTTAGAATATACTGCAAATCTTATTAAAGATTTATGTGAAGGAAAAGTCTTCGGTGATGTTAAAGAATATCAAAGCGAAGAAGAAAGAGATTTAATCGTTGAATCATCAACTGAAAGAATCAATAAGAGACTCGGAACTTCTTTCTCTGAAAAAGAGATTATTGATGTCTTAGAAAGACTTCATTTCAAAGTGGAAGATAAAGGAAATGGTAAATTCATCGCTCATGTTCCTTCCTTCCGTTTAGATGTCACATGTGACGCTGACTTGAGTGAAGAAGTGATTAGAGTTTTAGGATTTGAACACGTTAAATCCATTCTTCCAAATCTCGATTTAACTGTCGGGGCTCTTTCTGAAGAACAAAAGAAAGAAAGATTAGTGAGAGAACAACTCCTCTCATTAGGTTTAGATGAATGCTTAACATATTCACTTGTCTCTGACAAAGAAAACGAATGTTATTCACTTGTGAATAAAGATGAACCATATGTCATCTTAAATCCATTAACTGACGATCATAAAGTCTTTAGAAGAAACATCGCTAATTCATTATTAAGCGTGGCTTCTTATAACGTTTCAAGACAAAACAAGAATCTTGGATTATTTGAAATCTCAAATATCATGACTAAGAACAAACAAGAAAAGCATCTTTGTATCGTTTTGGTCGGTAATAGACTCGATCAAGGTTTAATGAAACAAGAGAGATACGATTTCTACGACATGAAAGGCTATCTTGAAAGTGTCATGACTATCTTAGGTATTGAGAATTCAAGATATAAACTTGAAAGAGCAAAAGAAAACCTTGATGAATTACATCCGGGAAGAAGTGCAGATATCATCGCTCAAGGACAAAAAATTGGTGTCTTTGGTGAACTCCATCCAAACAAACTTAAAGAATATGATTTAGGAAAGACATCCGCTTTAGTTTTAGAGATGGATTTAAATGCTTTATTCAATCTTAAAGTTGGACTTATTAAAGCTAAACCATATTCTAGATTCCCAAATGTTACTAGAGATTTAGCTCTAGTACTTGATAAATCTGTCGAAGCTAGAGATGTGATTAAAACCATCAAGACCATCGGAAAAGGTTTAGTGAGAGATGCTGAAATCTTTGACCTTTATGAAGGTGGAAATATTGGCGACAATATGAAATCTCTTGCAGTCACCATTACCTTTGGTAGTGATGAAAGAACACTTTCTGATAAAGAAGTTAATGATCTCGAAGAAAAGATCAAATTTGAACTCAACAAAGCCTATCGTGCTTTCTTAAGAATGTAATTATGAAAATAAATCGTGCTTTATATCAAGAAGGAAAAAAATATCATCTTTCAGAAGATGTGGATTTTTCATCGTATGAACTTGATAAAAGCATCATCCGCGAAATCAAATCATGTCATGTTGAAGTCGATATTGAAAATTATGGTGACCTCTTTAGAATCATCGTTAATTTGATGAGTGAGACCACCTTAATTTCAGCTTACACTCTTAAAGATGTTCCATATGTGATTAAGGGTAATGAAGAGTTTGATTTTACCGATATTGAAGAAGAGGCAGATAATGAATCGCTTTTCTACGAAAAAGATAACATTATAGACTTTGATCCATACATCTATTCCATCATCTTAGCTTTAGTCCCTGAGAAGGTTATCAATAAAGGCGAAAAACTCCCAAGCGATGGGAATGGATATAGAGTTTTGACCGAAGAAGAATATCTCAAAGAAAAGGAAAA
>CAMOSS010000021.1 GCA_946625055.1 uncultured Caryophanales bacterium
CTTCCACATAGTGGACATCCGCACCTTCATCAACAATAATCAAAGTTCTTTCAAACTGACCAGACTTCTCGTTGTTAATTCTAAAATATGATTGTAAAGGTTTATCGAGATGCACTCCTTTAGGAACGTAGATAAATGAACCACCGGACCACACTGCTCCATTTAAAGCAGAGAATTTATTGTCTCCGATAGGAACAACAGTTCCAAAGTATTTCTTGAAGAGATCTGGATAAAGCTTTAAAGCCATATCGGTTGAAAGGAAGATAACACCTTTATCTTCGATTTCTTTAAGCATGTTATGATAGACAACTTCAGATTCATATTGAGTGGATACACCAGCGAGATATTTTTGTTCAGCTTCTGGGATACCAAGTTTTTGGAAAGTGTTCTTAATTGTCTCAGGAACTTCATCCCAATTTCTAACTTCTTTTTCACTTGGTCTTCTAAAGTATGTAAAAGAATCAAAATCTAAATCTGAAAGATCTGGACCAAAGTTAGGAAGTTTAAGTGCATTAAAAGCTCTAAGAGCTTTAAGTCTAAACTCTAACATCCATTCTGGTTCACCTTTAAGTTTAGAGATTTCTCTTACGACATTTTCGTTAAGACCTTTACCGGTGTTAACGATTGTGACGTCTTCATCTTTGAAACCAAATTTATAATCTTCTATGAATTTAACTTCATCATCTTTCATATTATTTGTCCTTAAGTAATTCTTCCAAAGCACGAGAACCAATTGTCGCACATCTAATTCTCGCAGCTTGTTTAGAAGTTTGTGAGAAAGCATTAGCTTCTTCTAAAGCATCCTCATCATAATGTTCTTCATGAAGCATGTTGTCATATTGTTTTAAGATATAGTCTGCTTCTTCTCTATTTTTGCCAATCATCAAATCACAGATAATGTCTGTGGAGGCGGTTGAGATGGTACATCCAATGCCTGTAAAACAGGCATCAACAACTTTATTGTCCATCATTTTCAAATAGACATCGATATCATCAATGCAGTTATCGGAATGCATATGAATCTTCTCATATGTATCATCATTTGGTTCTCTTTTGTTTTGAGGATTGGATGAGTGATCATAAATAATAGATCTCATCATTTCATTAGTTAAAATAGGCATCTAAAATGTCACCTCCATTAATAATGGCATCGACAAATACATCGATTTCTTCTTTTGTTGTATATAAGTATGGAGACATTCTCACTGTGGCCGGAGTCTTTAAGAAATCATTTAAGATCTTGGCACAGTGTTGTCCACTTCTCACCGCAATACCTTTAGAGTTTAAAAGGGTTGCTTCATCTTGAGCAAAGACACCTTTAATATTGAATGTGAGCATACCACTAATCGCGTTCTTATTATAAATAATAATGTTATCGAAACCTTCGAGTTTTTCTAAACAATATTTTCTTAATTCAATTTCGTGTTGATGGATGTTTTCAATACCGATTTCATTAATAAAATCAATGGCGGCTCCAAAACCAAAAATACCAGAGATATTTTGTGTTCCAGCTTCAAACTTTGATGGTGGGTCAAGCAATGTAACATCACCACACATATTGAATTTGGCATTCATGCCACCACCCATTAAGAATGGATCCATCTTATCTAATAATTCATATTTACCGATGAGAGCACCAATGCCTGTAGGACCACACATTTTATGGGCAGAGAATCCTAAGAAATCAATGTCCCAATCTTTAAAGTCAGTTTTGATATGTGGAACTGATTGAGCCCCATCAACAACACATAACGCTCCATGTTCATGAGCAATCTTGGCAATACCTTTAATATCACAGATATAACCAAGAACATTTGTTACGTGAGCAACAGAAACAATTTTTGTATTGTTAGTGATTGTTTTTCTCACATTATCAAGTGTTAATCTTCCTTCTTCATCTAATGGAATGAATTTAACAACCGCACCAGTCATCTCACAAACCTTATACCAAGGTAAGATGTTGGAGGCATGTTCAGCTTCAGTTAAAAGAATTTCATCACCTTTTTTGAGGTATTTAATTCCATAACCCCAGGCTACTAAATTAATAGACATAGAATCACCAGCGGTGAAAACAACTTCATTTGGTTCAGCATTAACAAACTCCGCAATTTTCTTTCTCACACCTTGGACTTTTTGATCAACGTTAAACATTAAATCATAGTCACCTCTATGAGAATTAGCGGTTTCTTCCATGTAGTATTTATTCATTGCGTTTATAACGCATTGTGGTTTAAATGTTGTAGAGCAATTATCAAGAAAAACCAATGGTTTTCCCTGCATCATTTTCTTACCATCTAACATAGGAAATTGTTTACGTATTTCATAGACATTATACATATCACATTCTCCCTTCAATTAAAGTAGAAATTTCTTCTTTAATTTCTTCATCACTGAAGCCGTTTAAGATAGGTTTTAGATATCCTAAAGTAATGAGTTGTCTGGCCATTTCTTCTTTAAGACCTCTACTGGTAAGATAGAATATTTGATCTTCGTTAACTGTTCCAACAGAAGCACCATGAGAGGCTTCAACTTCATTCTCATCAATCTTTAAAATTGGTTGTGCTTTGGCATTGGAAAGCTTATCAAAAACAATGATTTTAGCGTTTTGTCTAGTCTTAGAAAACTTAGAGCCATTTTTAATATGAGAGATACCGCTGAAAGAGAGGAATCCTTCATCTTTTGTGACCCCATAATTATCACTGACACCATAGGTTTTTGAAGCGTTATGAATGATGGAAACGTCAAAGACTTTCTTATCCTTCTTTTCGGTAACAGAAGCAAGTTTCCAGAAAGCTGAAGAGTTTTCTCCATTTAAATTCATAACGACTTTTGACTTATTATCACCAGAACTTAAATCAGCAAAATATGAAGTAATTTTGGCGAATTTGCCAAGATTTGCGGTGATATTCAATGATTGTTGTTCATCTAAAAGTAATCCTTCGATTTTTAAGGATGATCCTTCTTTTAATTCAATGTCTAATGGGAAATTATTTTTATAATTAACCAACAAAAGATTAACATTCGCATCATCTTCTAAGGTGATTTTTAAGCCTTTGTTATTAAAATCATTACCATCTAAAACACAGTAAATCATCTCATCTGTTTTAGAGATGGAGACCTGGTTGTTTTTAACGATATTTTTTAATGATAATCTATCCATATTAATTCTTATTTAATAGCTTCTCTAACTGCACATGTTCCGATGGAGACATCGTTCATGTCAGCTTCTTCTTTTTGAATCTCAATTCCGTATTCAGTTTTAATGAATTCATAACCGGTTTGATCGATTCTCTTAATGAGTTCAGGACCACCATCAAGGGCAATACGACCATTGATGATAACAACCGCTCTTGTTGGGGAGACTAAATCAAACAATCTAGCATAGTGAGAAATGATTAAAAAGCCTCTTCCTTTTTCCTTTTCTCTATTGATGGTTTCAGAGACGGATTGGATGGCGTCAACATCAAGTCCACTATCAATTTCGTCAAGCATGGCGATTTTAGGTTCTAGTAGGATAAGTTGCAACATCTCATTTCTCTTCTTCTCACCACCAGAAAATCCTTCATTTAAAGATCTGGTTGCAAGATCAAATGGCATCTTTAAATCCTTGGTTGCAGTATCTAACATCTTATAAAACTTATATGTTGAAATAGGCTTTTCACTCTTCGCATTAATCGCGGCTCTTAAGAAATCAGAATTGCTAACGCCTGGTACTTCTGCAGGTGATTGCATGCCTAAGAAGAGACCAAGTCTCGCTCTTTCGTCAACTGATAAAGATTTAATATCTTTTCCATCAAATAAAATCTCACCGTCTGTGACAGTGTATCTTGGGTGTCCCATAATCGCGTTCAACAAAGTTGACTTACCATGTCCATTAGGGCCTAATAAAGCAACTGTTTCGCCTTCGCTGATCGTAAGGTTCACACCTTTTAAAATTTTCTTTCCTTCTACTTCAACGTGTAGATTCTTAATTTCTAGAGTGGCCATATTTTTTACCTCAACCGCTAAACATTTTATAATCTTTGTCTTCTTTATTACAAATGAAACGATAATTTATTTTTCAAAAGGCGAAAATAGGATAAGAAAATCTAGTGTTACGCATATGCATATGCTCGCTAAAATCTTAAAAAGATTAAATTATCCTTGCTCTAAAAAACACTATTATATAAAATAATAAACGCTATTCAATTATTTGAAGGAGGAAAAAGCAATGAACAAAAGCAAACTATCAATTAGCTTAGTTAGTAGTTTGGTTGCCGCCATGGCAATGACTGCATGTTCAAAAACAGTTACCTCTGATAAGAAAGCAATCGTCAAGTTTAAAGGATATGACGGTGAGGAAGTAGCAGTCGTCACAGACGATCTCTATTACGAATACTTAAAAGATTCTTCAGGTATCAGCAAATTCTATGATGCCATGCTTGAAGTCCTCATTCGTTATGAATTCCAAAACAGCGAATCTGCTCTTAACAAAGAGGCAATTAAACCAACTTACACATATGCTCAAATTGAGAGAAAAGCCGATGATCGAATCACCTATTTGAAATCACAAGCTAAGGATGATGCAAAAACAAACAACACAAAGTATGACACCGAATGGAAGAAAGTCTTAGACAGTAACGGTGTTGAGAATGTCAAAGAGTTAAAACAAAAACTCATTTATGACTATGAGAAAGATGAAGTCAAAGATTGGTACTTCAGAGCCAACGAAGCTCAATTACTTAAAGAATATTTAGGTATTGATGAAAACGGTGCTACCGTTAGTGGAAACGCTCACAGCTCATTCCCATATCACATTCGTCACATCCTTACATCCATTTCTTCCGGTTCATCAGATTTCTATAACGGCACTATCACAAAAGATGAAGCTTTAAAACTCTACACAGTCGTGAAGGCTTTAAGAGATGGAAAAGACACCTTTGGTGAAATCGCTCACGAACAATCTGGTGACTCTGGTTCCGCTGAACTCTATGGTTCTGTCGGTATCATGGATGTCAAAACATCATTCGTCAATGAATTCAAATTAGGTTTATACGCTTATGACGCTGTCTATAATCACACAGGTGATGAAGACTCTGATAAGACAATCAGAAATGGTTTAGGTCTTAGCAGCACCTTTATCAATGCTGACAATACAGCGAAATCTGTAAAAGAAAAATTACAAGAAATCGGTTTAACATATGTCCCTGTCGATGTCTTTGATAAATTAAATGAATACAAAGATATGGACCAAGATGAACTTGGACACCAAGTTAACGAAAACAACGCTAACTACTATCCACGTAACATCTTATGGAACAAATACCTTAATCACCACAACATCTTTGTTATTACAAATAACACACGTACTGAAGGTTCTTTAGAGGCTGATGGAAAGACCATCACCCAAACAGCAGACGAAGTTGAAGGTAAAGCCGCTGCAACAGCTATCGACACCACCATTCAACCAGCCGCTGAAGGAAAATGTGGTTTCCGTTATGTTCAAGGTATCTCACAAAACGACAATCAACTCGTTTTAACAGATGAACAAGCAAGACCAATTATCGGTGTTAGAAGTGAACACGGTATTCACTTCATGATTATTGAAAAGTCAATTTATGACTTTAACGCCGCAGTTAACTTAACATCTTACTACAGCACCAAGACACCTGAAGATACAGGTTACTCTTCAAAATCTTATGTTGGTTACATCAACACAACCGATGTTTCCAAATATAAAGAAAGAGCCAACACCATCAAAGATGCCATCAAGTCATTCGATTCCACATATGACTATCGTTTATATGACTACTTCTTAAAAGCAGAAGGCGATAAGATTTCATTCTTATCAGTCGATGACAAATTTGACTTACAAGGTGCAGTTAAGAAATATGTTGATTCTCAAAGAGAATACAACTATTGGAACGCTGACAAGACCTTAGCAGAATCTTGGAGAACATATATCGAATTAATCGAAATCCAAAACGCTAACCGTGTTGAAGAAAGATTAATCCCAGAAATGTGTGCTCTTAAATACACCAAGGCCTCAAGCGATAACAAAGCATTATTCAGCGAAGGAGGAAGTTGCTACTATGTTAAATAAAAAGTTTATCCCATTAGTGTTAATTTCCTTACTCGGACTTACCGCTTGTAATGACGAAGTCGTCGCCAAGCCAACCGGCTATGATGATGACAAGATCATGACAGTCACTGGTTCCTCCGAAGAAATCTATCACAACATGATGTCCATCATTTATGATGGTATCCGTGACGGTTCCTTAGGCAGTGATGTCTTAAATAAAGTCTTATATCAATACTCACTTTCAGTCTTCGGTAGATACAATGAAAAAATCGAAGGTTACACAGAAGGTGAAATTACCTTAAAAGAAGCTGCTGAAGATGTTATTGCTAACGCTGGCTATGCAAAAGTTGACCCTTTCATCCTTGCTCATAAAGCATTCTGGACTGTCGATAACGATGGTAACAGAGTAAATGATAACGGTGAAAAAGTTTCCGATACTGAAACACCATGTTCATCCGAACGTTCACGTGTTCTCTCTAAATGGCAATCCATTGAAAAGAGAATCGCAAAGAAAATGTATGCTGAAATCTCTTCAGGTTCTTACTCCGATAGAGGTGTCTTCTATGAAGAAAGATACTTAATGAGCTTAAGAAGTTCCTTACACAATGTTCAAGATCCACACGCCGGTATCACAACCTTTGTCGGTGAACTCGATCCTCAATATGAAGAAGAAACAGTCTTCGAACATTACTTAACAGAGGATTTCTATTCTGGTGCAAACTATAACTACATCGAAGAAGAAATCGTTCCAAAGATCTATAACGAAATGCTCATCGAACAATACGTTTTAGATAATCAATATGGTACAATTCAACGTTCCTACGCTCGTAAAGTGAATATCGTTAGTATTTCTAACAACTCCGAATATCCACTTGCAGCTCGTTACTTAATTAACGAATTCGTCGATAACTATATCTCTGGTGCTAATGCTGCTCCTAAAGGTGAAGGCGGTGCTGCTGTCACATCTGTTAGAGATTCCAAAAACAAAGTCGGTCTTGATGAATTAAAGATCGTCTCCAACGCTTGGAAAGGTACAAACCTCGGTGGTAAAGAAAAGGCATTATTAGATGCTTTAGTTACTGACAAAGTCATGGAACTCGATGACACAGATCCAAACAATGTCTTCTATAAAGGTACCGAATACGGTGACTTAATGGCAGACTATAACAAGATCAGTGATGATCCACACTTAACAGATACTTCTATCGAATCAACATTCACAAACTCTGGTGCTTACACCAAAGAAGAAGGTTTAAAGATTAAGAAGAGAGATGTTAATGCCAAAGACCACACCCAAAACGGTTGGTTCTTAAAATCCGGTGGATTAAGCGATCTCCCAATGCGTTCAAGATTATTCGATGTCGGTGTCGCTACCGCATTAAGTGAACTCGACGCTAAAGACGACGATGCTTCTAAAGCTAAAGTCGCCGAACAAGATAGATGGCAATATGATGCTGCTTCCTCATCCTGGAAATACACAAAACCAGAACATGAAAGTGCTTATGTCGCCAAGATCAACGGCAGATATTTCTTAAAGAACTCTGTCACAGAATCCGGTCAATTCGATAAAGATATGGTCTTCTATGATTCATCATCTTCAACCTATTACATCGTTGAAATCGAAGAAGCCGCTTCCACATCTAAACTTTCTAAAGAAAACGCGAACAGATATGCCGAAACAAGAGGCAATGATGTCGCTGAAGAATTCATCAATGAAATCGTTGAGAAAGTGGCAAGCAGTGACACCTATAGAGGTCTTTCAACCAAATACTGGCTCGAAAAAGCAAGCCTTACATATCATGACACAGTCGTCTATGATTACTTCAAGGCTAACTATCCAGAATTATTTGATTAATAAATATTGGAGTGGTTTATCCACTCCTTTATTTTTGTATTATAATGATTAATAGAGGTTTTAAATAATTATGGAAAAAGATATTTTTTGTAAAATCATCGATGGGGAAATCCCATGCTATAAAATCTATGAAGATCAAGATGTCCTTGCTTTCTTAGATATTTCTCAAGTCACTAAAGGACATGTTCTCGTCGTTCCTAAGGAACACTATGAAACATTCTTAAGCACTCCTCAAGAAACGATGCATAAAGTCATGGATATCGCTCAAAGAATCGGACAAGTCGAAATCAAACTATTAGGGGCCAAAGGTGTGAACATCTTAACAAACTGTTATGAAGCTGCTGGACAAAGTGTCCCTCATTTCCACGTCCATGTCATCCCACGTTATGAAAAGAGAGATGGCTTTATCTTAGAGATGAAAGATAACTCCAAGGGCTTGAACTTGCCACAACTTGCAGAAGACATCAAAAACACTTTATAAGAGACTTTTTAAACAAAGTCGATAAATTAAGCATCAAAAAAGAGAACGCGTCTTAAACGTTCTCTTTTTAATATCTATATTAATCTTTATTTGGCTTATAGAATGATCTGTTATCAAGAGCGAAGATCTTATTGGTGAATTCCCCTTCTTTAACAGTTTCTAAGGATTTATCTAATAAGTTGAGTTTGCTATCAAGATTATCGATTTGAGAAAGAAGGAAAGCTTCTTTTGTTAAAGGCATGACTGGAGAGCCAAATTCAAGTTGCCCATGGTGAGCAAGAATCATATGTTCAAGAAGTAATGATTTCTCTGAATGGATATTAAGGGCATCTTTAGCCTTAACAATTTCTCCATGCATGATAGAGATATGGCCGATAAGTTTACCTTCTAAAGAATATTTGAAGACCACTGGTCCATAGAGTTCGATGGTTTTACCAATATCGTGAAGGATGACACCGGTATAGAGTAATTCTTTATCAATCCCACCATAGTAATTTATGAAATGTTCAGCGTGGTTAAGCATTGACACTGTATGATGGAGTAAACCATGCATATAGTCGTGATGAATAGATGACGCTGCTGGATAGGCTAAGAACTTTGTTTCATATTTATTTAAGATATAATCCATGATGGCTTTTAAGTCTTTATTCTTCACTTCGCCTCTATATTTATTAAACTGATTTAATAATGTTTCATATGGAATTGGAGCGACTTTAGAGAACTTCACAACATCAACTTCATCAGGGTTGACATTTTTACCTTTTAAAATCTTCATTTGAAGACCTGATTTATAAAAGATAATTTCTCCAGTGATATCAACAACATTTCCAGCGACAAAGACTTCTTCATCTTCTGGGGTTACTTCCCATTTTTTTGCATTCATTTGAAGAGAGGAATCTCTCACTTCAATCGTCAAATATGAAAGACCATTATTCGTCACTCCTTTAAGTGAGGAGACGATGAGTAATTGTCCTTGGAATTTTTCATTTTCTTGATACTCAGAAAGTAATTTCATTTTCTATTTCCTCCCATAACGCATTGATATCAGAGACATTATGACCTTTAGGAGCCAAAGATCTAAAGATATAAGCTTTTAAACCATTAATGGTTTTATATTTCATCTTCCCTTGTCTTAAGGCAATGGAGAAGTCTTTTCTAAGTTTAGTGTCAGAAGTTGATTTAGAAGTCGCTTTGGCTTTCTTAGAAATCTCACTAGCGACATCACTAGCAAAGCCTTCTCTAATTAAAGCGTTAAAGATGTGTTGACGCTTATCAGAAGTTGTAAGGTTCATATATTGTTTTTCTAAATCAGGTAATCTCTTTTTCGCTTTTGATAATTCTTTAGCCTCAGAAAATTCAATGGTTCTAATCACATCATCAAAGATGCCACGTTTCTTTAGCTCTTGAATGATCTTATTCTTGCCGTATAATTTATCGTTCGCATAAGAAATATATTCTTTAATGTAATTCTTATCGTTGATAAGTTTGTTTTTCTTAAGTTGAGTGATGGCTTGATCAACCGTGGACTTATGATAGTCTCTAGCATAGAGTTTTTCTCTTAAACCCCATTCGGTATACATCGCACGACTTAAAAGGGCTAACGCATCAGTGTAAGCATCACTGACATAGGTATGTTTTTCTAATTTTTCGATTTCACTTATTGGAAGGGTTTTACCAACGTAAAAATAATCTGAGACATAAACATCTGGGGAAATATCAATCTTGTCCTTGCCAAAATAAAGGACAATCTTGTTCTTACAAATGTTGATCTTAGTAATGGTTTTCCCTTCAACTTGATTACCAGAATTTTCTAATTGCACGTTTATATACCCCCATAACATTTTGATAAAATCTTTCAATGGAATAGACATCACATATGTCTAAGGCATTATTTCTAATAACATTTAATTCTTCTTCGCTCATATTGAAGATTTTTTCCGCCTTCTCCATAAATGTCTCTTCATCAGAGAAGAAGAATCCTGTCTTCCCATCTATGATGGTTCCTGATAAGTTATCGTCAAATCTTGCGACTACGATAGCTTGCAAAGCCATCGCCTCCATAAATGTTAAACCTTGGGTTTCAGTAATAGAGGCTGATGTATAGATATCTGCGAGTGAATAATAATATGGCGTTTCTTTTGCTGGAACCGCTCCAACAAAGACGGTAATATCACCAATATTTAATTCTTCGACTAGCTTTTCTAATTCTTCCTTTTGAGGACCATTACCGACAATCAAGAGTTTGATATCTCTTTCAGGATGTTTCTCGTGATAGTAAGCAATACATTTAACAGAGTAGTCCATACTCTTTTCTTTTGCGATTCTTCCTAAAATTAGGAAGACTTTTGTATTCTCTTTAATGGAATACTTTTCTTTTAATTCTTTAATCTTGTTCTCATCCAAGACGTTAAGATTAAAGGCTGAGAAGTCAATTCCTGTTGGAATGACATTGATATAAACATCACTACCGATGTTTCTCACATATTCTTTGGTTTTAAAAGATGGAGTAATATAACCACTGGTTTGATTAGCGACAACGTTTGAATATGTTCTCACAACTCGTTTAGCAAACCTATCAAAGAATCCATGAGTCGCATAGTATGTATAATCTTCATACGCAGTATGATAGGTGTACACAATTGGAATATTTAATCTTGAAGCCGCAATCTTTGCAAATTGACCAATTGTAGAGTCTGTTTGGTTATGAATCACATCTGGTTCAAATTGCTTAACGATATTAAAGGCTAATGAAGAGTAGATGTTTGTTAAACGATAACCATAAATTTTTTTCATCGCCACTCCTGGAACACGAAGAACACCATCTTCAAGTTCAAGTTCACCATCATCACTTCTAGTGGTGACCACTAAAACGTCTTGACCATGTTCTTTTAATGTCTTGGCAAGATTAAAGACAGATGTAGAAACACCATTGATGAATGGAGGATATGTATCGGTAAATAAAGCTATTCTCATAACTCATCGTCCTCATCTGTATCTTCTTCATCAGACACGATGTTGATCTCATCCATATCTCTATCGATGATTTCATCATCCTCTTCTTCATCATCAGGATTTTTCTTTTTCTTATTCGTGGCTTTAAGCCTTGCTAAAACCGCTTGTCTTGTTAAGGTTGAAGTTTCAATAATTGTATCCAACTCCATATTTCTTTCGGCAAGAGTTTCGGCTTGTAATTGAGTAAGGGTCTTTCTGTCTGGAATATCCCCATGTTGAGAGACTGTGCCTTTTGGAGATGCTTTATAGAAGGCGGTAACAAAACCTGCCACCATAAGTGGTAAAGCGAAGGTAATACTTCTCCATAAGAGAAGAGCCGCACGACACATCGCATCAGATGCTGCAGCATCAGGAATTCCATCCACAGTCGCGACATAGAAGGATTGAACGGTGATATCGTTAATGAATAATTCGTGGAAGAATAATTCAGATACACCAGCGGATCCTGGAATAGGAACGAGTCCTGTCACCATTTGGTGATAGTTTGATAAGAAGACCGCATCCCAGAAGGAAGCAACACTGGATTCGTTTCCTAAAGCAATACCGACAAAGTATGGAATAGAGAATGTCGCGGTAAAAGCAATAAAGAAGAAAACCGACATCAAGATGGTAAAAGGAATGTTTGTTAACAATCTTCTAAACTCAATCTTGAAGTTTTCTACTTGGACTCTTAAATTCTCACGAGACTTCTCTGGATTCTTAATAATTTTGATTTTGGATAAAAGTCCAATCACTGGTCCCATAATAAATCTATGGAATCCTTTCCAGTACGCCATGAGGAGTGTTATTAAAATAACACCAACGTTTAAAGCGAATCCTAAAATGGTTAAAACCCAAATAGGGAGAGATAATCTCAAAGATCCGATATTAATCGTTAAAGCATTCATCTTTGAAATGAAGTCGTACTTAATGATAAAAGACATCAATCCATAGATGATCAACACTGATTGATAGATGATGGAATACATGGCCATGATTGAAACAGCGCTACTAATAGGAACGCCTTGTTTCTTATAAGTGTAGGCTTCCATGATTTCACCACCACTTGCTCCTGGTGTCACTGCATTATAGAAAACACCAATTTGGAAAACAGCTAAGCCTTGATGAAGGCGGTAGTTTCTTGTGTATAATCTGGCAAAGCAGAATAAGATAAGTCCTTTGAAGAACATCGCGGCAAGAACTAAACCCGCAACAACTAAAATCCAACGATAATCACAGTTTTTCAAATCAGCGATAATCGTATTGAAGTTATCTTTAAGCGAAAGGAAAAGAGCGACGCTGGTCGCAATTAAAACAAGAGAAATGTTCAGCACATATTTTAAGATGGCTTTCTTCGATTTCTTTGGTTTATTCCCGCTTTCTAAATCTGCTACTTGTTTTTCTAATTCTTCTTTATTTGCCATAGCAAAGTAAATATATCATATTTATTCACTCTTAAAAAGTATTCAAATAAAAATTGTTTCTCTCAAATACTTAAGATTTGATAGAACAATTTCACATGTAGGGTATTAAAACAATAGTCGTCGAGGTGATATTTTAGCATTGTTTTGGAAAAATAAAAGACTTTTGTTGCCTTTTTAGCTTGTTTCTTGAAACAAAAGATAAAAATCACTCTCCTATATCAATATGTAAAAGTGTTATAATTTTAGTTAGAGGTTATTTATATGCAACATAAGTTAACTAAAGGACCTTTACTCGATGAAAAAGGTAATTTAATTGAAGCGGGTTACGCTTTTGAATTGGTCAAAGATTACGATCGAAAAGCTATCAAAGGAATGAAGTCCAGAATCAAAGAATGGGACTATTATTTTATTAACGATGATGAATATGGTATCGCCCTTACAATTGATGATAATTCCTATATGGGTCTTGTTTCAGTCTCAGTTTTAGACTTTAAAAATAAATGTGAATCCACAAAATCATATATCACTTGGTTAACATTTGGAGATGTTAAATTTCCTTCTTCTTCTAAAGATGGAGATGTCTTTTATGAAGGCAAGAAATTCAATATGTATTTTGGAAACAAAAACGGAAAAAGACATCTTGTCTGTTCGATGAAGAATGTCGCTAAAGGGAAAGACTTTGAATGCGATATCTATCTTGAACAAACAAATGATAACTCCATGGTTATCGCTACCCCATTTAAAAAGAAAAGACACTTCTACTACAATCAAAAGATTAATCTCTTAAAGGGAAGAGGCTTCTTTAAATTTGGAGATCTCACCCATCAAATGAAACCAGACTCCTTAGGAGTCCTTGACTGGGGAAGAGGTGTCTGGACATATTCAAATACTTGGTATTGGTCAAGCTTAAACGCTAACTATCAAGGACATAGAATTGGTTTCAATTTAGGATATGGATTTGGAGATACTTCCGCGGCAAGTGAAAACATGCTCTTCTATGATAAAGAAGTCTATAAGCTTGAAGATGTTATATTTAACATTCCAAGGAATGAAAAAGGTAAATTAGATTTCTTATCACCTTGGACATTCACATCATCTAAAGGTGATATCAATATGACATTCAATCCAATCATTGATAGATACGCAAACACGAATGCCCTAATCATTCAATCTAAACAGCATCAAGTCTTCGGCTACTTCTCTGGCTCTATTAAAGTTGAAGATAAAACCATCTCATTTGAAAACTTACTTGGCTTTGCTGAGATGGTCACTAATAGATGGTAAAAAGATGAATTAAAACCCTCCATTTCGGAGGGTTCATTTTTTAATTAACGTTAACGACCTTGGATCCTTCTTTACGATAGACATCGATATAGAATTTTCCAGTTTGTGGATTGGAACTTACTTCGTAAATTCTTCCCATTGTATTCTTGGCAACGACGAACATACCTTTGATGAATCCCATAACATATGTTAAGAAGACAATTTCAATTTCTTCGTGGGAGATGTCTCTTCCATAGACATCTTTTTCAAGTTTGACGATTTCGTCTTTTGCTCTTGTTCTAAATTCATTAGAGTTGCTTAATTCCATTTTTAAATCTCCATATTATAAATATTAATGTTAGCAAAAAGATAGATGTTTTAAATAAAACCACTATCACTTCGCTTCTAATAATTATTTTACTACTTTTATATTCAACATATAAAGAGTAATTATTATTTTTTATCTAGAGAAAA
>CAMOSS010000022.1 GCA_946625055.1 uncultured Caryophanales bacterium
ATTTAATAAAATATAAGAAAAACACCGGCAAAACCGGTGTTTTTTGATACTTTTAAGTTATTCTTTAACAACTTTATCTTTGTGATTTAAGATGAAACTTAACACTACCCAAAGGCCGATTCCACCCAAGACAGTCCATAATGCGATATAGCCATCTTGCACACCAAATTCTAATGGTGCTTCTCCGCTTGCGGCGGTAAAGATGACATCGATTAACCACATAAGAGTGGCAGCGCCAAATGTGATGGTTAAGACTTCTAAATGTAATCCTTTTCTATCTCTGAAAAAGAACCAAAGGACTCCACAAATAATTGCGCAGACTAATGCTGTAATGAAATACATTATTTAGCCTCTAAAGCTTTTGTCTCAGCTTTCTTGTGTCTTCTATATTTGATTAAGTCAACTAAGAACACACCGATGCCCCAAGCAGCAACAATTGTTAATAACATAGCAACACCAACCGTGCCCATTTCTGTTAACATTTCACGAACGGCGTCTGGGCCTTCGCTGACAGCAGTTAAGAATGGTGGGAATGGTGAAACTTCACCGTGGATTAAGTGTTCACCGGCTAAAACAAATGATCCGGCCCAAAGAGCTAACTCTAAGTAACCTAATTTTTTAGAAACTTTAACTTCGGAACCAAATTTGTATTCTTTTGGTTCGGCGACCTTAAGTTCATTTTTCTTTTCGTGATGTCTAACGATGTACTTTGCTGCGCCAACGCCTAAGGCAGCAAGAGCAGAAACTGTAAAACATGCCATAATAATATCTCCTTCTAAATATCTTATTCTAATTTTATAACGCGCATGTAGTCATTTCAAAGGATTTATAAAATAAATTGTTCATTTTTGTTCGATAAGTATTGATATAGAACACTATGTAGTTTTATTATTGTTTTGTAAGTTAAGATATCGAACGGAGTGTTTATGGATAAAAGAGAAGAAAAGACTTTAGCGAAAATCCATAGTTCTTTTTCTAAATTAATCAATGAAAAGGATTATGGTGATATCACCATCCAAGATATTTTGGATGATTGCAATGTTTCTAGATCAACATTTTATGCTCATTACAAAACAAAAGATGAATTGTTACTCAGTGTTTCATCACACATCTTTAATCACGTTTTCTCCAAGTCATTAGAAGAAGAAAAAACACACGATTTTTCTAAAGACACTTTTTATGATTACCGTCATTTAATTGAACATATTTTCTATCATGTCAAAGATGAGAAATCATTGTTTGAAGGAATTTTAAAATCAAATGGAACAAAAATCTTTATGGATGAACTAAGAAAGCAACTTTCAAGATTGGTTGATTCATATTTCAATAACTATCCATTTAATGCAGACATGCCTATCGAATTAAGAAAGAATATCGCGGTTGAAAACTTTATTGTTGTCCTGAAATATTGGATTAAAAACAATTTGGAAGAATCTCCTGAAGCAATTGCGGAATATTATATCAACTCATTCATAAGATAATTATGAAGAGCTTTATTAAATGGTTTGTGATTAAAAAGAAATTTTTTAGACCTAATCGCAATTTTTAAGAAAAAAATAGTTAAACTTCTAATCAAGTTAAAAGGCTAAGGCGTTTAGTCTTTTTTCTTTTTTGAGACCCGAAAGCCCTTTTTTCATTGTAATGAAAAGGTTAAGTGGTTAAAATAGACACATATATGGAGAGATTATTTAATTAAATTAAGAAATTAAATATTCTCTTTTTATTGCGGAAAAAATTGGACACTTTGGCCGCAAATGATATTAGAAAGGATTCGACCGTCTCTCGAAAATACTCTATGCATAGTTTTGGGTACTATTTCAAAAAGGGACATGAGCTAACGAAGTTGGTGTTTAAGAAGTTATCTCTCTTAGACAAGATTTTGCTTGGCTTGTATTTCTTGGGGTCTCTTATCGGAAAACTAATTTTCTTTATCAGACCTGTTTTTTTAATTGCAGATCAAAATATCGCTTTAATGATTAGCGAAACACACGATCTCGAAATCAATAAGATTTTTGAAGGAGTGAACAACAAAAGAAGATACACTTCCTTACTTCTTTCAAATCTCTACATCGACATTATGATTTTAGGAATTGCTGTCGCTCTTGTTGTGCCATTTGCAATCTATCTTCCATTTGCACTTAGAACAGGAACACAAGTTCTCCCAATCTCCTTGATGTCTTTTGGTGGAGTTGTTGGAGGAATCATCGCAGTGATTATGGTTCTTGCTTATTTCCCACAAGGATATGTCACCACTAAAGGACAAAATCTCTCTGCTGGTGATATCTTGCTTCTTTCAAAGCAAGCATCCAAAGGTAATAGAGGAAAAATCTTCTTAATCTATTTCCTTAATTACTTAATTATTTCTGCAGTCTTGTCACTTGTTATTCTTGTTTTCTACATTTTCTTCATCAACACAACAATGAGCAATAGATGGATTTTCTCATCAATCATTATCGGAATACTTCTTATTTATTCAGTATTAGAAATAAGTGTGTTTCCACTTCTCAAGGTGAGAACAGAAGTTTCACTTTATTGTTTATGCCAAGATGCGATTGAGACAAAACATATTGTGATTGCAAGAAGAAACGCTTCTGACAAAGAAGAATATGTTGCAATATTCACCGATGATATGGAGGACAAATAGTATGTTATTAATTATTACTTTAGTTCTTGCCTTCCTCTCTGTTGGTTCAGCAGCAGGTTTGTATTTCTTACTTATTTATCCTGTTAAAGCTGGAAAACGTGTTGAATTAACAAATGTTAACACCCCATTTTCATTAGATCCTGAATATAAAGATCATTTACTCAAAGTATCCTTAAATAAACAAAACAATGAATTAGTCTTCGTTGGTAAAGAATCAACAAAAAGAGCAGTTGTTTCTGTTATCACTAAAGTGAATAACAAAAGACAATACGATGTCTATTCATTAGATTTCTCTGGAATGGTTATCGCTATCCCAGTGGATCCAGCCGTTGAAGAATATACAGTGGTTTTGGAATCTGTTAATGGAAAGAAAGTTAATTCCCAAAGACAAGTTAAACCAAAACTTTTGACATATATTCTTTATTCAATTCTTCCATCATTATTAGCAGTGGCCGCGATTATCGTTTATGGTGTCTTCTGCTCAACATATCTTAAAGATTATTTCCCATCATACGTTTTCTATTATTTCTTTGCTGCCTTAGGATTACTACCTATCGGCATTATGGTGGGATCATATTTCTTACTCGATCTCATTACATTTAAGGGGAGGAACTAATCATGAAAGAAATTAAATTCTTAAAAGACCTTCCATTAAAGTTCTTAAATCAGAACAAGTCTTGCATCGATCTCTTAGGTGGAGATATCTATTTCGATAAAGATGGAAATCGTTATGCTTTCCTCACCTTTAAAAACTTAAGAAAATCACCAATTTTCTCATTACAACTTTCATTTAGAGAATATTCTCTTGAAGGTAAATTAATTAAGGACGGAGAATTCTTCCTTCCATATATGTACGCGCCTACAGGCGAATTTGTTAATGAAGTTCCAATTGAAATTGATCAACAAACAGAAGCTTTAGAAGTCTATATTGTCAAAGTTGTCTACGACAAACAAAAATTTGTTAATGATAGACTCGTTGGCTTTACAAAAGTTGATTATATTGAAAAACCAAGCATGGCTCCTGCTAAAAAGTGGGAATACAAATCCAACTTTGAATTTGTTGAATCATCCGCTCCAAAAGAAGCACCAGTTCAACAACAAAAAGCTGAAGAAGTTAATCCAGCTGAAGCCGCTGCCGCTCCAACTCTTGAAGCTGAAAAACCTGTCGAAGAAAAGGTTGAACAACCACAAGAAGTTGTTAGTGAAGAACAAATCAATAGTGCAGCTAGAGGAACATTTAAGAAGAAGAATCTTCTCCGTTACTTGTTCCCAATGATCGCTGTTGTCGTTGTTATTATCGCCGTCGTCTTTGTTTCATTAATTTTAATTAAGCAAGGTGCCGACTCCCTTAACGGCTTTTAATCAGTGAGGTATAGTTATGGCAAGTCAAAAGAAACAAATTCGTAACCAACCTCGTAAATTCGATTTCGATAACTATGGATTCTTTTATCAAAAGAATAATTTTGAAGGTCTTTACAAGTTTGTTTTGATTGTCCTTTCCATTTTAGTGTTAGTGGGTTCAGAAATAAGAATTGGCTATTTAATCTTCTCTCCAAACGGAGGAACAACAAATCCTTCTTATCCTTATTTCTTAATAGTGACCCTTGTGTTAGATTTATTGGTCATCGTTATGCTTAGCATAGCCTTGTTCTCAAGACGTAAACACTTAGATAATGGAGATGGAATCAAATATCTCCTTGAAGAAGAAAAATCCTATAGAGTAGTGGAAAACTTCTCTTCTTCAGGATCGGTATCTATTCAAACAAACCAAGTCCGTACAGTTATTGAAGAAGTTGATGATTACGGCAATCCAATTATTTATGCAGAAGAATTATTTGATGATGAGGAAGATATTTTCGTCAGTGACGCCTTATCAACCGCGATCGTCAAAGAAAAAGAAAAGACATATTCAGAACTTGTTGAAGATCTCAATAAGACATTCCTTGATTATGGCTTAAATGGAAATCTTGCAGAAGCCTTATTATCTTCAATGGTCTTCTCCCCAATGATTTTCGCTAGAGATATCGCTCCATACATTAAGACAATATTTAGAGCATTATCTAATCCTAATTACTTTATCCATTATTCAGAGAACAACACGATTGCCTCTGAAAAGACACTTTATAGTGCTTTTGAATACGCAAAATCAAATCCAGATTCACCAATATTCATCTATATTGATGAAATCCCAAGTAAGGAGTTCCTCAACTATATGAGACCTCTTTATGCCTATATTGATAACACCTCTGATGATTACTACATTTCATCACAAGGTTTAACATTCTTTATTCCACACAATGTTTACTTCTTAGTGAATATTAAGAAAGATGACATCATCTATGAGATTTCACGTCGTTATCTTAGATATATTCCTATCTTAAGATGTGATATCAAAGAGGTTGATGCTTCTAATGAAGCAAAACCATTTATTCTTTCTAATAATGACCTTAAGAACGCAAGAAGAAACGCTCACGATTCATTCTCTCTTTCTGAATCCACATATAAGAAGATGGATAACTTATTTGCCTTAACAAATGAAGCTAATGGTTATGTTCTTCAAAACAAGATTCAACGTAAGATTGAAGACTACACTTCATTATTACTCTCTATCAATATGAGCGAAGATGACGTCATTGATAATGTTTTATCTAATGCGATTATTCGTGCTGCTATTATCTCTGCTGAACCTCAAAAACTCAAAACCGAATACAATATTGTTCGTTTAATTGAGAATGAATTTGGTAGTGATAAGTTAAAAGAAACCAAAGCAGTGGTGAAAGAATACATCTCCCTCTTTGATAAGAATGGAGGTAGAAACAATGCCTAGATTTATCGTTTTAGAAGGTGGAGCGGATGGCTCCTTCTTAGACATTTTTACCTCTAATGTAGCGATATTTGTTTATGTCATTGTTTTTGCTTTAGCCATTATCGCTATTGCGATTTTATTCGTTGTTAATGAATCTTTAACTAGTGAAAAAATCGCGAAAATTGAAGGTGGCGAGAACATGTTTAAAAATATGAGAGGCGGAATGATTTCACCAGAACAAGTCTCCTCTAAAGGAGCGAAAAAAGACTCTGGCGATCGCTTCCAAAAACTCTCCCTTTTAGATAAACAATATCCAAAGAAAGAAAATGTTATCTCAACAGAAGATTTAACTCTTGAATATATCTGTAGAAGATTTAGATCCTTTGCTTCCCGTATCGCAGGAAACCCTCTTTACTATTCCATTGATGATATTAGAAGATTCGTTTCTGCTTTAGGTGTAACAAAGATCATGATTCTTCAAGGTATGTCAGGTACAGGTAAAACATCTCTCCCAGTCGCCTGGGGTAAGTTTACCCGTGTTCCAACAACTGTTGTTCCTGTTCAACCAATGTGGAAGGAAAGAAGTGACCTTATTGGTTACTTTAATGAATTTACTGGTAAGTTCAATGAATCCATGATCTTAGAAAAACTTTATGAAGCTAATAAGACCAACAAGATTTATTTAATCGTCTTAGATGAAATGAACATTGCCCGTGTTGAGTATTACTTTGCAGAATTCCTTTCACTTCTTGAACTTCCAACTGTCGATGAAAGAATCTTAGAAGTTACTTCCTCAATCTCTAAAAAAGATCCAAAAGAATTACATAATGGTAAACTCATTCTTCCTGATAATGTTTACTTTATTGGAACTGCGAATAACGACGACTCCACATTTGCAATTTCAGATAAAGTCTACGATAGAAGTATGGTTCTTAATCTTGACTATAGATGTGAACCATTCATCGGTGAAGATGATTATGAACCAATTACTTTAAGTGACTATACCTTTAAGGCTTTAATCCAAAAAGCCAAGAAGGAATATGCCTTAACTAAGAGAGGTAGAAGTCACATTAAAGAATTTGATAAATACATTCAAGAAGTCTTCTCCATTACATTTGGTAACCGTATTAGAAGACAAATTGAAAACTATGTTCCTATCTACATTGCTTGTGGTGGAACAGAAGAAGAAGCTCTTGATGACATTCTTGCGAAGAAAGTCTTAAGAAAACTCGAATCACAAAACCCAATCTACATTAAGTCTAAAGCTGATGACCTCATTAACAAGATGAATGAGATCTTTGGTAAGGACAAAATGCCTGTCAGTGAAAGTGTGATTCGTAAATTAGCAAATAATGGGTAGGTAAGATGGACTCCTTGGATATCCTTTATAAAGCGTACGTAGAATATAAGAAAAACTGTATCGTCGATGATGTTACAGATAGATTTTATTCTGCCTATAAATCCCAGAACTTAAAAGAGAATGAAGATGTTCTCCATATTTTCTCAATTTGTAAAATTGAAGAAGACTGGGTTCAAGCGATTGAAAGAGGACTTCCATACATGGAAAAAGCCATCAAAGAAGAAAGACAATTCATTCGTAATGATGGTGAAGTTATTCCAATTGAAAAGATTAGAAAAACATCCAAAGACTCCATCCAAGATTTAGCGAAACATGCGAACTATATCACCCATGAAGCTCCAGAAGATTCCGCTTCTGAAGTCATGCCTGATAAGATGCTGATGATTAGAAAAGAATCCGATTATGCGATTTATGAAAACAGAGTGTTATACGCAGCACTTATGTATTTAAAAGATTTCGTTATGTCGAGATTAACCACTATTAAGGAAGCATCGAATACCTATATCGTTAAGCAACACATCAAAAAGTTAATTGATATGGGTTCAAGAAAGATTGATTTAAATCTTGAGCTTAATGAAAGAAGAGCAAATGATCCTCTCTTATCAAATCAAAATACTGAAAAAGATATCATCGACAGATTAGATGTTGCCTTAACTCAAATCTTAGCCTTGCTTAAGACTCCTTTAATGAGAGAAGTTTCTAAATCAGAAATGGTCACAAGACCAATTCAAAAGACCAACATCTTGAAGATGAACCATAACTTTAGAGAGTCTCTTGCCTGCTTTGATTATATTGCTTCCTATCAAGGACAAGGCTTCACAATTGAACACATTGAAAAGTCTTATTATCCACTTGATAAAGAGATGTCTGAATCATATTCAGAATCAGTAATCTTATTATCTTTCTTGGATTACATGTATACGAACGAGATTAAAGACAAGTTACAAAAGAACTATGAATTTAACCTTAAACAAGAAGAATTAAAGAAAGAAAACGAAATCATTGAAAGACTTAAAAATTTCCACGCGACTGCGAAGGAAAAAGAAAAGACCATCAATGAGTTCTTACTCCTTTTTGAAGATGGATACCGCATCTTAGAAAAACGTAATGAAGAATTAAATTACGAACTCAAATCAAAAGAGGCTCAATACAAGAAAGAAGTCGAATCTTTGAACCTCCTTCATCAGGACGAAATTAGAACAATTAACAAAGAAAACGCTGCAAAAATTGAAGAAATTAACAAAAATCATGAAGAACAGCTTCGTTTAAAAGATGAAGAGGCTAATCAAAAACTCTCCTCCTTAAGAGAAGAATGTAATGAAGAAATCGCTTCGATGAGTAGAAGAAATAAAGAAGAACAAGAAGCCTTTAAATCTCAATTTAAAGAACACATCGAAGAGATGGAAAAACAAAATCAAGAGATCAGAGATCAACATCAAGAATTGCTCAATAAGATTGATATGATGGAAACTGAATTATTAACCTATAAGGTTGATAATGGTCTTGTTAACATTAAAGATTATGGCGATGAAGAATCGTTTAATAAACTTGAAGAACTGATGTCCAGAATGGATAAGGTTTATGAAAAGGCTTGGAAAGAAGCCAAGAGAAATATTCGTAAAGAAGTGTTTGGTGGAAAGAAGAAAAAATAGATTATGAGAGGCCGTAAATACGTCGAACTCGCTAGCGTGCTAGCTATATTCTTCTCAATGACTGCCCTATTCGGGTTAGCCTGTTTTACTGCGGCCTTCGTTTATCGTTTAGTGACATTCCATGGTGATAGAGCGGACCTCATCAATGTCCATAGCAACGTTATCAACATCATCACTATCGTTTGTTTCTTTGCCTTATTTATCTTCTTAATGATTTTATTAGTTAGACAAATCGAAAGATTAAATCACCCAGAAACAGTCATGGTGACATTAGAGTATGTCGATGAATTTGGTAATAAGATTCAAGAAGTTGTGGAAATGGAAATTCCAAAGACCCAAAAGAAGGATCCTGGCGATCGCTTCCAAAAACTCTCCCTTTTAGATAAACAATATCCAAAGAAAGAAAATGTTATCTCAACAGAAGATTTAACTCTTGAATATATCTGTAGAAGATTTAGATCCTTTGCTTCCCGTATCGCAGGAAACCCTCTTTACTATTCCATTGATGATATTAGAAGATTCGTTTCTGCTTTAGGTGTAACAAAGATCATGATTCTTCAAGGTATGTCAGGTACAGGTAAAACATCTCTCCCAGTCGCCTGGGGTAAGTTTACCCGTGTTCCAACAACTGTTGTTCCTGTTCAACCAATGTGGAAGGAAAGAAGTGACCTTATTGGTTACTTTAATGAATTTACTGGTAAGTTCAATGAATCCATGATCTTAGAAAAACTTTATGAAGCTAATAAGACCAACAAGATTTATTTAATCGTCTTAGATGAAATGAACATTGCCCGTGTTGAGTATTACTTTGCAGAATTCCTTTCACTTCTTGAACTTCCAACTGTCGATGAAAGAATCTTAGAAGTTACTTCCTCAATCTCTAAAAAAGATCCAAAAGAATTACATAATGGTAAACTCATTCTTCCTGATAATGTTTACTTTATTGGAACTGCGAATAACGACGACTCCACATTTGCAATTTCAGATAAAGTCTACGATAGAAGTATGGTTCTTAATCTTGACTATAGATGTGAACCATTCATCGGTGAAGATGATTATGAACCAATTACTTTAAGTGACTATACCTTTAAGGCTTTAATCCAAAAAGCCAAGAAGGAATATGCCTTAACTAAGAGAGGTAGAAGTCACATTAAAGAATTTGATAAATACATTCAAGAAGTCTTCTCCATTACATTTGGTAACCGTATTAGAAGACAAATTGAAAACTATGTTCCTATCTACATTGCTTGTGGTGGAACAGAAGAAGAAGCTCTTGATGACATTCTTGCGAAGAAAGTCTTAAGAAAACTCGAATCACAAAACCCAATCTACATTAAGTCTAAAGCTGATGACCTCATTAACAAGATGAATGAGATCTTTGGTAAGGACAAAATGCCTGTCAGTGAAAGTGTGATTCGTAAATTAGCAAATAATGGGTAGGTAAGATGGCGAAAGGACACGTAGTAAAGAGACACACGAAATTCTTTAAAGGACTCACAATCGGTGGTTCAATTTTCGGCATAATCTCTATGCTCACTTTAGTCGTGTTTCTTATTTTAGATATGATCAATGTTAACGCCTTTATTACCGATGAAGTTAGAACTTATCGCGCGACATTTATCAATGAAGGTGCAGTCGTAGATTCCACTGAATATAGACGTGGTGAAAAACTTGTTCAACCATCTAAACCAACCAAAGAAATGGATGAAAAATTTGAACATTATGTCTTCTTAGGTTGGGACTATACCGGTGAAGGTGTCCCAGATATCTTACCATCCAATATGTACTTCTCATTTACCGCGAAGGCTGTCTACTATGGATTTGGTAAATTCGATCTTTCTCTAGAAGATTTGAAAGACATGGATTTAGAAACACTCTTAAGAATCCTTGAAAACTTAGGAATCGACTGGGAAGAATTTATGAAGATGTTCAATCTTAACCCAGAAGATTTGATGGATTTATTAAGCAAGAATAGAGTGTTATCTTTTGAAGCTAACCACACTGGATATCCAGCATACTTTAGAACAACATCCTATGGTGACTTCAACTTCAAAAAGAAGAAATACAATGGTCCATCTGTTTATGACACCGCAAAGATATCTGATGGTTCAGTGAATCCTCTTAGATACACCGCGGATAAACTCTTCAGTGCTTATAACACTTCATCATTACCAGAAGAATTCAACTTTGTTGATTTCAATATTCAATACAACACGAAGAGATCTCCGTTTGCAGTCCCTGACTGTGAAGTTGAAACAGATAAGAACTCAACAGGTGTTAAATCTGATGCCTATGTTTTAACTCAACCAGAAAACAATCAATACTTTACAAAAGCGGCCTACTGTCCAGCCTTCTATAAAGTTATTAACGTTTTAAAACTTGTTAGTTTCTCTGATCCTGCAATTACGAGAGATGAAAAAGAGTATTTTGAATACGCGAAAGCAAATTACTTAAACGTTCCAGAAGAATATATTCCTACTATCGATTCAATTATTTCCACTGAAGGATTTGAAAGCGATGACTATTTCTATGTCGATGAAGTCGGTAAATATGTTGAAAGTGTCGCTTCTTCAAATATTATTCCTGATGGTGATTCATTTGTTATTTCTAAAGTGAAAAACAAAGACCCAATTTTCGATATGCTTAAAAATGAAGTTGGTAGTGACTTTGATTTCAACACTCTTGCAGTCATGTTATTTAGAAGACTTAATATCCCTGCAAGAATGGTTTATGGCTATTTAGTGCCACAAGTGGAAAGCTATAACGAAATCACATTATTAAATCAACACTACTGGTGTGAAATCTATGTCAAAGGTATTGGCTGGATGATTTGTGACTGTATGAATGTTCAAGACTTTTTAGGATATAACCCTTACGGTGGAACATTTGATAAAGAAAGTAATCCAGTTACCGATGATGAATCACCAGACAAACCAGATGATCCAGACAAACCAGAAGAGTTTGAAAAAGACTTTGTCAGTAAAGACTTGGCCGGAAGTGTTTCAACAAGTGGCCCAGGTGATAGACTTGATGACATTCATAATATCTTCTCATTCACTTCAACATATGATGGAACAGTCTACTTTAGAAGTAGAGCCTTTGATACATATGATTATAAGGGACAGTGGAACACATCTGAGACAAGCTCAACATATCCATACACTCTTTATAGCCCTCTCTTATACGCCCATTATGCGATGGACTACTACTATGTTTCAGAATCATTTAATATCCGTTATTTAACAAATATGAAATATGGTGTTTCACCACAATATGCCGGTAACAAAGTGAATTCACAAGGCACAGATTTATGCGATTACAGCTTATCTGGAAAGATTGAATCTAACACCACACAAACATTTACCGGTATATCAATGCCTATCACCTCTAAAAACTTACAAGCCCTTGAAGCATCAGGTATTCAAAATACCGCCTACAAGAACCAAGAAGTTAACTATCGTGAGTACGTTGATAGTAAATACCTTTCTTATGACTATAATCTCAGCTCTATTTTTGACAGCTTATTATGGGAATTCGGAATTGATAGATGGGGATCAAGAGAAGACAATATCGTTAGACTTAATGAAGCAATTAAAGAGCACTTCACTTACGATATTAACTTCAGCGATTACACAGAAGGTGTTGATCCTTTAATCGAATTTATTAATAGAAGACAAGGTGTTTGTAACAACTTTGCAACACTTGAAACTATGCTTTATAGATACTTAGGTATCCCTGCAAGATATGTCACTGGTTATGGGGCAAATTCAACAGGCGATATTAACCAAAGTGTTGTTGTCACGAACATGAATGCCCATGCTTGGGTTGAGGTTTATGTCTATGGAGTCGGCTGGATTATGATGGATCCAACTGGGTTTGATGATGGACATGGAGACAGTTCATATTATGGAAGTGGCTTCGGTGGTAATGGCACTAGCCAATTTGAAGAAAAGATTCAAGTTAAAGAACTTAGAATTAAGTTTAATTACAACGTCATGTTAGAAGATGGCTGGGTTGTTAAACAATATGATGCAATGCCATTTGAGCAATATCAAATTCAACCATATGTCGAAAATGAAGTCGATTTGAGAAGTGGACATCATGTCGAATATGAAGCCTCCGCTTTATATGCATTAGGTGCGAACGCTCCTGGCATGTATTCAGGTAAGAATAAAGTGACAGCCAAAGTACTTGATGAAGAAGGTAACGATGTCACTAGTAAGTATTACAAGATTAAAATTGATAACGTCCTTGTTGAGATTCGTTTAAGAGACCTCTGGGTTGACATCTCTTACAATGGACCTTCATACACTGGTGAAACATTAAATCTTATCGGTGAAGAATATTCACAATACTTCAGTGTGAATCCATATAACCTTTTAAATAACCACTCAATTAAGTTTATTCCAAATATGGTTGTTGATGACTATGGAAGCTTTGATATTACGGGTAGCTTTGTTATCACAAATATGAATGATAGTAGCGATGTCACAAGCTACTACAGTATTACTATTTCACCAGAGTCAGTTATTGTTTTCGGGAGTTAAGTATGCGTTACAGAGATTATAAAAAGAAAATGGTTAGAATCAAATTCGCTAGCTTCATTCTCGCTGGCGTAGTAGTGGCAGGAGCTGCAGGAGCAATTGTTGCTGTGTCTTTAACTAACGCTGAAAAAGGTAGAATCGGTCGTATCGATGAAGTTTTCACCGTGGATGCAACTTATGAATATGGAAAGTCATTTACTCCTAGTGGAAAAGCTTATAAGTCAGATGTGACTTTTGAATATAGAAAAAACGGAGAAGAAGAATGGACAGAAACTCAACCAAATAGAGTTGGTCAATATCAAATGAGAGCGAAGGCTAAAGGAAGTTCTGGCTATAAATATTCTCAAGTTCAAAACTTCGAAATCAAGCCTGTAGACGTTGATTGCTATGTGAACCAACAAACTATCAACTATGGTGAAGTTAAGCCTTCTATCAAGCTTGAAACCCTTCTTGGTAACGATTATTTCACCCCAGATGAATGTCAAGTGACCTTTTCTTCATTTAAAGAGGAAACTGCGAAGGTCAATGTCGTTCCTGAATCAGTCCACATCTTTAGTGGTAGCGAAGACATCACTTACTGTTACAATATTAACTTCATTGAAAAAGAGATTAGATTCATTCCTCAAAACATCTCTATCTCATTTAGTAATGTCTCTAAACAATATGATGGAGAAGCCATCTCTTCAGATGAATACACAATTACTTCTGGAAGTTTAAAATTCAATGACCACATTGTTGTTGATGGAGGCTCATCACTCACCGAACCAGGGACATTAAATAACAATCACGAAATCAAAATTTTAGATGAAGATGGCGATGATGTGACGCTTCATTACAACATCACAAAACATGATAATTCTTTAAATATCACGACAATTCCTTTATCAATTCGTTCAAATTCATTAACAAAGACCTATGATGGAGAACCATTTAGTGAGGATCAATTCCTTGTTGAATATGATGAAACAAAACTCCTCGATGGCCACCATATTGAATATGAATTCACATCCGCGAACAAAGATAACTATCAAGTTTATGGAGTTACTCCAAACTCATTTAACTATCAAATTTTAGACGCTGAAAATAATGATGTCTCTAAGTACTATCAAGTTTCAAAATCTACTGGAACATTGAGCATCACAAAAAGAAGTCTTTCATTTAGAACCAAGTCTATAAACACCACATATGATGGTGAAGCTCACTTTGATGAAAGCGTTGAAATCACAAGCGGTAACCT
>CAMOSS010000023.1 GCA_946625055.1 uncultured Caryophanales bacterium
TTAAAAGTTCAAAATGCTATCGTTGACCATGCATTTATTGGTTTCATGACAGAAATTCACAGAACTGAGTCAACAGACATGACTGCTCCTACCCCTGATCCACAAGAATATAGTGTTGCATCATTTGATAGAGTTAAATGTTACGAATGTTACTCCGATGCTTTCTATATGTTTGGTTCCAAATACAACACAGTTTCTAACTCATGGTTAGGAAGATGCGGTGGTCCTGTCTTCTTAATGGATGAACCAAGTGTCGGTGGTGTTGATGTAACATCATCTACAAAAGTATATGGTTCACAAGTCGTGGCAAGTAACGTTTATATGAACAACCCAGTTTCTGGTACAGAACCATGGTTCTCAAGCCACCCAGGATCTTATAATATGATTAAAAACTACATGGTTGATGCTGGCGATCCAACTGCCGATCCTATTCTTGATGAACACAGTAATCCTGTCACCCCAGGTGGATGGATTGGCAAAACCGCAGCTTACTTAGGCACACAAACACTCCCAGAAGGCGCTTCTCCAAGAACTATCACACAAAAAGATCCTTCCGAACAAGCTGCTCACCTGGTGAACTTCCTTGTTCTTGATATGTGTATTGGTGGTTTCGGTGGTTCAGGTTACGCTTCACCATTATTAAATGGTTGGTTCATTTTACATAATGAAGGTGAAACAACTGTCTTAAGATCTGACAATGGCATTTCTACTGGTGCAGCAATCACTGACTTAGCAGCTTATGGTGTTGATTCATTACCAGCACTTCCTGGCTTCTACGACTACGGAGCTTCTGCACCATATGCTGATGCTGCATATAGAGCAACAATGATTCAAGCAAGCTCCAATACAGGCTTCAAGACATACTATCCAGAAAATAATGCTAATGCTACAGCATTGCTCAACACCAACTATCTCTCCTTCTACTTAGCTGCACAAGCTGGTTCAGGAGTGTACAATAGATTTGGTACATTACTTGGCACATACGATATGTCAAGCTGGGCTGCTTAATTTAGAGCATTTATCTAACAAAATGACCTTTCACTTCGGTGAGAGGTCTTTTCTTTTTGTTAAATGTATCCTTTTGATTAGAAATCAAATATAATAATTAAGTAATTATAAGGAGTTATCATAAAATGAAATCAATCGTTGTTTACTTTTCACGCGATGGTAAGGGTTCTGTTTTAAGTAAATCTAAAACACAAGTCTTAGCCGAAAAAGTTCAAGCTTTAGCAGGAGCAGATATTTATAAGATTGTTCCAAGCGTTCCATATCCTCAAGATGATGCGGAATGTGATAAAAGAGCAAAAGAAGAATCACAAGGAAACTTAAAAGTGGAGATTAAAGATGCTCTCCCAGATTTAAGTGGATATGATGTTATTTATTTAGGTTTCCCTAACTGGTATCGTTCATTCCCAAGAATCATCGGAACCTTCCTTGATAATGTTGATTTAAAAGGCAAGATTTTAAAACCTTTCTGCACGAATGAAGAAGGTGGATTTGGTATCGGTGAACTCGAACTTAGAGGAAGAGCAAAAGGAGCAAATTTAAAGAATGGTTTCTCTTGCGTTTCCGCAGAAGTTGAAGAATGCGATGAAAGACTCCAAAATTGGGTAAATAAATAAAAAAATGAGGGTTTTGCAATGAAAAACGTCACAAAAGATATATTTTATGTTGGTGTTAACGACCATCAAATAGATTTGTTTGAAGGCCATTTTGATGTCCCAAATGGAATGGCCTATAACTCCTATGTTATCGTCGATGAAAAGGTCGCGATTATGGATTCAGTGGAGATTAATTTTGTTAATGAATGGATCCAAAATATTAAAGAAGTTTTAGGCACAAGAAAACCAGATTATTTAATCATTCAACATATGGAACCAGACCATTCATCAAGCTTAATGGAATTCTTAAAAGTCTATCCAGATACAGTAGTGGTGGGTAACTCTAAAACATTCCAAATGATGAAACAATTCTTCTTTGAACTTCCTGAACACACTTTAGAAGTGAAAGAGAACGATGAACTTAATTTAGGCAAACATAATTTAAAATTTGTGTTCGCCCCTATGGTTCACTGGCCAGAAGTTATGATGACTTTTGATAGTTATGATAAAGTCTTCTTCACCGCGGATGCCTTTGGTAAATTTGGGGCCTTAGATTATGATGATCCAGAAGGTTGGGCTTGTGAGGCAAGAAGATACTATTTTGGTATCGTTGGTAAATACGGCGCGCAGGTACAAGCCTTATTTAGAAAACTTAATGGTTTAGGTGAAAGAATTGAAATCATCTGTCCTCTCCATGGACCAGTTTTAGATGATGATTTAGGATATTACCTCCGTCTTTATAACATTTGGTCAACTTATGGAGTGGAGACTGAAGGTGTGGCCTTATTCTATACATCAGTTTATGGACACACGAAAGAAGCAGTGGAATATCTCGCGGATGAACTTAGAAAACTTGGTTGTCCAAAAGTCGTGGTAAACGATTTAGCAAGAACTGATATCAATGAAGATGTTGAAGACGCATTTAGATATGGAAAAGTTGTCTTTGCAACGACAACATACAATATGTCCATCTTCCCATATATGAATGATTTCTTAACCATGTTAGTGGAACGTTTATATCAAAACAAAACAGTGGGCTTAATTGGTAATGGTAGTTGGGCTCCAGCGGCAGTTAAAGTTTTAAAAGAAAAGATTGCCCCTTGTAAGAATCTCACGATCTTAGAACCAGAGGTCACAATCATTTCTAGAATGTCTGAAGAAAACAAACTCCAACTTCAAGAACTGGCGAAAGCATTAATGAAATAAAATAGAGCATCACTTCGGTGGTGCTTTTATTTAAATCAAACGAAAAAATTTACATATTATTAATATAATAATAAGCGGGTATTTAATTAAAAGTATTAATTTATTAATAATATGTAATTTTGGTGGTCATCTTGACATCGATTTTTTTGTGTGAAAAAGTTGTAATTGGCAGTCGATGTTGTTGACCATATCCATTAAAAAATAGCGAATACATTTGCAAAAACAACCATAAAAATATATTATGTGGTTGTATTTAGAAATTATGACCAAATTTGAAGCTATTGAAAAAATCATAAAAAAGAATGGTGGTTATATCACTAGACAAGATATCAACAAAGCCAATATCGCATCAGCTTTTCTTTCAGAATATGTTAGAAAGCATGAACTAGTAAGATATGCCTCTGGTTTTTATGCAAAGCCTGATTGGATTAGGGATGATTATTTTATTTTTCAATACTCTTATCCTAAGCTTATTTATTCATTTTATAGCGCTATTTATCTTCATAATCTCGGCGATTTCATTCCGCCTTATCTAGAAGTGACTGGACCAAAAAATTATAGACCATTCAAACTTCCGAGAAGCGGAGTAGTGCTCCACACAGACACAAGAGAAAGCATCTATGAGCTTGGCATAACTTCGGTGAAAACCTCGCTTGGTAATGTGATTAAGGTTTACGACATTGAAAGGACTGTTTGCGATTTTATTAGAAACAGAGAAAAACTTGATTCTGAAGTGTTTATCAAATGCGTTAATTGGTACAAAAAAAGACAAGACAAAAATGTTGTGAATCTCATTAATTATGCAAGAAAGATGGGCATCGAGGATAAGGTTACCAATCTTATGGAGGTGCTTTTAAATGAAAATTAACAAAAATTCTCTTCAAGCAAGAATTAAAAACCTTACTCAATTAAAGGGCGTACCCTCAAATGTAGTTTTGCAAAACTACTTTTTTGATGCTTTTTTGAAAAGATTAGCAAAATCGATTCATTCTCTGTTAATTTCATCATCTTTATAAGCTTCCCTAGGCAAGGAGCCAAATATATTTTCCAACTTATTGAGCAAAATAGTTTTCTGTGGAACAATCGCGAATATAATTTTGTTTTTATAAGTAATGCTGATTGTTTCTTTTTGACCCAATACTAGGTATTTATCTAAATTAGTTTTTAATTCTTCCACTGTTATTGTTAACATTTTTTACACCTCCAATCAAATGATTTAAATATTATTTCACGCTTTATAAACATCTTGCAAATGCACATTAAACATTATAAAATAAAGTGCAAATGAAAGAAAATACTAATTATTCAATTCTTCTAAAAATATTTGTTCGAAATGGTGGTTTTATTACTCGAAAGGATGTCGATGAAGCCAATGTTTCTTCATGGTTTCTTTCATATTTTGTTAAAAAGAATGGCCTCAGCAAAATCGCTCCAGGACTTTATGGAGATGAGAATTATATCTATGACAAACTTCACATTATTCAAAGAAGATATCCAAAATATATCTTTACAGGTATTACTGCTCTATATCTATATGGTCTTACAGATAAGATTCCTGAAATCATTGAAGTGGTTGCCCCTCAAGGCTATAACCCTTCAAGAAAAAAAGATAAATCACTCCGAGTTCGTCAAATAAGTGATCCTCATAAATATCTTTCCGACATTACTGAAATTGAAACTGATTTTGGAAACATTGTTAAAGTTTATAGCGCAGAAAGGGTAATATGCGATCTCATCAAAAATCGTGATAAATATGATTCTGAGCTTTTTGTTAAGGCAATCAAACTTTATCTAAGAAAAATTAACAACCAGATTAAACTTTTTGAGTGTGCTAGAAACAACAATATTGAAAAGCAAGTGTTTGAAATAGTGGAGGTTGCTAATAATGAAGATTAACAAAGATTCACTTAAAACAAAAGTTAATGACATTTCTAAAGAACTTCACATAGATCAAAACGTGATTTATGAAAGGTTCTTTTTTTGATGTGTTCTTATCTAGACTTGATCAACGACTTTTTTGAATTGCCATTAACTCTTTAGAGTTAAAACTTTTTATTATTGACTGTATTATTTTCATGATAGAAAATATATATGCAAAGACCTTATGGTCATTTACATAGTTGAAAATTAACAAAATATTTGTGGTTTATTTTGCTAACAGTATTTTCAACAACCGGGCAGTTGGCTAGCTGTTTGTGAGTAACCTTATGCTGCAACATGAGGTGAGGGGCAAGCGATAGCTGTTTCACTATGCTTAGGAGGTTTTATATGACTGGTAGCGGAAAAAGTATTGCAAGGGTGAGGCTCTTAAAGAAAATAGGCATCATCGGTCTTTCAGTGAGCGCGGTTGCAGTTGCTGTCATCGCTATTGTTTCTTTCCTTCCTAAGAGTTCTAGTGCTTTTTCAGTGCGTATTGATAACGATACAAAAGCATCAGCACATTTCACTATGTCATCAACACAAGATGGTAGCCCAACTCGCTACTTATCTGGTAATGCACTTAAAAACATGGCCCCAACATCGGCTTCAAGACTTGAAAAACAACTCAAGACTATTGGAGAATCCGATGGAGGTTTCCAAGGTCAACAAAACTGGGTTGGTAAAACTGAAGATAGCGAAGATGATAGAGGTTTAGCTCTAATCTATACTGTCTATCTCACCAATTCTTCAGAAACCGAAGATCAAAAGATCTATTACAATGTTGACCTCGATGGTTATAACAAAGCGGAGGCGTTTGAATATTTCAGAGTTGTCGCTCAGACACAAGTGGTCGGAGAAGATGAAATTCAAACAGCTTATTATGGTAACGCAAGAACAATGGACTTCAGAGCGAAGTTCAATACCGTATTAAGCGAAGAAGAACAAGATCGTGAACCAATCTCCTTATGGGGGGTTCAAGATGTTGATAATCCGATTGTTGAATCCAACTTCTCATCTAATGGGAACGATGGATATTGCATTTCATTTAACTCTTATTTAAAGAGTAAACATATTGTTGAAAACGCTGAATTAGTTATTCCTAAGGGTAAGGCTATTAGATTTACTTATGCCTCATATTTTGAAGGCGAAGATTTCGATAGTGAGAAAGCTGCTCCTAGTGAATCACTTTCATTATTGTTATCGCTGCACTTCGGTGTGTAATCGATAATGTCCAATATTTCAAAGAAATATAAACATAATTCAAGAAGATTAACGAAAACCAAGCTCTTGATGCTTGGGGCTTTGTTATTCTCTTTAGGCGTGGGGACAAGCGTGACTGCGACATATGCATGGTACACATTAAGAGAATTCTCTTCTGTGAACAATTTAAACTTACAAATTGATGCGATGAGCGAAGACGCTTATTTAAAACTCTATCTTGATAAAGACGGAGAACAAATCCACAAAGAAGATGGTTACACCAAAGAAGATCTTGGTATTAAAGATGAAGATGGTAACGAAAGAGAACTCACTGATGTCAGTGGGATGTATCAAGAGAAGTGGCTTAATGAAGAAACAGATATGCAAAATGCTATTCCTGAATTAAGAACTTCTTATCGTACTGCTTTTGGAGTTAATACTAAAGATTCTGGTCCTGCTAATAGAAGTAAGACTGGAAAAGATTTCTATGTCCAAAACGTTTTCTATTTAGAAGCCGGGATGGACTGTCACATTTACCTTGCTGAAGATTCCGATATATCCGCGAATCAAGAACAAAATGAAATAGTAGCAAGAACAAAAGGTAAAAACCTCGATAAGTTAAATCAAGTTGCTCACACGGTGAGAACATCTTTCTTCACTGATGAAGGATACGTGGTTGCTCAACCAGATGATAATGATTATGAAACATATTATGGCGGCATTCTCGATCTCAACAAAGATGGAACTTACGATAACAAAGACAATAAAGAAATCTTATATGGTGAATTTGATGGTGAAGTTCCTTATAGAAGCGAACCAAAAGAATTTACCCCAGTAGAGGAGAAAGATATTACAACGTTTATCTCCAACCATGGAGACGGAATCACTCAAGTCGATATAGAAAAGGCTAATGAACAAATTAAAAAAGAAAACGCTAAAAAGATAAAGGACGTCACCTATATCAATACTTCTTCTCATAAAGAAGAATATGATAATGGAACACGTTCCATGGCCCAAGACATTATTCTTAACAAAAAGGCCACCCCTTTATGTTCAGTCCATAAAGGAGAAAAGAAAAGAATCGTTGTCTCAGTATATGTTGAAGGCTGGGACAGATACATGACAGATGATATTGCTTCAGCGTGCTTTGATATCAATATCTCATTCACGGCGTTATTCGACATTTAAAAGGAGCTAGTTATTATGAATGCTTTCTTTGATTACATGAAAAGTTTATTTACTCTCATTTTTACTAAACCATTCAATGTCCCAGAATATGGAAACATCTTCGCTGATTACAGCCAAGAGTTCGGTGTCTGGGGATATGTGATGTTTATCTTATTCATCGTTGTTTTAGTAGTCTTAATCGTTTCTCTTGTTCTTTTAATCATCTATGGTATTAAGAGAATCTTTAAGAGAAAGACCAAAGGTTATAATGAAAAAGCCATGATGGAAGAAATCGAAAGATTAAATCTTGAACTCTATGATGTCACAAGAGAAAAAGATAGAATTCTTTCCCTTTCAAGAGAAGCTGAAGGAGCTTACTCTCCAACCATTTCTGCCGGTGGTGGCGGTGGTTTCGGTGGAGGCTCTGGCCAAGAAGTTATTAACGGAGGCCGCTTCGCTAAACTTTATGATGTCGATGAAAAATACGCCGAAGGTGACTATGTCACTGAACTTCCTGAAGAATATCAAGCCATCACCTTAAAAGAAATCTGTGAAAGATTTAGAAACTTTGCCTGCTCTCAAATGAAACTTTACTATACCCCTGAGGTTGTAAGACAATTCTTCTCCGCGATGGGTACTGGTCACTTAATCATCCTTGAAGGTATTTCAGGTACAGGTAAAACATCCTTACCTTACTGTATGGGTCGTTTCTTAAAACATAACACTGCGATTTGTTCTGTCCAACCATCTTGGAGAGATAGATCTGAGTTACTTGGTTACTATAACGACTTCACAAAGAAATTCACGGAAACAGAATTCTTACGCGCAGTTTATGAAGCGACATTCAGAAATGATATTTCTATTGTTGTCCTCGATGAAATGAACTTAGCCCGTATTGAATACTACTTTGCTGAATTCTTATCCATCATGGAAATGCCAGATCCAAAAGAATGGATTGTCGATGTTATCGCTTCTAAACGTGATGATGATCCAAAACATTTAGAAAACGGTAAATTACTCATTCCTCAAAACATATGGTTTGTCGGTACCGCGAATAACGATGATTCTACGTTCACCATCACCGATAAAGTTTATGATAGAGCAACATCATTATTCTTCGATAATAAAGCCAAAGAATTTGAAGCCCCATTTACCGAAGGTTTAAACATTCCTGCGGAATATCTTATCAATTTATACGCTCAAGCGATTAAAGACCATCCAGTGGCTGAAGACACCATCGCAAAATTTGGGGAGTTAGATGAATATGTCATCGAACACTTCAAGTTAGCCTTTGGTAACCGTATTATGAAGCAACTCTATTCCTTCATTCCATGTTATGTCGCTTGTGGTGGAACTGAACTTGAAGCTTTAGACTTCATGTTCAAGACTAAAGTCTTAAAGAAATTTGAAGTCTTAAGTGTTGGTCTTCTTAAAGATGAACTCGAAGGTCTTGAAGAAGAACTTACCAGATTATTCGGTATCAATGAATTCATGATGTCGAGAGATAAGATTAGAATGCTCAAGAAATCCGCTAGATAAAAATAGTTATGGCTAAAAAGAAAAACGAACTTAACAAATCAGTAAATGAAAGGTTAGTCCCTTCATCTTTAAACTTGGATAAAACTGTTAAATCTTATCGATCCTTATTAAATGAAGAAAATAAGAATAAAGATATCCAATCTCTTAAAGATGTTTTGAATAATGGAGAGACTTATATTCGTCAAACTCAAAGAACAGAGACAAAGAAATTTGATCTATCCATTATTGATGAATTAGAAGAAGGGGTCCAAGCGATTGAAAAGATTGTTTCTAACCCAAAATCATTTATTAAAGAATTTCCAGAACTCGTTCCTGTTGGTTTAGCAAAGAAAGTTTCATCCTTATCTATTAGACACTTCGCGACTCATTCACAGTTCATTAGAAACGTTAATGAAAATAACGAAGTGATTCCAGAAAAGGTTTTAACTATCTATTCAGAAACCGACACAGCGATTTATGAAAATAGATTTGTCATGACTTTAATTAGAAGAACCTTAGACTTCATTCAAAAGAGATATAACTTCATCATTGAGCATGGTGAAACCAGAGACTCTGATTTACTTCTTGTTCATAACAAAACTGTGATTGATGATATCACTTACGAAGTGGACTCAAGAATTAAAATCTCTGTTCCATCTTTAGATGATGGTAATTTAGAAAAGAATAATGACTTATTAAGAAGATTAAATGAACTCAAGAATCGAGTGCAAGGATATTTCAGCTCCCCATTTATGACTGAAATGAAAGGGGCCAAAGAGGTATCATCTCCTATTCATATGACTAATGTCATCGTCAAACATCCAGACTATCATAGATGTTATTTATTCTGGGAATTCTTAGAAGCCTATGAAGAACTTGGTGTTACATATGATGTTAAAGAGATCAATCAAAGATTCTCTGATGAATATTTAGATGAAATTAAAACTCATATCGCTAATTCAATCGCCACCTTACATTCCAATAAGATTGATGATAAAGAAAGAACTATCGATAGAAAAGAAACCTTCACTCCTGAAGTTATCTTCACTTTAGAAGATGAAACTTATGAACAAGGCAGATTCATTTATGACGCTTATCCAGAAGCCAAAGAAAAGAAGAAAAATCCTCTTCCTTCTACTTCTTTAGAAGTAAGAAATAGAGATGAAAGATTACGTCAAAGACTCAAGAACCAAAAAGACGCAAAAGTCGTGGTATCTAGAGAAATTAGAAAGAACAAAGATGATGTCATCTTAGAAGAAGCAGAGAAGAGAAAAGCTCTTCGTGACTCAGTCACAAATGATATCAATTTACTCTTTAAAGAAATCAGACATTTAAGAAGTGAAAACGATCGACTCTTAAAAGAAGTGGATGATTTAAAAGAGAAGAGTAAGAAACAAGCAACTAAAAAGAAATCTTAATTATGAAAAAGTGGATCTCATACATCATTGACGCGATATTGCTCATGATCATCGGTGTCCTGGGTTATGTCCAAATCTCGATGCTTGTGAGTAAAGATAAAAACCACGGAGTTCCTTCGGCTTTTAACCGTTCATTCCTCTATGTTGTCAGTGAATCTATGGATGACCCAGATCAACCTAATGGAGTGAAAAAAGGACATGGGATTATCATTGAAAAAGTCACAAACTTTGAATCTCTTAAAGTCAGTGATCCAATCTATGCAGAAGATGATCCAAATCATGAGAATAAACCAATAGATTTCTTAAAAAATGGTGCGGTTGTTACTTTCTATTATGACTTAGTCAAAGCACCAGACACTCATAGATTAATTAATAAGGAATTTAATGAAGAAACTGGTCTATGGGAATTTGAGACCATGGGGGATAACCCAGTGGCCCATCAACAGATGAAAACCGAAAGGTTTACGGAAAAAGAATTAATTGGAAAGATGGTCTATCATTCCAAAGCCTTAGGAGATTTCTTAACGATATCATCTCCGGCTGCCGCAGCAAGTGCCGGTAGAAGTGCTTGGTTCTTCCCAGTGGCAATATTAACTCCAGTGTTTGGATTTGCCATCTATTACATCGTTGATGCGATACTTAAGTATCAAAAAGAAAATAAATTAAGAGAAGCAAAGATTAATGAAAAACTTCAAGAATCTGGCATTGATCTTAATGATGAAGAAGCAGTGGAACTCTTCAAGATGAAAGAAGAGATGAGACTCGATTATCAAGAAGAATACGATAAGCTCAAAGTTAAACTTCGTAAAGAACTTGAAAAAGAAAAAGACAAATTAAGGAAAGAAAACCATGAAGAAAAATAAAACAATATTTGCGTTATTCTTAGCTTCCATGCTTTCTCTTGGTCTCTCCTTAGGAGCGAGCATTACATCATTTATCTTGTTCTTAAATAAGAATGATTCATTACTGGCGATTCTGGCTTATATATTCTTAGCCTTATTTGCCTTATTCATCGTTATCACAATGTTCATATTCTACCAATACAAAAACAAACTCTTTGTAGTGAAAGAGGGTATTCAAAATGAAGAAGAAAAATAAAACTATATCTAAATATTTAATATTATCGATATTATTCCTAGTTATCAGCCTCTCTCTAGGCGTTTTAGCTATAGTTTTAAAGACTTACGCCTTATTCTTCATTATTGGTTTAATTGTTTCTCTAATGGCCTCTATTGGGCTTCTTATCGTTGAATTAGTCTTATCACATAAGAGAAATAAACTTCTTAACAGTGATAAAGACCAAATCATCAATTGTTTAGATGGTTTATCTATGGATGAACAAAGATTATCCAATCTTACAAGCGACGATCCAAAACTTAGAGATATTGCTTCTAAAGTTAATCTTCTCGCGGTTCATGGAACTTATCTTCAATATCAGACCATTTATAAAGATGAAAACTTCTACTATGAAATTAATAAGTTAATCTCTAATGGATATTTAACATCATTTGGTTATGTTCGTTTAACCAATATCTATGAAGATATGTTTAATGATATTTTAGAAAAATATCCTCACACATATGTTTATAGAAATAAACACTATGTCGATTTAGTGGTTATTGATTATGGTAATAAAGATAACTTTGAACAATTTATCACTTCTTATAAAGCTAAGAACAATAAGATGAAAGTGGTTATTGCCTACTTTGATGAATGTGGATTTAAAGACATCTTAAATATGATGGATGAACATATTAAAGATGATAAAGAACACATCCATATCATCCGTAAAGATGAAAGAGTCAAAGACTTCTCCAGCGTTATTGATAAATATAGAGATGTTGATATTTCTACTGAAGGAATGCTTGATAACTTCCTTAAAGATATGATCTCTTATTTACCATTCACAAATATCGGAGTGAAAGTGGATGAAGACTACTTAAGAGTGGTCACTTATGAAGGTTTAACTCAACTCCATATGGTGGATTTAAGTGAATATAAATATGTAAAAGAAATGCCTCTTCTCACCTATAAAAATAAGAAAGTTAATGTGGTTTTTGCCTCTAAAGAAAACATCAAATTAACTGAAAAAGAAAGAGAGAAAATGCATGACTTTATGTCATATTTAGATAACATAGTTATCTATGAATTATCTTCTCTCGAAGTTAAAGAAGATAAAGAAAGATATGATAGATTAGAAGAATTATCGAATAATTTATCTTATGAAGTTAATGATGAATTTAAAGTCATTCACGCCTCAAAGAGATTATCAGATAGATTCTCTAATGGTTTAGTGAATCACATCTGTTATGAAGTCTTATATGGAAGAGAAGAACCATGTTTAGATTGCCCACTTAGAAAACAAATCGATAGAGATGAAACATTCCTTCTTGGTTCAAATACTTATAAGAGAATCCATGTGAAGAATATGGAAAATGATATCATCTTCTTACTTAATAAACCAAAACCATATGTTCCAACGAAGAAAGAACTTCAAAACAAATTATTAGGTTTATTAAACACTGATTCAGCGAAAGGTTATTTACTCGTCTTTAAGCTTGATGCCTTAGAAGGTTTAGCGAATAAAAATAAAGTCTCCGTTGAAGAATTAACAAAGACCATCTTTAAGACTTTAGATATCTATGGTTTAACAAACAACTTATATCAAAAAGAAGTGGATGAATTTGTCTATATCTTAGAAGATGCCTCTGTTTCAGATTGTATTAATATTGCAAAGCAAGTCTCTAAATGTTTCTTAGAGAAATTCCCAGTGAATGAAGATAAAGAAGTTTCCTTCATTCCTAAGACATTACTTCTTTCATATCCTTTGGAAGTTAATACTTTATTCTCCCTTGATTCCTTATGTAGAAGTATGTTTAAGACTATCTCTATGAAAGGTAAGTTATATAGAATCGATGAAGAACCAATCGCGATTGATAATCATCGTTACTATATGGAGATTGTTGAACAATCTTATATCAAAGAGAATATTCCATTCTCATTCTCTCAAGTTAAGGATGTTAAAGGTAAAGAGAATCTCTCTTATATCTCCCTTAACTATGTCGATGATGACAGAATGCCAATTAGAGAAGATGAGATTACTCTTTACACAAAAATTGATGGAACATACCTCACTCTTGTGGAGAGAGTCGTAAAAAATATTCACTTTGATGAAATAAATGGAAAGATCATTATCCCTATCGGTAAAGAAGCGATGGTGAAATCCCTCTTCTTAACCATTCAAGGATATTTGAATTCCAAAAAGATCCCACTCAATCGAATAATCTTTGAAGGTAAAGAAAAAGACTTATTCAACAACAAAGAAGAAGTGGAAAACATTATGAATCTTGGTTTTGTCTTCTCAATTAATATCAGGGACAACAATATCTATAACTTAGATTTATCAAAGTATAGATATGTTAAGCTTGATGGTGTAAAATTAGAACAAGACAAAGCATATCAAGAAAAGGTGACCAACATCCTTAACAAGAATGTTGACATCATGATAAATGACAAAGAGAAAGGCGTTTTAAGTAACGTTAGATATTTGTCATAACAATATGATTTGAGGCATAGGAAATGAAGAAAGGTAGAGCAGGATTGATATTCAGTATCTCGGTTGGATTAACCGCGATTTTAGCTGCATCTGTTTCTACCTATGCATGGTTTG
>CAMOSS010000024.1 GCA_946625055.1 uncultured Caryophanales bacterium
CGAAGATTAAAAGGAGAATAGATTATGAAAAAATACCGTTGTCCAAAATGTGGTGAAACATTTAGAGGAGAGCAAGAAGTCTGCCCTAAATGTGGAACAACTCTTCATTACAGGAAGAAAGAGGAAGTAAAGGAAGAAAACGAAGCTAAGATTGTTCAAAAGTTTAATTTTGAAGATCCTGACATCATTAAACACGAAGACAAGATTCCTGAAACTCAATTAATTCAAGATGAAGATAAAGAAGAAAAACAAGAAGCTAAAGCTGTTCCAACCAAGGTTGATGTTAATGTTGTTTTAAAGAACGGAGATTCCTTCTTTGATGGCCGTTTAATTCAAATTATTGGCTGGGGATTACTTGCAGGCTTACTCACAATTGTTACTGCTGGAATCGCTCTTCCATGGGCTGTGTGTATGATTTATCGTTGGGAAATCAAACATACAATCGTTCAAGGCCATAGATTAAAATTCACCGGTAAAGGCGGACAACTTTTCGGTCGTTATTTATTATGGTTCCTCCTCATGATCTTAACAGTGTTTATTTTCTCTTTATGGGTTGGCATTTTCTTTAAAAAATGGAAAACTAAACATATTGAGTTTTTTGATTAATCATTTCGGTTTATTATATAAAAGGAGAAATTAGTTATGAAAGCAAAGTTATTAGTCCTCGCATCATTAATGACATTACCACTTGTCAGTGCTTGTGGAATGTTACCACCAAACCCAAGAAGTAGCGATTATTCAACCGTCTACGTTGATTCAGAAAAAGATATCGACGCGGCAATTAGAATTGCAAACCTCACTACCATCTTTTTAAATGTTGGTGATGAATATAGCTTCAATTATTATTTAAGCTGGGATGATGGAAGAGAACTTGATATTACTCAATATTCATTTGTTTCAACAAATGAAAATGTATTAAGAGTGGAAAATTATACCGCCACTGCGACAGGCGAAGGATATTGCTATGTTAACGTTTCTGGCCCAGGTTTAAAGAAAACATATAAACAAACAATCTATGTTGGAAGCGTTGCTGGAAACTATGTTTTAGATGGAAAAATTGGAACCTCTAACGTTTCAATGAACCTTGCTGAAGAAAGCTTTGAACTCAATGTTCAAGCCGGATCATATCATAAAGAAGATATCGCTGCTTATAGTGGTGTTGGAACATGGCAACGTGACGCTGTTTGTTTCCTTGCTTTAGAATTTAATGGACAAAAACCATCAGAAATTCTTTCCATTGAAAATGCTTTAGCAGCCTTTGGCCTCCCAGAAGATTTAATCGAGTCCATTGAAACTAATTTCTATGGAAGATTAAATTACGAAGAAGGCGTTGGAATTACATGTGATATGTATTTCCATGATTCCTTAATCAGATTAGTTAATGCAAAATAAAAAACCGTTAATATTTTTACTCACAATCGTCTCAGGATTATCATCTTGTTCTTTGTTAATGCCTAGAATTGTTAATTCAGATGAAGATGAAAGAGATTCATCTCAAAGATCTAGTTCTAATACTCAGAGCGAAAAAATTGAGTATATATCTTTTGTAGGCGGAGATGAATCATTCTATGTCTCAAAATTCCCATATACTTATTACATATATCTTTATACTGAAGAGGGTGATAGAGTCTCTAACGAAGATGACTTGTATCTTGCTATCGATTTGAGTGAAGAATCACAATATGTTGATTGTGAAGTTGGTATAGATGACTTTGACTATAGTTTGGGTGCCTATTTGATAGGATTTACAATTTATAATGATGGTTTTGTTTATAATCATTACTACAACATTAATATAGAGGCTAAGTACTACTTCAATAGAACGATTAAGAAATTGATTTTTAATAGAGATGCCTAATGGCATCTTTTTTATTGGCAAAAAAAATAAAAAAAGGAGATACCTCACGATATCTCATAACCGTTGTATGTGGCAGCGGGGGCAAGCCCTGCTGCACGATACAGAAGTTAAGCTCCTTTTGGCTGGTGGTGCTTCTTGTTGACAAGCCGTTTTGAATTGATTAGCGACTTGGTGGCCAGCTTCCTCTCGTTGTTAGCGTCGAGGCTGTCTTCCTTTTCGTCATGTCCGGTACTGGGTTTATTCTACCAAGCTTCAACGTAGAGACCAGTGATAGCAAGCTATCAGGGAGGAACGTACCGATAGTCATCAACGGGGGTGACTCTTTGCTAGGGCAACCGTTAACTGAATTTTGTTACTTTCCAGAGATTCCCATGTCAATTTAGAGGAATCGGTTGACTTATCTAGTCTTAAGCTCATTAGTCCTTTTCTTCACAGATGATCCCTTTGGAGGTCTTTTATTTTATCTGTTATCTCCACACGTTAGGTTGAGTAATGTGGATTAGGTTTTCTTAGAAGGGATTGGGCTTCTAAGTTTTTCTTGCCTCTTCGATCGTGTCCGGCGGTGGGATTACGCTGTTAAGCTCTAACTCAGCGACCACTCTAGGAGGGAGGTGTGCCGTTTAGCTAATTACAAGTAATTAGCAAGCTGTCTGCAGTCATTTGATCAAGGGATTTGACCTTGAAGGCCTAACTATCAACGTTGTTTAATAGGTTGACTGTCTGATGACCAGCTGAACTTTTAACCCTTTTCGTTAAAGACTACATAGAATTGGTGTCTTTACTTATTTCCATGCGTTGAGTTGACTTTAACATGGATGGTGGGGAACAAGCCGTTACCTTATTCTTTGTTTCGGTCCTCTTTGTCTGTGACGGGCGGTGGATTTACGCGTTCAAGTTCGAATCTCGCGACCACTCTAGGAGGGAGGTACACCCTGGAAATATCCGAAGATAGATCCAACAACTAGTGCAATCATTAACTAGAACTTTTAAGTTCTAGATCCGCTGTGTCAACTTCGTTTCATGCGGTGATTGACTGACCTAGATTTGAGATATTAAGAAGTTATCACTTCTTAAGTCTCACCAAGCGGTTTCCCGTTTGGGTTATTCCATTTTCTTCCTTTCGATATATTTTGTCAAATACTTTTTTAAAAATTTTTTCCATTTTTTCCATTTTTTATACTTTTAAACTACGTTTAACTTTTTTACAAAGTTTTAATTATTTTTATTTTTAATAGTGATTTTTTTATCACTTTTATAATGAAAAAAGACAAATAATACTGAAAAAACTTATGTATATATGTATGCATGCGTATAATAAAGAATAGATATTTATATATGAAGATTACTGAAGAGCAAAAACAATCGCTGGAAAAAATATACCAAGCCTTTCTAAATGATGAAAAAATCATTAGGATGAAAAAGATTTCTATGCACAGAGGATCAAATTGTTATATTCATTCTTTTAGGGTGGCAAAAAGAGCGATTAAACGCGCGTTAGGATCTTTTAGAAAAAATATAAATCTTGAACTTGTCTTGTTAGGAGCAATTCTCCATGACTATTATTTATATGACTGGAGAGAAGATAAAAGTAAATTACACGGGCATGGTAAAAACCATCCTTACATTGCTTCAGAAAACGCTGAAAAGGATTTTGATATTCCAATTGAAGTGAAAAAGATAATTAAAAGCCATATGTGGCCTATTAACTTTTCTGAATATCCAAAGACAAGAGAAGCCAAAATTGTTTCTATTGCAGATAAAATAGTGTCTTTAAAAGAAGCGTTAACTTCTATAAAATTTAAAGCTAAACGAAAAGATAGGTATTTGGAACACATCAAAAGTTTGTTTTAACTGGGTTAAAAAATATCGAATGGGGGTATAGATATGAAAATATTTCTATTATATTTATTTCTTTTTATTGTCGGCTGTATGCTGGGCTGGGTTATAGAAGTCTTCTTTAGAAGATTCTTTTCAGCCAAGAAATGGGTGAACCCAGGATTTATGAAAGGACCATGGCTTCCTTTATATGGTTTTGGAATGATTTTGATGTTCACCATGTGTTACTTATGTGTATCATTTCTTCCAAACGCTTTAACTTTCTATAATCCATTAGGCGATCTTTTTGAAAGAAGTGGAGTTCACGGACCTCAAATCGCTGATTTAATTCCTATTGTTCTTATGTGGATTGGTATGGTCTTATTAGAATTCTTGGCCGGTTTAATATTTATTAAAGGATTCCATGTTAAACTTTGGGACTACACGAACATGAAAGGAAATATCATGGGTATCATTTGTCCGGTGTTTACTCTTATATGGGGTTTTGTTGCAGTTCTATATTACTATGCGATTAATCCTTTCTTATATCGCTTGGCATCCTATGCATACTCCTATATGTTTGGTGGTAATGGACAAGTTGCACACTTTGGATTCTTATTCTTTATTGGTATCCTCTATGGATTTATGATTTATGACTTTGTTTCTTCTATTGGTTTATTTGCTTCTATTTCTAGATTTGCCAAAGATAGTGGCATCATCGCTAAAGCAGAAGAATTAAAAGCTAACTGGAACAAATCATCAAGTGAGATTAAAGATAAAATGTTTAAATCACTTCCTCAATCTATTCAAGACACAATCATAGAAAAACAAAATGCTCCTAAAAGCGAGAAGACGATTAAACAAAAAATTGATGAAGTAATTTTGATTGATCCAGACTTAAATAATGATGCATCAAATAACTATGATGAACATGGTAGGCCAATTAAAACAAATGACAGTTTAAACAAATAAAAGTTTATAATAACAGTGAGGTTAATAAATATGAAACAATTACGTTTACACATTTACATCATTTTAGGTTTGTTCCTTACAACCTTAATTGTAGGTTCATTTTTAGATTTGCAAATCAACCAAGCTTTGTTCTCAAAAAACAATGGATTTGGTTTATTCATCGCTGCATTTGGCACTCTTCCAGGTTATTGCATGATTGCTGTTCTTGGTGGTGGGTTTTTCTCATTAGGTCTTAAAAAACCATATAAAATCCCGGTAAAAGTGATATTTTTCGTCCTTTCTGCAGTTTGTTTAGGACTTGCAGTTTATTATTCTGGAGGCGAAGTTTTCAGTATTAATGCTTTCTACAATCCTAAACTTGAATGGCTTGGATATGTCATTTGTTTCCCATTCTGTTTAGCTTCTGAATTCCTTGGTTACTGGTTAATTTCAAAATCAAAAAGAGAACACATTTGGATCATTTTAGTGGTTCTTGCTGTTGCAGCATTTATCACTCTTGTTCCTGGCGTTACATTACTTAAATCTATTTTCCATAGACCAAGATTCCGTTCTATCATTGCCACTGATTATGGTGTTGAATTCCATAACTGGTGGGTGAGATGCGGAAACTATAAACAATATATGGAAGTCTTCAACTTACCAAAGGAAGAATTCAAATCATTCCCAAGTGGTCATACAGGTGCAGCAGCAGTTTTAATCATTGTTGCTCCATTCCTTCCAATGCTTGATGAGAAATATCAAAAGTTACAACTTCCTTTAATTTATGGCGCACTCGCTTGGACACTTCTTGTGGCCTTCACCAGAATGCTTGTTGGGGCTCACTTCTTAAGCGATATTTCTATGGGTGCTTTACTTGCAGTTGTTTGTATGCTCGTCGGTAATGAAATCTTAATTCATCTTAAAACATTGAATCCAAAACCAATAGAAGAAGAACCTGCTCAACAACCTGAAGCATAATTCAAACTAACTAATCATCATTGACCCTTCTTAATAAAGGGTCTTTTTTGATTATCTTTTATGTGTATTTCTTTTCAAAAGAGAATAAAAATAGTATAATTTTTACCAGTCGTAATAAGGAGGAAATATTATGGATGAACAACAACCAAAAAGAAGAAGCATATCACTAGGATTTATACTTTCCTTTGTCTTAGTAATTGGTCTTATCGGTGTCATGATTTATTTCATGTTCTTTAACAATTCCTCCACATCATTTAAATTGAATGATTTTGTTAAAGCGGCGAACAATAATCAAGTTACTGAAGTAACTTCAGTTACACCTAAAGAAGAAACCTTAGTGGTTATTTCTGGTAGATATAAAAAAGATGTCACAAAGAAGGCTGAATATTCCTTTAGAGTCGTTGTCGATTGGACATCATGGGAACAAACATTCAAATATGACTTTGATAAAGATGGCACTGTCGATTATGAAGGTTCAGTTAGAGGCTTATTAGCAGAAAAAGGATTAACAAACTATACAGTCTCTGATCCATACGCAAGAAACTTCTGGCAAGAATGGGGTCCAACATTATTAACAGTGGGCGTCACAATTCTTATCGCTATCTTCTTATTCTCAAGATTATCTGCTGTTGGCCAATCCAATAACAGAGCTATGGACTTCAATAAGTCGAGAGCTAGAAGGGTCAACACAAGCCATGTCAAATTTGATGATGTCGCTGGTGCGGACGAAGAAAAAGTTGAAATGCAAGAAATTGTTCAATATTTAAAAGAACCTAAGAAGTTCTCAAAATATGGCGCTAAATTACCAAAGGGTGTCCTTTTAGTGGGCCCTCCAGGATGTGGTAAAACTTTACTTGCTAAAGCAGTTGCGGGTGAAGCTGGCGTTCCATTCTTCTCTATTTCTGGTTCTGACTTCGTCGAAATGTTCGTCGGTGTCGGTGCTGGAAGAGTGAGAGATATGTTCAAAACCGCAAAAGCAAATGCCCCATGTCTTATCTTCATCGATGAAATCGATGCTGTTGGTCGTCAAAGAGGCGCTGGCTTAGGTGGTGGAAACGATGAAAGAGAACAAACCCTTAACCAACTCTTAGTCGAAATGGATGGCTTCTCTGATAATTCCGGTATTGTTGTTATCGCCGCTACAAACAGAGACGACGTCTTAGATCCAGCTCTTTTAAGAGCCGGTCGTTTCGATAGAACAATTACAGTTTCATTACCAGACCGTAAAGGCCGTGAAGCTATTTTCAAAGTCCACGCGAGAAATAAAAAGATTTCTCCAGAAGTCGACTTTGGTGCGCTTTCAAGAAGAACAGTGGGCTTCTCTGGTGCGGATATTGAAAACATTTTAAACGAAGCTGCAATCCTTGCTGTTCGTAAGAATAAAGAAGAAGTAGATATTGATGATATCGATGAAGCTATCGATCGTCGTATTGCTGGTCCTGCTAAATCTTCACGTTCACTTAGTGAACATGAAAAGAAGATGATTGCCTACCACGAAGCTGGTCACGCAATTATCGGACTTAAATATCCTCATTCTGATAAAGTTCAAAAGATTACTATTATTCCTCGTGGAAATACTGGCGGACACGTCCGTATGACTCCAGAAGAAGATAGATTCTTATTAACGAAATCAGAACTTGAAGCTCGTATCGTTGGCTACCTCGGTGGTAGAACCAGTGAAGAGATCTTCTTTGAAGATGTCTCTACAGGTGCATCTAACGATATCGAAGTCGCGACAAATATTGCAAGAATGATGGTTACAGAACTTGGTATGTCACCATTAGGTTTAATCCAATATGAAAGAAATACTGGTTCAGTCTTCTTAGGAAGAGACTATATGTCTAACCAAAAGAACTTCTCTTCAGAGACAGCTTTAGAAATCGATAAAGAAGTGAGAAGAATCATTGATAACGCTCACGACATCGCAAGAGAAGTCATTTTAAAAAATAAAGATGATTTAGAACTCATCGCCAAGACACTCCTTGAGCATGAACAAATCACCGCTGAAGAAATTGATTACTTGCTTGAGCACAGACACCTCAAGAGAGATGAAAAACCAGTTGAAAAAGCAACGACTGAGGAACCTCTAATTGAGGAACCAAAAGAAGATGTCCTTCAACAGGAAGAAGAAAAAGGAGAATAACGGAGGCTATCCTCCTTTTCTTAATATGTGGAAGTTTGGAAACCTTGAAATAGAAGGCAAAGTTGTCCTTGGCCCAATGGCTGGATTTACCTCAATGGGATATAGAAAATTCTATAAAAAGTTTGGGGTTGATTTGTCATATTCTGAAATGGTTTCTGACATGGGATTGATCTACCAAAACCAGGAAACTCTTTCCTATTTAAACACCTCAAAAGATGAAGGACCAGTCGGCATTCAATTGTTTGGGAGCGAACCAGACAATATCAAAAAAGCCGCAGAAATTGTTGCAAAAACCTGCTCTTTTTTCGATTTCTTTGATATTAATGCTGGATGTCCGGTTCCAAAAGTTACTAAGTCTGGAGCAGGATCTTCACTTCTTAAAGAGCCTAAAAAACTTGCTGATATGGTAAGGGCAATTAAATCCGTTTCTGATAAACCAGTATCAGTAAAAATCAGACTTGGTTGGGACAATAGCTCAATCAATTTCAAAGAAGTGATTAAAGAGTTAGAAGAGGCAGGAGTGGATATGATTGCTATTCATGCAAGAACAAAAAAAGAACTCTATTTAGGCAAACCACATTTCGATCTTTTAAAAGACTTAAAAAAAGAAATGAAAGTCCCATTAGTGGTCTCTGGAAATATCTACACTCTTGATGATGCAATTGAGGCTCTTGATATCACTGGAGCAGATGCTGTTATGGTGGCGAGAGGTGGCATAGGAAATCCATGGTTAATAAAACAACTATCCCATTACTTTAAAACAGGGGAAAGACTTCCTGATGCATCGTTAGAGGATCAAAAGAAATATTGCCTTGAACTCGCTCAATCAATGATAGAGGAAAAAGGTGAAATAACCGCGATGAGAATATATAGAAGTATCGCTCCAAAGTTCTTCTTTGGATTCCCTAATTCAAAAGAAGTTAGGTCAAGACTTGCTCAATCAATCAACACTTTTGAAGATTTAAAGACAATCGTCGAATCTATATAATCTAATTTGACCTTTCTATGGTCAAAAAAATGAGTATAATTAATATACATATTTGGAGGAAATACAGAATATGGAAATCAAAAACGAATTAAACGATCAACAACTTGCAAGAAGGGAAAAACTTGCTCGTTATTCTAACGAATTCCACGTTGACCCATATGGTCACGCTTTTAAGGTTACACATCACGCTTCAGAAATTAGGAAGTTAGTTGGTAAAAAATCCTCCAAAGCTCTTGATAAGATGGATTTACATGTCCGCTTCGCTGGAAGAATTATGCTCCTTAGAAGAATGGGCAAAGCCTCATTTATGACACTTCAAGACAAGACAGGCAATATGCAAGTCTATATGGGCATTGATGTTGTTGGTAAAAAAGCCTATGACTTATTTAAATTAGCAGACACAGGCGACATCGTCGGTGTTGAAGGAAGAGTAATGATGACCAGAACTGGTGAAATTACTATCCGCGCTGAAAAATATACCCATTTAACAAAGTGCTTAAATCCATTACCAGAAAAGTTCCATGGTTTAACAGATGTTGAAGAAAGATATAGAAGACGTTACTTAGATCTCATTATGAATGAGAATGCGAAAAAAGTGGCGATGGCAAGACCAAGAATGATTAGAAGTATTCAAGAATACTTAGATAAACAAGGATTTGTCGAAGTTGAAACTTCTATGTTGTCTCCAATTTTAGGCGGAGCGAATGCAAAACCATTCATTACACACCACAATGCCTTAGATAAAGATTTCTATTTAAGAATCGCTACCGAACTTAATCTTAAAAGATTATTAGTCGGCGGTCTTGAAAGAGTATATGAAATCGGTCGTTTGTTTAGAAACGAAGGTATGGATACATCCCATAACCCAGAATTCACAACAATCGAAGCCTATCAAGCCTATAGTGATCTTCAAGGTATGAGAAGACTTGCCGAAGGCATGATTAGAAAAGCCGCTAAAGATGTTACAGGCTCTGCTATCGTTAATTATCAAGGCAAAGAGATTAACTTCCAAAAACCATTCAAATGGATTTCCATGGTTGATTTAATCAAAGAAAAGACCGGAGTGGATTTCACAAAAGAGATGACCTTTGAAGAAGCTAAAGCTTTAGCAGAACAAAGAGGCTTACACTTAGATAAATTTAAAAATTCTGTTGGCCATGTCATTAACGAATTCTTTGAAGAATTCTGCCAAGCTGATTTAATTCAACCAACATTTGTCTATTCTTATCCAATCGAAGTTTCACCACTTACAAAGAAAGGTAAGAATCCAAAGTTCACAGAAAGATTTGAACTCTTTGTTGATGGAAGAGAACTCGCGAATGCCTACACCGAATTAAATGATCCTATTGATCAAAAAGAAAGATTCCTCAATCAACTTAAGGCTAAAGAATTAGGCGATGATGAAGCAAACGAAATGGATGAAGACTTCTTAGAAGCCCTTGAATACGGTATGCCTCCAGCTGGTGGTATCGGTATGGGTATCGACAGATTAGCAGTCATCTTATGTGATCAACCATCAATTAGAGAAGTCATCTTATTCCCAACAATGAAAGATAAATAGGAGATGAAAATATGAAACAATTAGAATGTCCAAATTGCCATTTAAAGATAAACGCGAATGATACACATTGTCCTTTCTGTGGACATGATTTATCCAAAGAAATCGACGCGATTAACGCTGAAGCTTCTAAACCACAAGAAGTGCATGTTAAGAAGAAAATTAGTTTGCACACAATTATTTACATTGCATGCTTTTTTGCCTCATTAGTGCCATTTTTGCTCATGCTTTTACCAGCTTTAAGCGTTGAAGGCACAAATTATAGCACTTACTATTACTTGACTAAATCTACCCTACAAATTGGTGCTAATACTCCTACAATTGTCTTTGTATTTTCAATTGTTGGCACATTAGATTTAGCCGCTGTTTTAAGATCTATCCAAAAGAAAACAACTGAGATTACTTTGTTCTCTTATTTCTCAGTTTTAATGTTTGCTGCCGTCGCAGTTTTCTCATTCTTAGGCGGCACACTTGCATCAACTGGAACCGCTGCTCTTAAATACACAACAAGCATCGGACTTATTCTTATTGGTGTTTGGGCTGTGCTTATTGCTGCCGCTGTTATCGTGGCAACAATTTTCTTCAAGAGATTCTTAGTTGAAAGCCCACTTGAAAATGCTAAAACCGAATAATTGATGAATAACTTGAATTAAGGCTCAACGAGCCTTTTTTCTTTTCTTCAAAATGTACTATTCTTTCTTTACAAGAGTAAAGGCGTTTAGTATAATAATCACGCTGTTTTCAGCAAATACTTCTCTGCTATTTCAAAAATGGAAATAGCCAGAAGACCATAGGGAGGTAAAAAAATGCGCAAATATGAGATTATGTACATTTTAAGAGCCGACTTAGATGAAGCTGGCCGCAAGGAAGCCATTGAAAAATTAAATGGTATCCTCGAAGGCAAAGGCGCTAAGGTTGAAAAGGTTGATGAATCCATGGGCTTAAGAGATTTAGCTTATGAAATCAACAAAGAAACCAAAGGTTACTATGTCGTTCTTAAAGTTAGTGCTGACGAAGCAGCTCTTAAAGAGTTCACCCGTTTAGTTAGCATCAATCCTGTAGTCTTACGTCATTTAGTTGTCGTTGACCACGAATAAGGAGGAAACACTATGATTAACCGTGTAGTTCTCGTGGGTCGTTTAACAAGAGACCCTGAACTCAGACCAACCACTTCTGGCACTCCTGTTTGCAATTTCACAGTCGCATGTGACAACAGAACAAAGAATCCTGACGGAACAAAATCCGCTTCATTCATTCCATGTGTCGCATTCACACAAACTGCTGACTTTGTGAGCAAATATGCCAAAAAGGGTAACTTGGTAGGCATCGAAGGCCGTCTTAATCAAAGATCCTATGATCGTAAAGATGGTAGCAAAGCTACTGTACTCGAAGTTCTCTGTGACAACGTTCAACTATTAGAACCAAAATCTAATAATGGCGAAGAAGTTGAGACCCCATCATTTGATGACATCCCAGCTTCAGACTCTAAGAATCTCGATACAATCGACTTGCCTGATGATGACCTTCCATTCTAATTTAGAAAGGAAAACAATTTATGGCATTCAAAAAAGTTAGACCACACAAGAAAGTCTGTTACTTCAAGAAAAACAATGTGAAGTATATCGACTACAAGGATGTTGAAACATTAAAAATGTTCATTACACCAAATGGTAAAATTTCACCAAGACGTGCAACAGGAACATGTGCAAAGCATCAAAGAGAATTAGCCAAAGCAATCAAAAACGCAAGATT
>CAMOSS010000025.1 GCA_946625055.1 uncultured Caryophanales bacterium
TAAACCTTTAAAAATCCATTGTGTCCACTTATAAAAACTTGGATCAGATGTGGAAATACATTTATCCCAGTCATAATCAAAACCAAGTTCTTTTAGTTGTTTAGTGAATGTTTCAATATTCTTTTTGGTAAATCCTTCTGGATGATTACCCGTTTGAATTGCATATTGTTCCGCTGGCAAACCAAAAGAATCGTATCCCATTGGGTGAAGGACATTATATCCTTGCATTCTTTTCATTCTCGATACGATATCTGTCGCGGTATATCCTTCTGGGTGTCCAGCATGTAAACCAACACCTGATGGATAAGGGAACATATCTAGGGCATAAAACTTAGGCTTTGAGAAATCCCAGACATCAGTTTTAAATGTTTGGTTTTCATCCCAATATTTTTGCCACTTTTTTTCTATAAGTTTGTGGTCGTAGCTCATAAAGAGTCTCCTCCTTATATGTTGTGAATTTATTTAGTAAACATTGATTTATACATATCAAGATATGTATTTGCATTTTTAGACCATGAGTTATCAATTCTCATGATGTTGTTGATGAGTTTCTTTCTGACGTCCATATCGTTAAAGGCATCAAGGGCCATAACAAGGGAGGCGATATAGTCATCAGTGTTAAACGCGTGGAATCCAAATCCTGAAGCTTTTTCAAGATTGAATCTATTATATGGTACTACTGTGTCTTCAAGTCCGCCAGTCAATCTTACGATTGGAAGGGTTCCATATCTTTGTCCAATCATTTGAGTAATGCCACATGGCTCAAATAAAGATGGCATCAAAACAAAGTCACTGGCCGCATAAATTTTATGCGCAAGAGTGTTGTTATAACCGATATAAATGGCCATTTGACTTGGATAAGCGGCTCTTAATTCTTCCGCTCTTCTTTCATATTCATATTCACCAGATCCTAAGATGATGACATTGGCTCCTCTTTTTAAGAGAAATTCAATTCCCTTATAGGCGAGGTCCATCCCTTTTTGCCATGTTAATCTTGAGATAATGGAGAATGTTGGTTTCTTATAATTCTTAATATGGAGTTCCTTACAAAGGGCTCTCTTATTTTCTTCTTTTCCTTCAAGAGCGTCTTTTAAAGAATATTGCTTTGCAATAAGAGGATCTTTAGATGGATTAAATTCATCAAAGTCCACTCCATTGATAATGCCCATGAAGTCATATTCTCTCATTTTTAAAACACCATCAAGACCCATTCCACCTTCTGGTGTTAAGAGTTCTTTTCTATGAGTGTGAGAAACGGTTGTAATCTTATCAGAATAAACAATCGCGGTTTTTAAAGTCGATAATTGATCTTTAAATCTCACTTGTCCGTTATCAAATAAGTATTGAGGTAATGAATAGAAATCACCTAAACAGCTTCTTGGCATTAAGCCTTGGAAAGCAGGATTATGAATTGTTAAGACAAATTTTGTTTTTTCATAAAATGTGTCGTGTTGTTCCCTCACAAGGCATGGGAACATACCAACTTGCCAGTCATGGATATGAACAACATCAGGAATGTTATTGATATTTTTAAATAATTCTCTGGCCGCTAAGGTGAAGAAAGCGAATCTTTCTCCATCATCAAAGTCACCATAAAGGTGTTGACGAGCGAAATATCTTTGATTGGAAATTAAGTAGAATTTAATTCCATCAATTATGGTCATATAGACTTTAGCCTCTTCATGTCTCCATGACATTCCAACAAAGAATGAGGTGACATAAGAAATATCTAAATTTGGAAGTCTTTGAATTGAATCATAATAAGGAATGACAATCATGACTTCGTTATCTAATTTTACTAATGCTTTACTCAAAGAGTAAACAACATCACCAAGTCCTCCAGTTTTCGCTAAAGGATTGGATTCAGATGCAACCATTGCTATTTTCATAATTATTTTTGTCCTTGTTTAATAACTAACATTTGTTTCTTTGTGCCTTTGTAGTTGTTTTTATTGCCACCAACAACCACTTTCTTATCAGTTAAGACGTAGTCAAGTTTGACTCCTTTTTCTACCACTGTATTGGTGAAAAGGATGGAGTTTTTAATCACTGCATCTTCCTTAACGATAACGTCACGAGAAATAATGGAGTTTTCCACTTTTCCGTTAATCACTGCCCCGTTAGCGATGAAACTGTTCTTCACTTCTGCAATCGCTCCATAAAGAGCTGGAGGAGTATCGTGTGTTGTGGTGTAGATAGGCCAATTCTTTTTAAAGAATTTTCTAGAGTTTTCATATTCTAATAATGTGAATGAACTCTCAACATAATCTTCAAGGGAGAAGATTGGGAGGAGATATCCGTCATATAAGTATGATCCCACTTCTTTTTTATTCTTTTTAATATAATGCGCCACCATTTCTTTAATTCCATATTTTAAAGAGACGGTTGGTTGTTCACTAACCATATCGATAAAGGTTTGATTATTGAAGATATAGATTTCTAACGAAACATCGCCTTCATTAGCTTCACCATCATTTCTTTTGATAGTTTTAACAGAGCCATCTTCATTTAATGTAATGACATTGCTATCTAAGAATCTCTTCTTTAAATCAGAACGATGTTGATACATCATTGTGATGCTTCTTCCTGATTTAATATGCTCTTTGAGCATCTTTCTAAAATCAAATGTCATCAACATATTTGATGGAGCGACGATTAAATAATCACAAAAGAGATGTTCCATGTAGGAAATGTTTGCGGTTAAGTCACTGATATCATTATTTAGTTGAGGTTTTAAATTACCTTGTTCATCATAGATGATATCTAAACCACCAATCTTGGTGTTATTGATAAAGGTTTTACCGGTTTGAACATGGTTTCTCATCGATTGAGTATATCTATCGACTAAAATACCAATTCTATTAATACCGGAGTTGGAGAAGTTAGAGAGCATAACATCGGCTAAACCGTATCTTCCTAAGAAGGTAACGGAACCAAAGTTTCTCTTTTCTGTTAAAGCCCCTAAAGATGGACTATTAAATAAATTTAATAAAGCATTTACGACTGGCATAATTCTTCCCTCCTATTTAGCGATGAGAACAACCTTATCAGAATCAAGGTTAATCTCTTCATTTTCATCGACAACAACATCTGGTCCAATGATGGCTTTGTGAATCTTGGCACCACTCTTGATTGTTGCCCCTTTCATCACCACTGTATCGGTAAGAACAGCCCCTTCTTCGATAGTGACATCACTTGAGATGACACATCTATCAATGGAACCTAAAATGACCGCACCTTGGTTAGCGATGGAATTTTTAATTGAGGCGTTTGGGCCAATGTATTGAGGAACACTAGAATTATCTTCGGTATAAATCTTTGTTCTATCATCGTGATCGTAAAGATTTGGACCACCCATATTTAAGGCGATATCCATATTTGCTTCGTGGAGTGAGGCTAAAGTACCAACATCTCTCCAATATCCACTGAAACGATAAGCCATAAGTTTCTTCTTATCGGCTAACATTTGAGGAATGATATCTTTACCAAAGTCATGAGATGATGAAACGGATTTCATATCTCTCACTAAATATTGTCTTAAAACTTTCCAAGTGAAAATATAAACACCCATAGATGCTAAGTTAGAAGCAGGTTTCTTTGGTTTTTCTTGGAATTCAATGATTCTATCTTTTTTATCAACATTCATGATGCCAAATCTTGAAGCTTCTTCCATAGGAACTTCAATAACACTGATAGTTGCATCAGCTTTGCTTTGTTCATGAAGTTTAACCATATCGTTATATCTGGTCTTATAAATATGGTCACCAGAAAGAATTAAAACGTATTCAGGATCATATTCGTCTAAGAAGTCGATGTTCTTGCTAATTGCATCAGCTGTACCTTCGTACCAATTAGATCCCTCCTCAGTTTGCCTTGGTGATAAGGTATTAATAGAAGATTTCACTCCGTTAAATCCCCAAATAACACCATCACCAATATAGGTATCGAGTTCGGTTGATTCATATTGAATCAATACTCCAACAACATTAATGCCGCTATTAGCAACATTTGATAAAGGGAAATCAATGATACGATACTTCGAGGCAAAAGAAACCGCTGGCTTAGCAGTTTTTCTTGTCAAAGCTTGTAGCCTGGTGCCCTTTCCACCAGCTAAAATCATCGCTACTACTTTTTCAGACATATGTAATTCTCCAATCTCTAACATTATAACTTGATTATTTATTTGTTTACAAATAGATAATTAGATTAATTAATCAAAAACTCTTTAATAAACGACAGCGAGTGGTTTATTATAGTTGCTAAGGAGGATTTTATATGCCTGCATCAAATATTAATTGGGATGAATACTTCATGGGGATTTCCTATCTTTCCTCTTTAAGAAGTAAAGATCCAAATACAAAAGTTGGCGCCTGTATCGTCGATAAAGACCATAAAGTTGTCTCTATTGGCTATAACGGAATGCCAAGAGGTTGTGACGAAGATGAATTATCATGGAACAAAGGAGAAGGTTTAGATTCTAAATACCTCTATGTCTGTCACGCTGAATTTAACGCTATTTTAAATACCAGAGACGGAGCAGCCCTTCAAGGTTGTACCCTTTATGTCACTTTATTCCCATGTAACGAATGTACAAAAGCTATCATTCAAACCGGAATTAAAGAAGTTGTCTATCATTCAAACAAATATGCAAACACCACAGAAACACAAGCATCACTTAAAATGCTTCAACTCGCGGGTGTGAAAATTAGACAATATGAGGGAAGAGTCCCAGAGATTAAATACTAATTATGATTATTAAAGAATACGTACAACAACAAAAAGAACTTTTAAAAGAAGAAATTGCTAAGCTCGAAAGAGTTCCTTCTTTTATCATTATGCAGGTTAATGATGATGCAGCTTCATGCGCTTATGTCAAAGGCAAGATTAAAGACGCAAACGAAGTTGGTATCAACGTTGAATTAAAGAAATTCCCTATTGATATATCAGAAGAAGAATTATTAAAAGAAATCGATATTGTTAAACACAATCCTAATATCGATGGACTTATAGTCCAAATGCCACTTCCAAAACATATCAACGAAGAAAGAATCAAACTCGCTGTCGATCCAAGTCAAGACATTGATGGCTTCCATCCAATGAGTAAGCTTCTTCCATGTACTCCAAAAGGAATCATCGATTATCTCAAAAGTGAAAATGTGAACTTCGTAGGTAAAAACGCTGTTGTTATTGGAAGAAGTAATATCGTCGGTAAACCAATGGCGAAGCTCCTTCTTAGAGAACACTGTAATGTCACCGTTCTTCACTCAAGAACCACAAGAGAAGATATGGCCTTTTATATCAAACATGCTGATATCATTGTCATCGCTATCGGTAAAACTGAATTCTTAAATGAATCATTTGAATACAAACCATCCGCTGTTATCGTTGATGTTGGTATCAATAGAACAGAAGAAGGCTTAAAAGGCGATGCCAAAAGAGGCTTACCAGTCGCTTTACAAACACCAGTTCCTGGTGGTGTCGGTTTATTAACAAGACTCACACTTCTTAAGAACTTGATGGATGCCTATCACAACAAAATGGGTAAATAATGAAATTAAAAATTGCACTTTCTAGAATCCTTGTAACATTTTTAGTGGCCACGCTTGTTTCAGCAGGGCTACTTTTTGCTATTTGCTTTAATTTCTTTTTAACATGGCCATGGGGTTGGCAACCTTATGTGTTGCTCGGATTATGGATTGCCTCTGCAATATTCTTTTTATTTATCACTATTAAATTCAACTACTATGAACTTCAAAGAAAAGAAGTTATCGTCCATCGTTTCACAAAAACATTGGTCTATAATTTCTCAGATATCATCTATATAGATGAAGAGAGATCTTTAAAGAAAAAAACTATCTATTTTTATACTAGACAAGGTCATACTAGATATCTCACTTTTGATCGTAAAGGACTCCTTTATCAAGCGATGATAGAAAAGTGTAAAAATAGAATCTCAAAAGAAGAGTTTGAGAGACTATATCCAAACGTAAAATTTTAATTATTTCTTTATTGCTATAACATTTATCTTATGATAATATGTCTTTTGCATTTAGGAGGCAGTGATATGTCAAGAGTTTGTCCAGTATTAGGAAAAGGCCCAGTTAGCGGCAACAATCGTTCCCACTCTTTAAGAGCTACTCGTCGTAGATGGAATACCAACCTCCAACTCCGTACTGTTGTTATTAACGGTAAAGAAGTGAAGATTCGTATGTCTACTCGTGCTTATCGCTCTCTTAACAAACAATATAAAGAAAGATAATCGGAACGAATAGAAATAAAAATGACATGCCGCGCATGTCTTTTTTTCTACTCTTTTTCAGTCTTAATTAAATTAAATAGAAGGTAATAAGACCAAGAATAACTGAAGCGATCATAAAGAACATGATAAGCCATTCTGAGAAGGCTAAGACAAAGTATTTTGGTCTTTTATAGTATTTTGTTCCATCGGAATTGTCCACTTCTTCTAAATCTCCCCAATGGGTTAACTTAGGATTCATTAAGATAAGAAAGATACCTAAGGCAAAGACGAAGTTCACTATTGCCATAACAAGAGATTTTGTTTGCATGAACACTTGATATTCACTGACCATAATTAACCCATAAGAGGCAAATGTTAAGAATGTCATAAGGAAGAATGTCACATCCACTGCTAAATGCATTCTAATCATCTTAATTGGAGTAAAGGCGATAAATGGCATTAAGACAGAGCCTAAGATTCCAGCAACTAATGTCACAATTGGTAATCCAAAGTTATTCATGCTTTGGAAGAATGAGATATAGAAAAGGACCAATCCCACACTTGTCGCGACTAAAAAGATGTTTCCAATCAAATTCTCTTTGAATGTTGTTTCGTAGTTAAATTCATAAGGGAACATGTTTCTGAGATTGTATTTCACATTATATCTTCTCTTATAGTTCAACATCGAAAACACCATAAATATGGTGAATGACACAACTGCGATAATAATTGAAGGAAGTAACATCACTTTCATTATTTTCTCAAAGCCTCGATTTGTTTCTTATAATTATCCGCTTTAAAAATGTATGATCCAGCGACAAGGATATCAACACCCATATCACGGCATTCTTTTGCGGTTTCTTCGTTGATTCCACCATCAACTTCAATCAAACATTCAAGTTTGTTTTCATCGATATATTTTCTTAAAGCACTAATCTTATTAAGCGCGTTTCTCATAAAAGCTTGTCCACCAAATCCTGGTTCAACACTCATGACTAAAACTAAGTCGAGTTCACCTAAGAATTTATAAACTACATCCGTTGGAGTATTTGGTTTGATTGAAATACCGGCAAGTTTTCCTTCTTTATGGATGATATCAATGATTTCAAAGACTTCCTCATCGTTTTTTACTGCTTCATAATGGAAGGTTAAGATATCCGCTCCGGCATCAAGGAATCTTTTCGCATATCTTTTTGGCTCAGAAATCATGATGTGAACATCGTTAATCATCTTGTGAGTTTTTGCGATGCTCTTTAAAACTGGAATACCAAAAGAAATGTTATCGACAAAATGTCCATCCATAACATCGAAATGTAAATACTCTGCACCCGCTTCTTCAATTGATTTAATTTCTTTTCTTAAATCATTAAAATCAGCAGATAGAATTGATGGTGATACTTTAACGTTTTTCATACTTCGTACCTCTTGATATATGGAACAGCTTCCATAGATAGTTTTAGATATTCTTGATAAGCAATTTGAGGAATATTTCCTTTTTCTATTTCTTCTTTAACACGACAGTGTTTTTCAGAAATATGGAGACAGTCATTGAAATAGCAATCTTCATATAAAGAAGTAAATCCTGGAAAATATTTTGCAAGGTCTTCTTTATAAAGTTCTAAATCCAGCGAGGAGAATCCAGGAGTGTCGGCGATATAACCGTTTTGATATGGAAGAAGAATTGTTTCTTTGGTTTCATGTTTTCCTCTTCCAAGAGAGACACTGTATTCTCCTTCTCCTCTATTGAATGAGGAGTCAATCGCATTAAGAAGGGAAGATTTTCCCACTCCTGATTGTCCGACTAAACAGGATATTTTACCTTTGAATAATGGGGCTAATCTATCAAGCCCATCTTTGGTTTTATTTGAGACAACATAGGTATCTATATTTAACTTGTTAAATATATTCACTATCTCTTTTGTCTCGCTAATAGAGATATCTTTATCTGACTTAGTCAGAATAAGAATTGTTTTGATGTGATATTTATTCGCATAAGTAAGATACTTAAACGCTAAATGGTATGAGAATTCAGGTTCTTTAAGGGAAAAGACAATGAACATTTGATCAAGATTTGCGATACTTGGTCTTTTTAAAATGTTTTTTCTTTCCTCCACATTTTCGATGACGTTCTCTTCAAGATTCACTAAGACTTTATCTCCGACGACTGGGGATCTTTTCTCTTTTTTTAATGTTCCTCTTTGAGAGCAGGAAATATATTGATCATCAACTTTGACCACATATACTCCATAACGTAACGAAATAACTAAACCTTCTCTCATTATTTAAAACCGAAAATCTTAGAGATTAACGACTTCTTCTCCTTATAAAGATTTGGATTAGACTTAATTTGTTTTAAGTCTTCTAAGAGTTCATCCATGCTCTTATATCTATCCTTAGGATTTTTCTTGCAGCATTTATAAATGACACGTTCAATTTCCTTTGGACAATTTGGTAAATATTTTTTCACTGATGGGAATTTTTCTTTGATATGCGCAACAGCGATATTCACCGCGTTATCTTTCATAAATGGCACACGTCCAGTAATGATTTCAAAGAATGTAATTCCAGTCGCATATATATCGGATTGAGGCGTAGCCTCAGCACCTTTAGAAATCTCAGGAGCTAAGTAATAAACTGAACCGATAATATCATTTGTCATGGTTAAAGAATCTTCTAAACCATCAGCTTGGGCAATGCCAAAGTCCCCAAGTTTAAGTGTTCCATCAGGAAGAAGATAGATGTTTTGAGGTTTGACATCACGGTGAATGATATTGTGCTTATGGGCGTATGAGAGAGCGCTCACGAGTTGAATCATAACGGAAAGAGCTTCTTCTAAAGAGAGTGAACCTCTAAAGTCTAAGACATCTTTAAGTGTTTGACCTTTGATATATTCGTTTGCGATATAAGCACGATCATCAACACGACCATGGTTATAAACTTTGATGATATTTTCATGATTTAAAGAAGCAGAGATTAAAGCTTCGTTTTCAAAACGACGAAGATTGATTGGATTCTTCATGACATCTTCTCTAATCATCTTAATGGCGACAGGTTTTTTAGAGATGATATCGGTGGCAAGATAAACCTCAGCCATACCTCCATGACCGATTCTTTCTTCGACTCTATATCTGCTTTCAATAATTGTTCCTATTTTGAGCGGCATTATTTAAATACCTCCCAAAGAACAATACCGATGTTATCGCTTCCACCGTTCGCATTAGCTAAAGCGATGAGCTCATCAGCTTTTTCATCAACGCTATCTTCGTTCTTTAAAATTGCTTCGATGTCTCTATTAGAGACATTGTTATATAAACCATCAGAACAAAGGAGGAATTTTTCTCCTTCATAGTTGATAATTCTGGCATCGATTTCAAGAGATGGATAAATGCCTAAAGCATTCATTAAAACGTGTCTCTTTGGATGTGTTTTCATCTCTTCTTCAGTGATTTGACCAGTTCTATATAAATAGCCGACATAGGTTTGATCCTCTGTCATTTGCATTAATTTACTATCTTTAATTGTGTATGCTCTTGAATCACCAATCTGCGCTAAAACAGCATAATTTCCAACGATGAGTATGGCGGTTAATGTTGTACCCATGCCTTTATATTGAGGATTCTTATATGCTTCATCATAAATTTGGGCATTTGCTCTTCTAATTGTTGAGGTGAGCCAGTGATAGGCTCCGGCTCTGGTAAGGAAACCTTTTTTGTTTTGGAATTCATCTCTTAAAAGATCAGTGGCTAAAGTTGAGGCTAAATCACCTTTAGAGGAGCCACCCATTCCATCACAAACAACGAGCAAAACGTTACCTTTTAAATTAGTAACGGCTAATACTCTATCTTCATTGGTAAGTCTGACTTTACCAACATCAGTTTTTTTCGCAAATTGGCCGCTTAAATAAACTTTATTTTTCATTACGACCCTCCACTTTTGCTCTTAATTGTCCACATGCAGCGTCAATATCAGAACCAAACTCTTTTCTGATTGTCGCTGTAACCCCATGCTTAGATAAATAATCTAAGAATGCGTGAACACGGTTATTTGATGAACGTTTATAATCGCATAGTTTTGTCTCATTATAAGGAATCAAATTAACATAACCCATGGTTCCTTTAATGAGGTTCACTAATTGATCTGCACATTCAGTTGTATCATTGATACCTTCTAAAAGAAGGTACTCATATGTCACTCTTCTATTTGAGATTTGTTCATATTCTCTAACTGCAGGCATCAAAACCTCAAGAGGATATGCTTTATTAATCTTCATCAACTTGTTACGAAGTTCATTGTTTGGGGCATGTAAGGAAATAGCAAGATTGGTTTGTAAACCCTCATTCGCATATTTTCTTATTCCATCAGGAAGACCACATGTTGAGATGGTGATATGTCTTGCGCCAATGGCTAAACCTTTTTGGTTGTTCACAATTCTGATAAAGTCCATGACATTATCATAATTATCCATTGGTTCACCCGTTCCCATAACGACGATATGGGTGACACGTCCCCCTCTATTTTCTTCTCTAAGAAGGGAATTCATGACCATCACTTGACCAACCATTTCATCTGCGGTTAAGTTTCTTTGTTTTCCAAGAAGACCTGAGGAACAAAATGAACAGCCCATATTACATCCGACTTGAGAGGAAACACAGATAGCGTTTCCGTAGGAATATCTCATGAGGACGGTTTCTACTTTCATCCCATCATTAAGTTCTAAAAGCAACTTAATTGTGCCATCGCTTGAAACTTGTTTGGTATAGATACTTGGTAGATCAAGAGTGTATTTTTCTTTAAGAACTTCTCTAAATTTTAACGAGATATCACTCATCTCATCAAAAGAAGTAGCTTTCTTTTCGTATAGCCAAAGATATAGCTGTGTCGCACGATATTTCTTTTGGCCCTCTAAGAGCATTTGCTCTTCGAGCTTTTTCATTTCCATACCGAAAAGATTAATCATTGTTAGCCTCTTTTCTTAATATGGCGTAATACATTGAAGAATCATATTTATCAAATGGAAGGAATTGTTTCTCTTCAATAAGAGTGAGAGGATTATTCTTCACAAACTCTTTGACAAGAGAATGTCCTTCTTTATGTGATAAGGTGGTGACGACATAAACAATAAGTCCACCTTCTTCAGTGTTTTCATAGGCTTCTTTCAAAAGAAGCTTTTCAGAATTAATTATTTCATCAAGAGATTCTCTCTTGAAATGAAGCATATAATCAGGTGAAGTTCTCATCGCTTGCATATTTGAAGAACGAGGTAAAACAAAGAATGTTGAAACTGGTTCACTCAAACATGAAAGAATGGTGCCTGGATTTGTGAGATAGACATTAGATTTCTTAAGACCAAACTTATCGATGTTACGATTAACGTTTTGGTAATCTTTTTCAGTCTCTAAAAGAAGATCCATCTTCACATCTCTTCCCACTTTCATCATTACTTCTAAGAAGAGATTTTCACCGCTTGACCCTTGATAGATAGCGATTGGTTTCATAGAATCAACATCCACTCTTTCAAGGAGATAATTCATACCTTTAGAAGTTGGGAAGATATCAAATAGTTGAGAATATCTATTGTGTCTTAATTGCTCTTTTCCTTTATAAAGGAGGAGGTTTTCCATGCCTTCAATTTCTTCAAAGTTTTCTTTATCTTTAAGGATTTCTTCTTTATTAGAAGAAAGAACATTAACACGAACTACGGATTGA
>CAMOSS010000026.1 GCA_946625055.1 uncultured Caryophanales bacterium
TTATTTGTTAAAAGATTCTAATCCTTGTGTAAGTTCAGAAATGGTGATTCCAAATCCATTCGCAAGTTTTTCAAGGACTTTTAAAGTTGGATTTCTTCTTCCATTTTCTAAATCACAAAGATAATTTTTATTAATGTCACATTCAAAAGCCAAATCTTCAATTGTGAGATTAGCTTTTTTTCTTAAATAACGGATTCTCATTCCGAGTTGTAATTCAATTTTCATTTTATTTTCCTACTCTCGAATATAGGTTATTTAAATATCTGAATAAATGGTTGATATTAGACTTGGAAACAGGGGTATTAATTTCCTCTGATAACAGCCTTGCAAGTTCAAGCAAAGAGGCCGATTCATTTTCCAATCTTAAGTGACATAATATTCTTGCTTTTTTATTTGTGATGTTATCAATTCCAATCACTTTATCGATAGCTTTAATTTGCTCAACTTGCTTTTGACCAGCAGAGACAGTTTTCTTCATATTTGCGACATCAAAATTAGTCAATCTATTTGCAGAATTTGTAAAGTCTCTATCGACACGAATGTTCTCAAATTCCATACATGAAGAGACCGCTCCAATCATGATTAAGAAATCAGCAATTTGATCACTTTTTTTGAAATAAATCACGTATTTCCCGCGTCTTTCAATTATTTTTGGTTCAATATTTGTGTTTTTATATCTTGAAAAAAGGTGCAGCATCCATCTCGCATAGTTTTCAGAGTTCACCACTATTTCCATATGGTAATTGCTCGTGGTTGGAGAGTTGATGGAACCAGAGGCTAAAAAGGCACCTGCAAGATATCCAGCAATAGAATCATCATTCTTAATAATGTTCTTAGCAATTTTACCTTCAAGGAAGTCAATTTCTAAGTCATCGATAATTTGATCTGCATCATCGATAACTATCTCATATTGAATTCTTTTGTTGAGATTATTCTTTTGAATATATTCGATATGAGAACTCTTGTTGTAAAACGAGTTAATTGTGGTGTAAATAAACCTCGCTACTTTTGCATTTTCAGTTCTTAAATGAATGGATGTCGTTTTATGAGAAAAAGAGACATGTCCATTGATACGAATGAAAGCCGCGAGTAAGGCACGAATCCTTTGCTCAGATTCATACTCATTACTTGCAATCTCTTCTTTTACACTTTGAGCAAACGACATCATTTGATTCATTATTTTTTCAAAGCCTCAATCATTGAATTAGCGGCCACCATACCATCGTGTTCCGCTAAATAGATTTGTCTTAAATCTCTTGGTGTCACATCACCAGCGACGAATAAGTTTGGACAACCTGTTTCCATTGTTTTAATTGATGTATATGGAATGGTGCCCCATTCGTTTTTAACATTTTCAATATTCACAAAATTAGAATTTGGATCTTGCCCCACGAGTGGGAAGAATCCTTGAACTTCAATTGTTCTTTCACTATTATCTTCTCTATTTTGAAGTCTGATAGCTTTGACTTTGTCATCACAAATAATCTCTAAAGGAATATATGGGGTGATGATTTCAACATTTGGAAGTTCCTTAACTTCGTTAACGTATTTAAGATCACCTCTAAATTCATTTCTTCTATGAACGAGATAAACCTTCTTACAGAGTTTAGAAAGATAAACTGTTTCTTTAAGGGCGACATTTCCGCCACCGACAACTAAGACATCTTTATCTTTAAAGAAGTGTCCATCACAAACTGCACAATAGCTTAAACCATGACCCAACATTTCATCTTCATGCTCTAAACCTAGTTTTCTTTCTTTTGTGCCTGTGGCAATTAAGACAACCTTAGCAGTGAGTTCACCACTAAATTTTGTTTTAAGATGGAATAATTCTCCTTCTTTTGTCAAAGACAAAACTTCATCTTGAATCATTTCAATATTGTTATCAATTATTCTTTGGAATAATAAAACGGCTAAATCTGGTCCAGGAATTGGAGCTTGCCTTGGATAGTTATCCACTCTTGGAGCAATATTTACTTTTCCTCCAGGAGCATCCTTTTCAATAATGGCAAAATCAACTCCGGCTTTCTTTAAAGCAAGAGCGGCTCCCATACCAGCAGGGCCACAGCCAATTACTAATGCATCATAATTACTTTTCATCTAACACTACCTCCAATAAATCGCTGTACTTGTAGATTTTATGTTTTGGGTTGACGCGCGGATTCATTTTCCTTGGACCCCACATTACTAAACAGGAATCAACACCACTATTAACTGCAGTGTCATAATCAATCGGATTGTCTCCGACATATAAGACTCTGTCTTTATCTTTAATGCCAAAGATAGACATAGCCTTTAAAATCCCTTCGTTACTTGGCTTTAATGTTTTAACATCATCAGAACCGATTAATAAGTCAAAGATGTTTTCAAGTCCGATAACATCTAAACATATAAGCGCAGGTCCATGAGCTTTGTTAGTAACGACACCAAGTTTAATCCCTTGTTCTTTTAATTTTAAAAGAACGTGTCTGCAATTTGGGTATGAAGTCACCAATTGTTCATATAGAGGAGTTGAGACTTCAATAAACTCCTTTGTCAACATATCTGTGTCATAGTCTGGAAACTCTTTTTTCATCGTTTCTTTCATTGGTGGACCAGAGAAATAAATTGTTTCTTCTCTTGGTCTAATATAACCATGACCATACTTTTTGTAGAAATATTCCATTGATGTGACGACCAACTCATCAGTATTTGCGATCGTTCCATCCATATCAAAAAGGACTAAATCATATTTATTCATTAGCAGTAACCACTTCTCTTTTTGATTCAAGGACAAATAATAAAGAACTTAGTCCTGAAATTAATAGGCCTCCAAAACCAATGCAGAGGAGCATAACTCCAACATTAAAGAGATCATACACTAATGATGTGAGGTTTGGTTTACCGCTAATCATTAAAATGATTCCAATAGTTAAAACTAAGATAGAAACTGAACCACCAATAATAAGAGAATTCTTTAAAACATTAGGTGAACCAACATTTTTAATGTTGTTCTTTTTCTTTCTTAATAAGTATCTCACTAAGTGGTTAAGGAATATTCCAAGCGCACCGAAGACGATAAATAAGCAAGAGAATATCCATGACCAGTAACCATTTTCGCCCATGTTAAATGAAGTATTTCTTAATGGTTCTAACGCGGATCTAATCACGCCGTAAACCACAACATAGCCAAAGGCTAAATCGCCAAGTTCTGTATATTTTCTAAGTTTCTTTCCAAATAATGATGAGATGATGAAATATCCACCAATGTTAAGAACACCTTCGATTAAGAATAATGGTAAATAGAACGTTCCATTTGTTAAGGCTTCTTCAGAAGATGAGAACATGCCATTTCTCACGATGATTTGAGGGAGCCAATTCCAATATTCCGCTGGAACAGGATTACCGTGAACTTCACAGTTAAAGAAGTTTCCTAGTCTACCAATAGCCTGGGCTAAAAGGATTGTTGGAACAATCATATCGACAGCGATCCAAATGGAATATTGTTTGTTTCTCCAAATGAACCAAAGAACACCAACAACAATACCCATGATTGCCCCGCCTAAAATTGTGAGGCCACCTTCCCAAATTCTAAACATCATCATTGGGTCTTTATCAAAACCATCAACAGTCCAGTTTCCAATGACATACCATATACGTGCACCTAATATACCTGCAGGGAAAGCAATTAAGAATGTGGATTCAATAATTCCATGCTTACCGTATTGTTGATACATTTTATGGTCGCAAAGGAAATAAACAAACAATGCACCAGATAAGATGCATAATGCATAAAAGGCAATGCTAAATCCTGAGGATCCAACACCTGGACGTGTCCATCCTTCAGTGAATGAAATTCCATTAGGAATTGGGAATGTCATATAATTAGCAAATCCATTAAATGAATACCATAAAGAAATGATTAAAACTGGAACAGAAATGCACATTGCATAATAGAGTTTTTTATCAATATCTTTAGGAAGATTTCTACGATAGTAATGAATTCTAAATGTTGTGTATAAAGTTGCTAAAGCAAAAGCGCAGATGGCAACAAGCACGATAGTGAGTAAAACTTCCCACCAGAGAGGTGTCACTTCAATTGCAACATAAATCATATTAATCGCGATATCCATGGCTAAAGCAAAGACACCATTTAAGATTAATGACTTCTTTAAAATTTGTTTTGGATCAATAACTTCAATTGGACTCTTAACATAACCACGAACATGAAGAACATTCATCACAAAAGCCCCAATTGAGATAACCATGAATATAATTAGTAAAACTATTCCAACAATTTTCATACTAAATACCTCTATTCATATTTACCGTTTTTTAGCATATCGATGAGATAGTAGCCGGTATATGATTTCTTATTCTTTGAAACTTCTTCAGGAGTGCCTGTAGCGACAACTGTACCGCCTTGGTCTCCGCCTTCTGGACCTAAATCAATGAGATAGTCCGCGACTTTAATAACATCCAAGTTATGTTCAATAACTAAAACTGTATCTCCGTGATCAACAAGTCTTTGCAATACTTCCACTAAACGCTTAACATCGTCAGTATGTAAACCAGTGGTTGGTTCATCTAAGATGTAAAGTGTTTTACCAGTAGGTTTCTTTTGAAGTTCAAAAGCGAGTTTCACTCTTTGAGCTTCACCACCAGATAATGTTGTGGCTTGTTGTCCTAATTTAATATAACCGAGACCAACATCATATAAGGCTTGTAAGCCTTTCTTAATTGATGGTCTATTTTCAAAGAAGTTAAGAGCTTCTTCAACAGTCATTTCTAGGACATCATATATATTTTTACCTTTATAGGTAACTTGTAAGGTTTCTTCGTTATATCTTCTTCCGTTACATTCATCACATTTGATGTACACATCAGGTAAGAAATTCATCGCGATACGTGTAACACCCGCGCCTTGACACTTCTCACATCTTCCACCAGGAACATTAAATGAGAATCTTGATTTATCAAAACCTCTTGCTTTGGCTTCGGTTGTTTCTGCAAATAAATCTCTAATCGCATCGAAGAGTTTGACATATGTGGCAGGGTTAGATCTTGGAGTTCTTCCAATTGGATCTTGAGAAACATCAACAACTTTATCAATGTTTTCAAATCCTTTAATCTCTTTAACAATACCAGTTGGTCTATCTTCACTTCCAAGATGCCATTTGAGGTGTTGAAGTAATGTTTGATTGATAAGTGTTGACTTACCAGAACCAGAAACACCAGTAACGGCGACAAGCTTTCCTAAAGGAATATCAACATTAATATTTTTAAGGTTGTTTGAGGCTGCCCCAATGATAGAAATGAACTTACCATTTCCTTTTCTTCTCTCTTTAGGAATAGGAATATATTTCTTTCCAGTTAAATATTGAGCGGTGATACTCTTGGTGTTCTTTAATAACTCTTGATATGTGCCAGAATGAACAACTTCACCACCGTGAACACCAGCCCCTGGACCAATATCAACAACATAATCAGCAGACCTAATTGTCTCTTCATCGTGTTCGACAACAATGAGGGTATTTCCAAGTTCGACCATCTCTTTTAAAGTGGCGATTAATTTCTTATCATCCCTTTGATGGAGACCGATGGATGGTTCATCTAAAACATATAAAACACCGGAGAGTTTAGAACCGATTTGAGTGGCAAGTCTAATACGTTGTGCCTCACCACCAGAAAGGGTCATAGCCATACGTGATAAAGTCAAATATTCAAGGCCTACTTCACAGAGGAACTTCACTCTATTTTCGATCTCTTTTAACACTAAATTAGCGATTTCTAATTGGGTTTTAGATAGTTTTTGACGTAATTCTGTTAAAAACACTTGTAAATCTTTAAGTTGCAAACTTGTGACTTCATAGATGTTTTTGCCATCGATTCTAATAGATAAAACTTGAGGGTTTAATCTTGCTCCATGGCAGGTTGTACACTCGTGATCTCTGAGGAATTTTTCATAGTAGTCCCTCATCCATTCAGAGCTTGTTTCGTTATAAAGTCTTTCAATTTTGGTCTTGATACCTTCAATGTATCCAAGTCTATTCATAACGTTTCCAGATGATGATTTGAGTTGATATTTTTGAACATCTGGAGAACCATAATAGATAATTTTTCTTTGTTCATCATTTAGTTCTTTAAATGGAACATTCATTGGAATCTTATAGAGCTTACAAAGGAGTTGGAATTCTTGCCATTCAAGGTTTTGAGAACCAACCATGTGTCTATAGTAATCAATCGCTCCATCCGCAAGAGTGACATTTTCATCAGGAACGAGTAAATCAGGATCAGCTTCTCTTTTCATTCCAATACCATTGCAGTCTGGGCAGCATCCTAAAGGAGAGTTAAAAGAGAATAATCTTGGTTCAAGTTTAGGAACTGAAAATCCACAGTGAGGACATGTGTGTTGATCAGATAAAACTCTTTCGTCTGTTTCAGAAACAATAACCAAAAGACCATGCGACCAATCTAAAGCGGTTTCAATGGATTCAAACACTCTTGATCTTGCTTCTGGTTTAACAATGATTCTATCAACGACAATGTCAACATCATGTCTTTTATTCTTTTCAAGTTCTGGGACTTCATCGATTAAGCAAAGATTTCCATCCACTCTTAATCTTTGGAAGCCACTGGCTCTTAATTTATCAATAATATCTTTTTGTGTTCCTTTTTCATGATGAACAACAGGGGATAAAAGTTGAATCTTACTACCTTCAGGGTATTCCATCACGATATCTGTCATTTGAGTAACAGTGAAAGAAACAATTGGAACATTGTGATTTGGGCAATAAGGCACGCCTATATTTGCGAACAATAATCTTAAATAATCATAGATTTCAGTAACTGTGCCAACTGTAGATCTTGGATTATGAGAAGTTGTCTTTTGATCGATAGAAATAGCAGGTGAAAGACCTTCAATTGATTCAACATCAGGTTTTTCGAAGTTGCCTAAAAACTGTCTAGCATAGCTAGAAAGTGATTCAACATATCTTCTTTGGCCTTCCGCGTAAATTGTATCAAACGCTAAAGTGGTTTTACCACTTCCTGAAAGACCAGTGAATACCACTAATTTTTCTTTAGGTATAGAAAGGCTAATATTTTTTAAATTATTTTCCTTAGCCCCTTTAATAACAATTTTCTTTTCCATGCCGCTATTTTATCAAAGATAACCTTTCCATTCCACTATAATACACTTTTAAGTGAACAAGTTTTTTCATTTTTTTAACGAAAGTACTTGTCTTACACAATTATATTGCATACAATTTAATTAGAAAAGGAGAAATTGTTATGTCCGAATTATTCAACATTAAAGTTCTTGATAGAAAAGGAAATGAAACAACATTAGAAGAACACAAAGGTAAAGTCTTATTAATCGTTAACACCGCTACCGGCTGTGGTCTCACCCCTCAATATAAAGCTTTAGAAGCTATGTATGAAAAATACCATGATCAAGGTTTTGAAATCTTAGACTTCCCATGCAACCAATTCTTAGGTCAAGCACCAGGAAGTGATGAACAAATTCATGATTTCTGCACCATCCAGTATCACACCATGTTCCCAAGATATAAAAAGATCAAAGTCAATGGCCCTCAAGCCTGTGATTTATTCAAATGGTTAAAGGAACAAAAGAAGGGAAGAATCAAATGGAACTTCACCAAATTCTTAATCAATAAAGAAGGCGAAGTCGTTGCAAGATTTGAACCAATGACCAAACCAGAAGATTTTGAAGAAGAAGTTGCTAAATTACTTAAATAGTTATGAAAGAAGAACTTAAATTATCCAATCAACTTTGCTTCCCTTTATACGTTGTAAGTAAGGAATTAATAAGTAAATATACCCCTATTTTAAAAGAGTATGATTTAACATACACACAATATATTGTCTTACTAGCCTTATTTGAGCAAAAAGAAATGAATGTTACTGCTCTTGGTGAGATGGTTTATTTAGACTCTGGAACATTGTCTCCACTTCTTAAAAAACTGGAAAATAAAGGATTTTTGCGTAGATTTCGCGATAAAAATGATGAAAGAAATGTAAAAGTTACCTTAACAAAAGAAGGCGAACAGCTTGAAGATAAGCTGTCAAATGTCCCTACTGCAATCGCTGGATGCCTTAACCTATCACTTGAAGAGGCAAAATCTCTTTATACACTCCTTTATAAAACATTAGGTTCAATGAAGGAGCCTAAGTTATGATAGGCCTTTATATCTCTTTAGGAGTCATTGGATTACTTGTTGTTATTTATCTTATATTCTCAATCTATATTGGATACACAACATTCCATTCACCTAATAAGCAACAACTTAAAGATGGTGATTATCCAAGCGATCCTAAATGGAAAGCCTCTTTAGAGACTGTTATCGATCTGCTTCACACTCTCCAAAATCTTCCATGTGAAGATGTCTATATCGATTCATATGATAAGCACTCTTTACATGCGAGATACTATGAGCATAAGAAAGGCGCACCTATTGCTATCTTATGTCATGGATATAGAGGAACAGCGAATAGAGATTTCTGTGGAGGATTCTTCATCTTTAAAGAATTGAACTATAACATTCTTCTTATCGATGAAAGAGCACATGGTCTATCTAAATCAAAATTCACCACCATGGGTGTAAAAGAAAGAAGGGATGTTAAGTCCTGGGCTGATTACATTGCTAATCGTTTCCCTGACTCTGATATTGTTCTTGTTGGTATATCCATGGGTGGCTGCTCAGTTCTTATGAGCGCTGAGCTAAATCTTCCAAAGCAAGTGAAAGCCATCTGTGCGGATTGCCCATTTGACTCTCCTAGCAATATTGTGAAGAAAGTCTGCAAAGAAGATATGCATATTCCTTTATGGCTTGGATGGCCAGTCTTATTCTTAGGAGCGATATTGGTTGGGCATTTCAATCTCATTAAAGGAGACACTAAACAAGCAGTTAAGAATGTGAATATACCAATTCTCCTTATCCACGGAGAAGAGGACTACTTTGTCCCCGCTAAGATGTCTGAAGATATTTATCTTTCAAATCCATCAATGATTAAAAGATATACCTTCCCAAGAGCCTCACATGGACTCTCGTTCATCGTTGATAGAGAAAGATATAAACAAATCGTTAAAGACTTCTTAAATGAGGCAATTAAAAACAACGCTTAGGCGTTGCTTTTTTCATCTTCGAGTATTTTATCCACTATCGGCTCAATGTCGTGATTTTCGACCTTATAAATGCCTTTAAATAACTCTATTTCCTTTTCGGTAGGAGTTTCATATCTTCTTCTAAAATTTTGAAGGACATCAAGAGGAACAGGGAATTCTCTTTCTTCGTTTTGATTAATAAGAGTTTCGGTCTTAATAGAGAAATAAACTAAATATATTTCCTTATAATATTTCTTAAACATATGGAAGAGTTCAATACGATTATCAGAATAGATATTTGTCGCGTCTAGGATCACAACTCCTCTTTCATCAAAGGAATAAGCTTTAACAAGTTCATATAAAACTTTCCACACTGTTGCTTCATCAGTGAAATCTCTTTGAGATCCAAGTATTTGTTTTCTCAAATTGTCAGAAGAAACAATATAGACGTGATTACGTTTATTTTTAAGTGATGAAGAGAAGTATGACTTACCACTTCCCGGGACGCCTGAAAGGATGACTAGTTTATTCATAAGAGATAATTATAGCAAACAAAAAGAGTGTTATGCACACTCAAATTGTATAATTTATAAACTTGATTATTTTAAGGCTTGGATTTCTTCTTCTTTAACACCAGCTTTTAATAAAGCCTTTTCTGTCTTTTGAAGATCTTTCTTTAAAATCTTTAATAATTCTTCGTTGGCCTTACGGATAACGATTTTTTGTTGAACGATGGCTAATAAAGCATCATTGACGTATGAGGAAAGAACACGGTTGCCTTCTCTCCATTGTAAATAGTGATATGTATGGCCAGAGATTGTTTTTGTGGAAATATAGCCTCTTGGTAACGAAAGAATTGTTTGTTCGACTTCTTTAACTTCATTAAGCATATCTTTATATGCTTCTAACATTTTTTCTGATTTTGACATAATTAAGTTCTCCTTAACCTACTAGCATTATAATATTTTATGATTTTTAATGCAAGAAAAAACAGGAAGTAGAACTTCCTGCTTTGTCTGTTAGAGATTATAAACCGAATTTTTTAATTCTTTCGAATCTGTCACGAGCATATTTTTCAGATTTGGTCAAAAGTTCTTCAGCGTGTTCAGGGTTCACTCTTGGAAGTTGAGAGAATCTGGTTTCTGTCATGACAAAGTCACGGAATTTAGAATAATCTGGCTCTTTCATATCGATGGTTAAGCCTGGTTCTCCTGCTTCGACTTTACGTGGGTCGTAACGGAAGATTGGGAAGTAACCACATTCCACTGCCATTCTTTCTTGTTTCATGGAGTTGGTGAGACCACCTTTAATACCATGGTTAGCACATGGAGCATAGCAGATGATTAATGATGGACCATCATATGATTCAGCTTCTTTTAAGGCTTTAATAGCAGCGATTGGGTTTGCACCTAATGAGATTTGAGCAACATAGACTTTGCCATAGCTCATTGCGATTAAAGCGAGGTTCTTCTTAGCTTGTGTCTTACCAGAAGCGGTAAATTTAGCGATGGAACCTGTTTGTGATGATTTGGAGGATTGACCACCAGTGTTGGAATAGACTTCGGTATCTAAGACCATGACATTGACGTCATCATCATTAGCTAAAACGTGATCTAAGCCACCGTAACCGATATCGTATGACCAACCGTCACCACCGATAATCCAGACGGATTTGTCAAGTAAGTCTCTTTCATATTTGAGGACTTCTTTAACTTCTTCATCTTTAGATGCTTTGACGAGTTCAACAAGTTTTGCAATGATTGGTCTTGCCGCTTCTCTATTCTTAATATTTTCGAAGTATAAGTCGATTTGAGCGGCTAATTCTTCTTCAACACCTCTAGCCTTTGCAGCTTCTAAGATTCTGCAAATTTGTGCTAATTTGGCGTTTGTAGCAATTCTCATACCATAGCCGAATTCAGCGTTATCTTCGAATAAGGAGTTGGCCCATGCCACACCTTCACCATTCTTATCTGTGCAGAATGGAGTTAATGGTGTTGAACCGGAATAGATGGATGAACATCCTGTTGCGTTAGCAACAAGCATATCTTTACCAAATAATTGTGAGAGTAAACGATAGTATGGTGTTTCTCCACAGCCAGCACATGCGCCTGAAACTTCCATGTAAGGCATCATGAATCCGACACCCTTAACAGTGGCTTGCATTGCTGCTGGTAATCTGTTTGCTTTATAAGAAACGTGTTTGTATAAGTAATCGGCAGCGTCTTCTTGTGGGAATTGAGATTTAGCTTCAACCATTTCAAGAGCGATCTTACCGGTCTTGTTAGCCATACATTCACTGACACAGAGACCACAACCAACACAGTTACGTGGTGAAACTTGGATACGATATTTGAGACCTTG
>CAMOSS010000027.1 GCA_946625055.1 uncultured Caryophanales bacterium
ATTCTCTCGAGTAGAAAAAACATCTTATTTAAAAACATATTAGACATCCAAAAACAGTGAAAAACTAACAAAAAAAGCCGCAAAACGCGGCTTTTTAAGTATTTTTTGATTATTTTAGAAGGCCCAAGTGCCATCTTTAAAGATTTGAATTTCTTTACCGTTTTTATCAATACCAATGATAGATAAATCTCTGGTTCCAACCATGAAGTCAACGTGAATCATTGAGTCATTGATACCAAGTTTGTGGGCTTCTTCTGGTGACACTTCTCTATCTGCTGCTTGAGGAAGAGTCATGATAAATCCTTCACCAAGAGCGACGTGACAGCAAGCATTTTCATCATAAAGGGTATTGTAGAAAAGAATACCGCTTTGATTGATTGGAGATTCAAATGGAACAAGTGCCACTTCGCCAAGCATCTTCGATCCTTCGTCCATATTGACCATTTGTTCTAACAAGGCTTGGTTCTTCTTCGCGTGAACTTCACTGACCTTACCATCTTTAAAGGTAATAGAGAAGTCTTCAATGAGCTGGCCCATATATGATAATGGTTTAGAAGCCACTAAGGTACCTTCGCATCTTCCAGCGTATGGAGAGGTGAATACTTCTTCGGTTGGAATATTAGGATTATATTCTCTTCCATCTTTTAATGTTTCAGAAGCACTACCCCATCTGGTACCAGGGATAAGTTCTACTTCAAAGTCTGTGCCGTTAGATGCATGGTATTTAAGTCTTCTTAAATCCATATCAATGAGTTTCTTTTGTTTTTCATGAAGGGTGCTGTTATGTTTATTCCAGTTTTCAACTGGATCATTTTCATCAACACGAGATGTCATAAGGATGGCGTCCCATAAAGCGTTAATTGCTTCTTCACCTTTTAAATCTGGGAAGACTTTTTCTGCCCACGCTTTTGATGGAGCCCCGACAATTAACCATTTATATTTATCTTCCATCTTATCTCTATAAGGTTTGATGATTGGATATGATTTTTGTCTAGCCTTAGCCATCTTCACTTGATTGATATCTTTTAATCCATCTGGATCATCAGAATCGATATAGATAATTGAAGGAAGTTTGTTTGCTTGATATTTTAATTTGGCTTTTCTATAAGGAGAGATTCTCGCTAAAGAGGAGATTGATTCATATTTAGTAGAAAGTTTTGCCATAGGCATGTGTGAGAAAACAACTTCAACATGTTTTGCTCCGGCCTTGTAGCATTCTTCCACTACCATATAAACAAAATCTGGTTGATCAAGTCCGGCATTAATCCAAACTTCTTCGCCTTTAATAATTTTGATACCAACTTGTGCAATTAACTTCGCATATTTTTGGATTCTTATTTTTCTTTCTTCATTAGTAAGCATAAATATCCTCACTTTCTTTTTCTAAAATATTATCATATTTTCCTTAAAAGGTTTATATTATTATATGTTTAGGAGGTAGTTATGAATAACTTATTTCAAAGATACAAATGGATGGGTATCCTCCTCGGTGTCTTACTAATCCTCGCTGGAACAGGCATTATCTTATTAAGCATCTTCGTTCCAGGCAAAGTGAACATGATCCTCAGCATTACAGTTGCGGTTATCTGCTTCATTATCGGACTTATTTATATCATCGCAGGTGTCTTACTACCATTAAGTGAATTCTATTCCTCATTGTACCTATACGGCGCCTTTGCTATCTCGGTTGGTATCATCTTATTGATTCATATGGACCTTGCTAGTGAAGTCCTTATCTACACGATTGCAGTCATCTTACTAACACTTGCAGTTGTCTACATTGTTCGTGGCATTCTCTATGTCACCCACAAGATGAAAGCATTACAATTTGTCTTATGTTTCATTATCGGTGGTGTCTGCTTGGTACTTGGAATTCTTGCCCTTATCTTCAAAGGACAAATGTTACAATTCATCTACATTCTTGCTGGTGTCTTCTTCTTATTAACTGGTGTTATCCAATTGATAAGCGCCACTTCAAAAGGAAAGAAATCAGCATAATTAAAGAGAACTTAAAGTTCTCTTTTTTTATACTCAAAAGCAATAAAAAAACTGTTACGAGAACAGTTTGATAAGTTAACCAAGAATCTTGATCAACATCGCGATGAAGAAGAAGATTCCTGCTAAGATAAGTGTAAGAATTGAGATAACTTTTTCAGCGCCTCTTTCCTTAGTCTTAACGAAGACGTTAAGTCCACCACCGGTAATCGCACCGGAAGCACCTTCTGATTTACCACCTTGTAATAAGCACAAGACGATAATTAAGATGCCGACAAATAAGAATATCCAGTCGTACCAATTTAGCATACATTTCCTCCTTTCGCGCTAATATATAATATAAATCTTAGTTTTAATTGTCAATTGTAAATTGAGCATTATTGATTGAGTTTCATCTCAATAATGATGTCTCTTAATTCTGCTGCTCTTTCAAAATCAAAATCATGAGCAGCTTTCTTCATTTGTTTTTCAAGTTCTTTAATTCTGATCTCAAGTTCTTTTCTTGACATCTTCTTTGAAGACTTCATCATTTCTCCGATTTCATCATCATTATTATGAAGTGGAGATCTGATTTCTTTAATGATGGTCATAGGAACTATACCATTCTCATCATTATATTCTTCTTGGATAGCTCTTCTTCTATTTGTTTCATCAATCGCATATTTCATTGAGTCAGTTATGTTGTCCGCATACATGATAACCGTGCCATCTTTATTTCTCGCCGCACGACCAATGATTTGAATAAGTGATCTTCCACTTCTAAGGAAGCCTTCTTTATCCGCATCTAAAATAGCAATCAAGGACACTTCAGGAATATCTAATCCTTCTCTTAAAAGGTTGATACCCACTAAAACATCATATTTGCCTTTTCTTAATTGATAGATGATTTCACTTCTTTCCAAAGTCTTTGTTTCATGATGTAAGTAGACAACTTTAATGCCTCTTTCTTTTAAGAATTTAGTTAAATCTTCCGCCATTTTAATCGTCAAAGTGACAATCATAATTCTTTCGTTTTTGGCGGTTCTTTTCTTTATTTCATAAAGAAGGTCATCAATTTGTCCCATGGTTTTATGAATTTCAACTTTAGGATCAAGAAGACCAGTAGGTCTAATGATTTGTTCTACTACTTGATTACCACATCTTTCAAGTTCATAGTCACCTGGAGTGGCAGATGTACAAATAGTTTGAGGCATAAGTTTTTCAAATTCCTCAAAATTAAGTGGCCTATTATCTAAAGCAGAAGGAAGTCTAAAACCATATTCCACTAATGTGGTTTTTCTACTTCTATCACCGTTATACATTCCTCTTAATTGTGGGAGACTAACGTGTGATTCATCGATGAATAATAAGAAATCATCTGGGAAGTAATCAATTAAGCAGAATGGTCTTGAACCAGGGGCTCTTTTATCGATGTGTCTAGAATAATTTTCAATACCAGGACACATACCAAACTCTTCCATGTTCTCAATATCTTGATTAGTTCTCATTTCAAGTCTTTCGGCTTCGAGGAGTTTTCCGTTTTCTTTAAAGAATGCTAATCTTTCTTTTAATTCCGCTCTGATAGTTTCACAAGCGTTTCTAATTCTTTCTCTTGTGGAAGCGTGATCATAAGCTGGGAAGATTGGATAAGTATTATATGAATGCTTAACTTCACCAGTTAATAAGTTAACTTCAACGATTCTTTCTATCTCGTCACCAAAGGTGTCAATGCGAATAACATTTTGTTCTTCCATATTAGCAGGAACAATTTCAATGATGTCGCCTCTCACTCTAAAAGAGCCAGGTGTCGCTTCTAAGTTGTTTCTCTTATATTGAGCGTCTACCAATCTCTTATAAAAAACGTTTCTATCAATCTCTTCTCCAACACGAATATCAAAGACTAAGTTTCTATATTCATCTGGGTCAGTCAAACCATAGATAGACGCGACTGAACCAACAATGATTGTGTCTCTTCTTTCTAAGATTGAGTTAATCGCAGATGTTCTTAACATTTCAATCTCTTCATTCATGACCGCACTTTTATCAATATAGGTATCGCTTTTTGGAATGTAGGCTTCTGGTTGATAGAAGTCAAAGTTAGAGACGAAATATTCCACTCTATTTTCAGGGAAGAGTTCTTTAAATTCAGAATAAAGCTGAGCCGCCAAAACCTTATTATGGACTAAAACAAGAGTTGGTCTTTGTACTCTTTCAATAATGTTAGCCATAGTAAAAGTTTTACCAGTTCCGGTTGCACCGAGAAGAACTTGTAACTTCTTTCCATCGTTTAAACCTTGGACCAATTCCTCAATTGCTTGAGGTTGATCACCCGTTGGTTTAAAAGGTGAGTGAATTTTAAATAACTTGCTATTTTCCATAAAAATATAGGGTTTTTACGCTATTTTTGGTTTATATGTCTCTTAAATCCTTCTCCATAAACAGCGTTTGTTCTGGTAAATGTGACAAAGGCTTTTGGATCTGTTTCTGAAATAAAAGTTCTAAGTTTTTGGTATTGTCTCTTGTCGAAAACAATACGGAGAATAACTCTATCATCGCCCTTATAGCCACCTTCAGCGTTGATGATGGTTGCTCCTCTTTCGAGTTTTTCTTGAGCGAATTTAGAGATCTCTTGCCACTTATCGGAAATGATATCAACTTGGTAAGATGTTTGATTTCCAACATAAACAAATTCGATAAGAATTGAAGTGATAAAGGCTGAAACGATACCACATAAAGCTGGAACAAAATTCTTTGGGATAAGAATCATACCAAGAACAACGATTGTGGCATCAATGGCAAAGGAGGCTGTAGATTCTTTAACCGGGGTATACTTTGCTACTAAGGCGATTAAAACATCAACCCCACCAGTAGAGCCACCGCCGATGAATGTAAGGGATACACCTGTGCCAACAAAGACTCCACCGAATATTGCACATAAGAGTAAGTTTCCAATTGGAACAATTGTATCAGCAGTAATTTCTCCTGCTACTCCGTAATAAGACACCATCTTTGCTAAATCATTAAAGACATTTATTCTTAAGAATAAAGCCAAGAACAATGGATAGACAACTGTAGATATCAAAGTTTTAAAAGCAAATTCTTTTGAAACAAAGAAGAATCCGACAAGCCATAAAATCCATGACAAGATGAAGACTATAATATCAACAACTGTGCCCCCAAAGAAACCAATGTCACCGATGAAATGTTGGAAAATAATACCAATACCGCTGAGACCTCCAGAAATGATATTTAGTTTAATTAAAAAGATTGCGCTACCGAAAGCTAAAACAAGATTGCCTAAGATAATTGCGAGAGTCTTAGTAATCATATTTCTAATTTGAACCTTTGAATACTTTTTAAACATTCTTTTTGGCCTCCATTTCTAAGTAAGCGGTAATAAACCCATCGATATTACCATCCATCACTGATTGAACATCAGTTTCTTCATATCCATTTCTGGAATCTTTCACTAATGTGTATGGACAGAAGACATATGAACGGATTTGACTACCCCACTCAATATTTTTCTTTTCACCAACAACGGATGAAAGTTTGTTTTGTCTTGCTTCTAGTTCAATTAAGTAAAGTCTACTCTTTAACATATTCATCGCGGTTTCTTTATTTAATAATTGACTTCTTTCAATCTGGCATGAGACAACTATTCCAGTTGGAATGTGGGTTATTCTAACCGCTGTTTCGACTTTATTAACATTTTGTCCACCAGCGCCACCTGATCTATAGGTATCAACCTTTAAATCTGCCTCATTAATTTGAATATCAATCGCCTCATCTTGGAAGTCAGGGATGACATTCACACTAGCAAATGAGGTGTGTCTTCTTTTGTTTGCATCAAAAGGAGATATTCTCACTAAACGATGAACACCTTTTTCGCCTTTTAAGAGGCCATAAGTATTTTTTCCAGTAATTTTAATTGTCACTGATTTGATACCTGCTTCATCACCAGCTTCATATGAGATAAGTTGAACTTTAAATCTATGCTCTTCAGCGTATCTCACATACATCCTATAAAGCATGTCAGCCCAGTCTTGGGCCTCTGTTCCACCAGCGCCTGGATGGATCTCGATAATTGCATTATGAGAATCGAATTCACCGGTGAATAAAACTTGGAGTTCAAACTCCTTCATATCTTTCTTCAATGCTGAAATAGAAGAGTCTACTTCCTCTTCCATAGATTCATCAAAAATATCTAATAATTCCGTTAATTCTTGGCAATTTGAGGATATTTTCTCATATTTGCCTAAAATATCACGGCAGTAATTTAATCTTGAAATAACTTGCAAAGCGGCTTTTGAATCATTCCAAAAACCCTCGGCCTCTGACTCTCTTTCTAGCGACTCTTTTTCACTACTAAGTTTATCGAGGTCAAAGTGAAGACCCGAGTTGATGGATTCTCTCACCAACTGCACACAATTCTTGTTTTAAAAGAGCTATGTCCTTCATTTCGTTCACCTATTATTTTGCCTCTTCTTTTTGAGGTTCTTTTTGTTCTGATTCTGGTTTTGGTTGTTCTGCTTCGTTAGGAAGAGCACCTTCTTTATCAACTTGTGGTTTTGCTTCTTCCACTGGGCGTGGTTCGATCTTAACGTTAACTAAATTTAAGACTGCATCAACGCTAGCGAGCTCTAAACAATCTCTAAATAATTGGTAGCCTTCATTAACATAATCTTGTAATGGGTTGACGTTACCATAACTACGGAGATAAATAGCTTCTCTAAGTCTTGACATGGTGTCAATATGCTTTGTCCAGTTTTGGTCAATGCAGTGTAAAATGATACTTCTTTCGACTTTTGAAGCAACTTCTTCTGGCCAGTTCTTTCTCATAGACATATATCTATCAAAAATAACAAGTCCTAAGTCTGGTCCAATCTCTTCAACAGGGGCTTCATCATACAATGATTTCTTTAAAGTGCCTTCTGGTAAGAATCTTGGTTCTACTGTTTTGATTAAAAGATCACCATCGATAAATCCATCGTTGTTACCAACAGGAACAGATTTCTTCGCTAAGAAGAGACCGGTTGTGTTAAAGATTTCATCAACGATATCATCGATGTTTTGACCTAAGATAATTCTATCTCTCTTGTCATAAACGATTTGTCTTTGTTTTGCTAAAACATCATCATAATCAAGTAATGATTTACGAGTATCAAAGTTTTGGCCTTCAACTCTCTTTTGAGCAGAGGTAATAACGTTTGTAATCATCTTGGCTTCGATGCATTCATCACCGAAGTGTTTTTCAATATAATCTCTGATATTATCAGCAGCGAATCTTACGAGTAATGTATCATCAAATGATACATAGAATCTTGAATAACCTGGGTCACCTTGTCTACCAGAACGACCTCTTAATTGGTTATCAATACGTCTTGATTCGTGTCTTTCTGTACCTAAAACCGCTAAACCACCAAGGGCTTTAACTTCATCATCGATTTTAATATCGGTACCACGACCGGCCATGTTTGTAGCAAGGGTAATAGCGCCTTTTCTACCAGCAAGTTTAATGATTTCCGCTTCACGTGCGTGGTTTTTAGCATTTAAGACTTCGTGTGGTAATCCAGCTTGTGTTAATAAGTTGGAAATTTCTTCTGAAGATTCAACTGAAACTGTACCAATCAAGATTGGTTGTCCAGTTGCGTGTCTTTCTTTAACTTCTTCAATTAAGGCTGCGAGTTTTGGTCCTTTTCTTGCATAGACTTTGTCTAAAGCGTCAATACGGATGACTGGTCTATTTGTTGGAACAACAATAACACGCATGTTGTAAATCTTTCTGAATTCTTCTTCTTCAGTTTTGGCAGTACCAGTCATACCACCAATCTTCTTGAATAAACGGAAGAAGTTTTGGTATGTGATGGTCGCCATGGTGACGGTTTCTTGTTTGATTTCAACGTTTTCTTTAGCTTGAACAGCTTGATGCAAACCATCGGACCATTCTCTACCTGGAAGAACACGACCTGTAAATTGGTCAATAATTTGAACTTGTCCTTCACCGTCGATTAAATAATCGACATCACGGAACATGATATAGTTTGCTCTAAGAGCATTGTGAATTCTATGGACTAAATCAGCATATTCAGGATCGTATAAGTTTTTAATGCCGAACATTCTTTCTGCTTTGGCGTCACCTTCAGCAGTTAAGTGAGCAGTTTTTTCTTTAACATCGACTGAATAGTCGCTCTTTTTAAGGGCTTTAACAAATCTATCCGCAACAGTGTATTGGGAAGGAGATGCTTTAGCACCACCGGAAATAATTAATGGGGTTCTTGATTCATCGATAAGGATAGAGTCAGCTTCGTCAATTATACAATAATTGAGTCCTCTTAAAACTCTACGTTCTTTTTCAACTGCCATGTTGTCACGGAGGTAGTCGAAACCGAGTTCAGAGTTTGTTGTGTATGTGATATCACATAAATAAGCTTCCTTTTTCTCTGAATTAGTCTTTTCTCTTAAGTTAACACCAACTGTTAATCCTAAGAATCTATAGATTTGACCCATCCATTCCGCGTCACGTTGTGATAAGTATTCGTTAACGGTAACAACTTCGACACCTTTGCCTTCCAATGCGTTTAAGTAAACTGCCATTGTCGCGGTCAATGTTTTACCTTCACCGGTTTTTAATTCAGCAACGTCGCCATCATTCAAAACTAAAGCACCAATAATTTGAACCTTGTAAGGGAATTCATTTAATGTTCTTCTTGCAGCTTCACGAGCAACAGCGAAGGCTTCAATTTTAATATCTTCTAATGTTTTGCCATGGGCGAGTAAATCTTTAAAGTATTGAGTCTTACCTCTAAGTTCATCATCAGAAAGAGCTTTCATCTCATCTTCTAACTTCATGACCTTATCGGCTATCTTTCCATATTTCTTAAGAGCTCTTCTATCGAAAAATCCCATAATTAATATCCTCTCTTTCTTTAATAAAAGAATGTCCAAACATTCGCTTTAATATATTATCAAAGATAATGTTTAGATTCTATGATAATTTGTTGTTTTAATCGTTTTCAATTAATTCTCTCTTACATAAAGTGAGAATTCTTATTTTCTTTGGGTGCAATTTTTGTATCAATGTAACTGCTGCTTTTAATGTATTTCCTGTGGTAGAAATGTCATCCACAATAAGGATCTTTTTGTCTCTAATGTCAATATCTTTTCTAACCTTCAAATGCTCTATAATTTGTTTTCTTCCATTCGCTGTATGATCTGACTGTTTAAAGTTATCAATTTTCTCTAATGCATCAAGAATTGGAAGTCCTAAAACACTGAATATTTCTCTAACGTGGTTAAATTCTCTTTTCTCATCATCTTTAATATATGAGGGAATTGGTATTATCTGATAAGAGTGATACATCATTTTAAGTTCATCTTTTATTGAATTAAGAAAGACTGGATATAATTCATAATCGCCACATCCTTTAAATTGATAAATAAGCTGTCTCATATTCTCATCATAGTCATAAATCGCAAGGGCTTTTATTCCTTCTATCTGATAATGAATAAATCTATGTTTAAACTTTTTTAGGCACTTTTTGCACAGTATTTGCTCAAAAACTCCGATTTTTGAATAGGTATTAGGAGTAAAAGGTTCAAAGCAGATTCTACAATGTTTCGTTTCTCTTTTTAATGTCGTTAATTGTGTCTTCAATTTCTTTATTAGTTCTATCTGCAATGAATATCACCTCTCCCTCTGGTGCATCTTTTTTCCTTCCTACACGACCAGCAATTTGAATAAGTGTAGCGGAATCATATAAAGGGCTATCAGCATGAAATACAATTACTTGAAGATCCTTTACTGTGACTCCCCTTTCCAGAACCGATGTGGTAATGAGCGTTTGAAATTTACCATTCTTAAATGACTCAATTATCTCTTTTCTATCCGTCTTTTTTGAATGCACAATATTAACCTTTTTTATAATATGCTTTAAAACTATAAATAAACGTTCAGATTCTTTGATTGTGGGCACGAATAAAAACACTTGTTTATTTATATGTTCAAATCTTTTAAGGGCTTTATATAGCTCGTAATACTTTAATAGACCACTCTTTACTATGAGAGATGGAACAGGAAGCGGATGACCATGATATCTCTTATCTAGCCTTAATACTGGCCATCCTTTATCTTCATAATATTTGATCTGTGTTTTTGAGGCTGTCGCGCTCATCTGAACATGACTGCCTTTCACACTTCTAAGAACCAAATTCTCAAGGGTGTTATTCCCTCTATACGGAAAAGCATCTATCTCATCCAGTATTAATAAATCAAAGTATCTTTCATATCTAAAAATTTGATGGGTTGTGAGACAAACTATATCACCTAGCAAGATATCATTATGCCCTCCATAAACCCCGATTACCAAATTGTCTTTAAATATTTCTTCTAATCTTATTTTTATTTCTCTTACTACATCCACTCTTGGAATAGCAAATCCCACTCTCCCACCGTTCTTTAGAACATAAGAAATAGTGCTTAACACTATTTCAGTCTTACCACTTCCACACACCGCCGTGATTAAACAAGGAGTTCTTTTTAAATAGCTATCAAGTATTTCATCAGACAATTCTTTTTGTTCTTTTGAAAGCTCATAATCAATATAGATTTTATAACCCTGGGGTTTATAATTTGTTTCTATTGCTGTCGCACCACGAAAAGAGATACAAGCCCGACAATATGGTTTGCCATTCTTATATCCAATTGAATGCATATCAGTATTGCCACATATTGGGCAAGTAAACGAATTACAATTTTCCATTTTTCTTGCCTTTCTTTTTATATTTTGATTTAATACTGGTAGATGGTGTGTGCCCTTTCTGGGTTAAAGCTTCATTCGTTAGCTTTCCACCATTTTTTCTTTGCTCTTTAATTAGTGAAACATATACATCTATTTTTATTTCATCGGAAACTACTAAACGATACTTTTTAAGTTCTTGTTCTCTATGTCGGAGTTTATCTTTCCTTAGATACTTTCTGAAATAAGATTTTTTATCTGAATTAAGATTTGGATTTACATCGAATTCTTCATAATTGCCAGTTACAGTTGGACTATCAGTTATTTCGATATTTTCCCATGTTCCATCTTCTAGAACGCTGATTTCTATTGACGGGTGATATTTAGTTCTTTTGTTTTTAAATATTTTATATTTATCCATGCATCAATTCCTTTCTATGTTATGTTTTTCAAATTTTTGGTCTTCCACACACCGCTGTGACTAAACATGGTTTGCCATTCCTATATCCAATCTTTACCGGATCTTCATTTCCACACCTAGAGCATTTGAAAAAAGTCCCCATATTATATACATAGGGACGTTTTTAAATTT
>CAMOSS010000028.1 GCA_946625055.1 uncultured Caryophanales bacterium
GAGGTATTTTTATGGCAATTATCAGACCTAGTGCAGATTTAAGAAATAAATATAAAGAGATTAGTGAACTCTGCAAAACCACAAGACAACCAGTTTACATAACAGTTAATGGTAGAGAGGATACCGCAATCATTGATTCAAATGTTTTAGATGAACTTTATCAAACTATCAAATTGATGCAAGAAATAAACCAAGGAATTGCGGACGTTAATTCTGGAAGAGTTATGTCCTTAGAAGACGCTAAAAAGAAATTACTATGACATATAAAATCATTATCACCGATAGTGCTTTTTCTGATCTTGAAAGCATTAAACTTTTTATTGCTGTTGATAATCAAGAAGTATCCGCAAAATATATCTCTAAAATATTTGATAGATTAAAGCAATTGGAATCACTTCCACATAGTGGTACTAAAATAGCAAATTCTTTTTTTGACTATGCGAAGGCATATTATCTAATTTGTGCTAACCATGTTGCAATTTATCAAGTCAATGAATTGTCAAAATGCATTTATGTTTTAAGAGTGCTGTCGCACTTCCAAGACTGGAAGAATATTGTTAATAAAGATATTCTCCAAAATAATAGTGTCCTAATAGAAAATGATAATTTGCAAATTGTTAAGATGAATAAATCTATGTATTTCGATATTTATCAAAACTCATTAGACGAAGATAATCGAAAATATGTTCCTGATGAAGTTTTTGATTCTTTAGAAGAAGCTAGTGAAGTGGTTAATCATATTATTAGTGCATATGGTAGCGAAGATGGCCCATTTGTATATTCAGTTATTAGGAAGAAAGATAATATAAACCTTGGATATGTTCAGTTGGTAAAGTTGGAAGAGGGATGGGAAATCGGATATCATATTGCCAAAATTTTTACTGGTAATGGCTATGCCACAGAAGCTGTTAATTTGTTCATTAAATACATTCAAAACAATACCAATGTTAAACAAATATTCGGCATTGCTTTAGCGGCTAATAAAGCTAGTCGAAGAGTATTAGAAAAATGTGGATTTGAATTGATATATGAAGGCGATGGATTGTATCAAGGATCCAAAAGAAAAATTATTAAAACAATTAAACTTCTTTAAGCAACATGATACTCTTTGTTTTCTTATCAGCATAGATTAGGCCTCTTATGAGGCCTTTTCTTGTGGCGCTTTTGTGACAAGAACATGATAATATATAATTAACGAAGGAGATCTTTGACTATGAAACAAGAATTATTAAAGGGATTAACCAAAGAACAAATCGCTAAAGTAAAGGCCTGCAATAATAGTGATGAATTATTAGCCTTAGCCAAAACCGAAGGTGTTGAATTAACTGATGAACAATTAAACACAATTAGTGGCGGCGGTGCCTGTAGCGTTATTTCAGATATCGGAGATAAAATCAATCCATCTGATTGCCCAAAATGTGGCGCTAATGGTCCTAAAAAAGATGGCGATAAACGCACTTGCAAGAAGTGTGGCTACGTGTGGTATGTAGACGATAGTTACTGTCCACATTAATAGTTGCTAAACAATCAATCATGATCGAAAATTAACGAAGAGGAACTTTAAATATGAAAGAGATATCATTAAAAGGTTTAACTGAAGAACAAATCGCTAAAGTTAAAGAATGTAAAAGTATAGACGAAATGCTTAAACTTGCGAAAGAAGACGGCGTTGAATTAACTGAAGAACAATTAGAAGTGGTTAATGGTGGAATGTGCACCAGTTCGACAAAATGTCCAGCCTGTGGTTGTAGATCCTTTAATTGGGACGAAGGTCAACATGTTAGAAGATATTACTGCTGTAAATGTCATGAATTTGTTTACGAGATTTATTTCTAAAATATAAACCGAGATTGTTAATAAAATAGATACCGTCCAAAAGAGCATGCCACCTTTTTTGTGGTACATTTGTGACATATAAAGTGATAACATAAAATTAACAAAGGAGATCTTTGAATATGAAAAAAGAATTATTAAAAGGTTTAACTGAAGAACAACTTAAAAAAGTAAGAGGCTGTAAGAATTCGGAAGAACTCTTAGCTTTAGCTAAAGCTGAAGGTATTGAACTTACTGATGAACAACTCGACGCCATCAGTGGTGGTTGCTACAACTCCTCAAGTGTTGAAAGATATGAAATTGATGAAATGCAATGTCCAGAATGTCTCAATAGACACTGCATGGAAAAAGTATCAGATGACTGGTACAGATGCAAATGGTGCAACAAAATTACCGTTAATAAGAATCTTCAATAATAAAAAAGGTACCGAGTGTAAAAACTCGGTTTTTTATGACACATGCGATGATATTATGTATTTAACAAAGGAGATCTTTGAATATGAAAAATGAATTATTAAAAGGTTTGAGTAAAGAACAAATCGCGAGAGTTAAATCATGCAAAAGTCATGAAGAACTATTGGCATTAGCAAAAGCCGAAGGCGTCGAACTCACTGATGAACAATTAGCAGTTGTTTCTGGCGGTGGTGGATACTGCCGTAGCACTCCAGATTTCACATGTCCAAAATGTGGTTCCAAAAATGTTAAAACAAAATATAACGAAAACTCCATCAATGAATGGTATGGAAACGATTGTCAAGACTGTGGTTTCCACTGGAACGTTGATGCATAATATTTAAATTTAGACATACAAAAAAGCGGCATTAGTTTGCCGCTTTATTTGTTGATTAGACTAATAATTAGTCTCTTCTTGCGATTAAACCGAATAATCCGCCTAAGAAGTAGAAGATATTAGCACCAAAGATTCCTAAGATAAGGAATAAGACATCCCAACCTTTGCTTGTGCCTTGTTTCTTTGCTCTTCTGACCATGGCAATTGTAATTAATGCAATGATTAAGATGATTGCTAAGTAGACCAACATACCAACTGAGAATTGTGAAAGATCAACATTTGGAATGGTGACGTGACCAATGTTAAGTCCGCAGAAGACGATACCAACGATAGCAATAATAGCAAGGATCCAAGTAAAGAAGTTAGCGATACTGTACATCACTCTTGAAGCTTTTTCCATAAATAATCTCCTTTGATAACATTCATTTTACGGATTTATAAATATTTTTCCAGCAGATATGTAATAAATGAATTTTCTTTTATAGATTGCATCCATAAAAGATGTGATTACAATAATTTAAGAATATTTAGAGACTTATGCGACTATATTTGTGATAGACTAATATCAACAAATAAATCACCATAAAATATAGTGGATTAAAATTAATGAAAAGAATCTGGATTGTCATTAGTAACATTCTTATCATGCTAGGCATTTTGACCTTCGTGATTGTTTATTCTACCCTTGAAAGTCAAAGCGCGGTCAGAAGCCAACGTGAAAACTTTGAAAAAAGTACAGTAGCGATGGAACAACTCACCGAAAACTATCTTGAAAGTGAGCAACTTATTTGTGATGTCTGGGCTAAATACATTAATGAACAAAACATGACGATGGATGAAGCGTGGTCTTTCATCAAAGTTTCCCATGTTTCAGATAATATATCCGCGCATATTATTTACTCCGACACCCTCCAAGGAAAATCTACAAGACCAAGCATCATTGAAAAAGATAATTATGAAGTCTCCTATTCTAGTGAAGAAATATTAAAAGATAAGAGCTGGATTAAAACCGCCACAAAACACGAAATCGGTGTTTCTAAACAGTATAGAAATCCTATGGATGGATTAAAATCCATCGCCTTCTCAAATTACATTACATTAAATGACTCTGGTACTTCCAAAGAGGCAATTTTGCTTCGTGTCATACCAGTCAAAGAACTTATTGAAAAATGGGTTTTCCCACAAGAAGAATTTAAAGATGCGAATCTTTCTATTATTAACACAAAAGGCGAATACATCATTAGAGGATCTTCGTATTCAACAACAAGTGATACTTTCTTTGAATTTTATAAATTCTATAACAAAATAGATGCCACATCTGCTGAAGAATTGTTCAACAAGATTGTTACTGAAGCCGGTTCTCTTGATATGTATAATTCTCGTAAAGAGAAGTGTGTTCTTGCTTACACTTCTCTTGGTGATGAAGGAGATATGGTTCTTTTATCATTAATGCCTTTAAAATCTTTATCAACCGAAACACCTGAAAACTGGTTATTAATCGGAGTTGTTTCCGCTGGACTTTTAATGTTATTTATCTTTGACTTTATCGCCATGCTTAACTTCAATAAGCAATTAAGCATCAGTGCTACTGAAGCAAAATCTGCTAATAAAGCCAAGACAGATTTCTTATCAACAATGTCACATGATATTCGTACTCCAATGAACGCCATTATTGGTTTAACAACAATCTCAGAAAAGAATATTGATGATAAGAAATTAGTCGAAGAAAATCTTCGCAAGATTTCTTTGGCCAGTAATCACTTATTAACTTTGATCAATGACATCTTAGATATTTCAAAAGTGGAAAGTGGAAAGTTAAGTCTTATTCCTCAAACTTTCTCTATTGTTGATACAGCGGAAAACCTTGTGAACATTTCTCAACCAATGATTAAAGAGAAAAACCTTAACTTTAGTTTTAGAACTAACTCCATGAATATAGAATATTTATACGCTGATCAATTGAGATTGAACCAAATCTATATCAATATTCTTTCTAACGCGATTAAATACACCCTGCCAGGTGGTAGTGTCTTTGTGGACATCAAAGAAGAAGAAAGCCAAAAAGATGGTTGTGTAAAACTCATTTATAGAGTGGAAGATACCGGTATCGGTATGTCTAAAGAATACATGGATGACATGTATCAAGCTTTCACCCGTCAAACCGATAGCCGTGTTAATAGTATTCAAGGTACTGGCCTTGGTCTTGCCATTACAAAACAAATGGTTGACCTTATGGAAGGCACGATTGAATGTCAAAGTGAACAAGGAAAAGGCACAACATTCACTGTGACTTTAGATATTCCTATCGCTGAATACCAAAGAGGCGAAATGAAACTTAAACCAATGAATGTTTTAATCGCTGATGATGATGAAGTCCTTTTAAAGACTGCGCTTGAAACATTAGAATCTCTTGGCTTAAAAGCCGACATGGCAAGAAGTGGTGCTGAAGCCATTAAGATGGTCAAAGAAAAGCATTATGACATCGCTATTGTTGACTTAATGATGCCAGATCTTAACGGAGTGGAAACCATCCGTCGTATTAGAAAAGAAGCGGATTATAATATCCCAATCTTACTCATTTCTGCTTATGATTATTCCGATGTTGATAAAGAAGCTAAAGAAGCAGGGGCAAATGGATTCTTAAGTAAACCACTCTTCCGTTCCACACTTTATAACAAGATTAATGAATTACTGGGAACTGAAGTTGAATCCACTGAGCCAGAAAATGATTATTCCGATTTAAAAGGAATTAATATCCTTGTTACCGAGGATAATGATATCAACTGGGAGATTATTTCTACCTTACTTGATATGTATGGAATTACTACTGAACGTGCCGAAAATGGACGTATCGCTTTGGAAAAAGTTAAGAACGCTAAGAAAGATCAATATTTATTAATATTCATGGATATTCAAATGCCTGAGATGAATGGTCTTGATGCCACAAGAGCGATTCGTGCTTTAGATGATCCATGGGCCTCTTCTATTCCTATCATCGCTATGACATCAGATGCTTTCTCTGAAAATGTTATGGAGTGTTTAAATGCTGGAATGAATGGGCATATTGCTAAACCAATCGATATTAAACTTGTCATAAAGGAAATTCGTAGAATAAAGGAGAACACAAAACTATGAAAAAGCTTATCTATGTTGCCTTAACTGGAGCGATGGCTACTTCTTTAGTAGCGTGTAAACCTCAAAACAAGGAGAAACCTATTTACAACATCTCCATTATCGGAGACTATAGTAATTTCGAGGCTTTGGAAGCAGAATTTGAAAGATTTAAAGACATTCGTGACGATGTTGTTTTAACTTATGAACCAGTCAGTGATTATAGGAATAAACTTGCTACCATGCTTGAAGGGGATGAGAAACCAAATATCTTCTTCTCATATTCATGGATGGCCAGTGATGAAAAATATAATTCCGTCTTCTCTCATATGGAAGACCTTTCTGACCAAGCTTTAAACATGAATTTAGATTGTATCCGTCCAGGACTTATTAACCGCAAGGATAACAAAGTCTTAATGGCTCCAATCTTCTCTAAGACAGATGGTGTCTTAGTAAATAAGAATCTTTTCGAAAAAGAAGGACTTCAAGTTCCAACCACATGGAGTGGTCTTTTAGAAGTCTGTGCCGCTTTCCGCGAAAAAGGATACGAAAATCCAATGATGGGTTATAGTAAAAATCCATCAGGCAATCTCATGTATAATCTTGCTTATCCAATATTTGTTGCTGAACTCGCAAAAGATCCTGAAGCTATAGATAGAGCTAATAACCCTGATAAAGTTGCTGGGGATCCAGTTGCTGGCGAATATATGCGTAGTGCTCTTAATGTTGTTGATCAGCTCATCAAACAAAATTGCATTAATATTGAAAACTGCGACAAGATTGAAGATAACTATAATAAAGTCCTTCTCCGTTTCTTTGATGGCGATGTTCCAATGATGATTTGTGGTGCGGATACTCCATCCGGCACTAAAAAACGTGAGTCAGTCTCCGCCGCCTATCAAGCTAATCCATTCTCTTATTCATTCTATCCAATTCCTGTTACTGAACAAGGTGGATACTTCATCGATTCTCCTTCAGTGCAATTCTCTGTTAACAAAGACTGTGATAATTTAGATGTCACAAATGAATTTATGAGATTCTTACTCTCTGATACAGAACTCAATAACATGTCATCCATTAAACGTTTAGTAACACCAACAAAGAATTTATTTTTCGATTCTATTTACGCTCCATTTGCTAATGTTCCAATAGAACGTACATTCTCTCCAGATATGCTTGGTGTTAAAGACATCATCTCCGCACAAATTAGGATTGCTTCTTATAAAGTTGGTAAAGGCGAACTCACTATTGATGAAGCCATTGCCGCTTATGGAACACTCAAATAAAAACTAAATAATGAATGGCCACTTCGGTGGCTTTTCTTTATGCCAAAAAGAAATCTAATAAAATATATAAAAATATGCGATAATAAAGGCAACTAGTGAACTTTATAGTTTATATTTTAAATTGGTAAAGATATGAAACAAACATACAGAAAAAGAGCGGCATTATTCGAAGTCAAAAAGACTATTTTAGTCGTTGATGATGAACCAATTAATAGAGATATCCTCTCTGCTATTTTAAAAGAAGATTTTGAGGTTATTGAAGCCGATGATGGTAAAGTAGCACTTGATATTCTTCTAAAAGAAGAACAAAAGATTGATTTAGTTCTTTTAGATGTCTTCATGCCATATGATGGACGTGAAGTCTTAAAACAAAGACAACAAAATCCAAAATTAAAGAAAGTCCCATTCATCGTTTGTACAAGCGATAAGAACATTGAAAAAGAATGTTTCCATTTAGGTGTTAATGACTTTGTTAAAAAACCATATGAAAATCCAGATATTATCATCGCTAGAATCAAAAGGATGATTGAACTTTATGAAGATAGATCGATTCTTAAAGAAGTGAAAAGAGAAAAACTCACCAACTTCTATAACCGTGAATTCTTTAAAAAATACGCTCAACAATTTGATTCTCTTTATCCAGACTTAAAGAAAGATATGGTGGCTTTATCTGTTAATCGATTTAGACTTATCAATGAGCTTTATGGTCGTGACTTTGGAGATAAAGTTTTGCTTGCGATTACCTCGACATTAAATAAGCATTTAGAAAACTGTCGTGCGATTATTGGTAAAGATGGTGGAAGTACCTTTATCGTTTATAGCGAGCATAAAGATAGCTATGAAGATTTAGTAAAAGAAATAAACGCTTCAATTAAAAATATTGGGGGTATCGGTATTTCTATTAGAGCAGGTGTTTATCCATTTGTGGATCCTGATATGGATAAAGAAATTGTTATTGATAGAACCGAAGATACAATGGATTCATCCATTAATGATTATTCCAAAAAGATCACTATTTATAATGAAGAAAAACAAGCTAAAACTCTTCATTTAGAAGAACTTGTAAACAATTTTGAACAAGCTCTTGACGAAGAACAATTTAAACTTTATTTCCAACCAAAATATAACATTACTGGTGAGAAACCATCTCTTACAAGTGCCGAAGTTTTAGTGAGATGGATTTCACCAAAATTTGGTTTTGTTAATCCAGGTGAATTTATCAACCTTTTCGAAGAAAATGGTCTTATTAGTCAACTTGATTCATATATCTTTAAAAAGGCTGCAATGTATATGGGTGAATGGAAGAAGAAATATGGAAAAGCCATTCCTCTTTCCTTAAACTTATCCCGTGTTGATATTTATCGTCCAACATTAGTGGAAGATATTATTGAACTCGTTGATTCAAATGGTGTTCCTCGTAAAGATTACTTCATTGAAATTACAGAATCTGCATTTGTGGAAGACGCAAAAGAAGTTATCCCTGTGATTACAAAGATTAGAAATAGTGGTTTCAAAGTGGAAATTGATGACTTCGGAAGTGGGTATTCTTCCTTTGGGGCTTTAGCCGATCTTCCATTTGATGTTTTAAAAATTGATATGCAGTTTATTAAAGCCATGGATAGGAATCCAAAAGTTAGAGATATCATTAAGATGATTATTAATCTTTCTAAGACCATGGATACAATTACAGTCGCAGAAGGGGTCGAAACCAAAGAACATTATGAATTCCTTAAAGAAAGTGGTTGTGATGTCATTCAAGGATATTACTTAAGCAAACCTCTTCCTTTAGAAGATTTTGTAAAACTTATCGAAAAGGAGTTTAACTAATGGATATTAAAAGATTCTACGAAGAAACAAATAGCAATTATCAATCAGCCTTATCTATCATGATGAATGACATGTTAATCGAAAGAATGATTAATAAATTCATGATGAATAATTCCTATAACGACATCATTAAAGCTTATGAGGAAAACAATATTAAAGAGGTCTTTGTTTTGTCTCACACTTTTAAAGGTGTTACCGGTAATTTAGCCTTAACAAAATTATTTGAAATTGCCTCGATTTTAACAGAGGCGACAAGAAATAAAGAAGAAGCAGATATCTCTAATGAGATAGAAACTTTAAAAACTGAATATCAAAAGATTGAAGAAGTTTATAACAGATTAAAATAGATTCTTGTTTTTACCAGGGGATATTATTATGGCACAAACACAACATAGAACAGTCGCTCAAGATGCTGCAAAAGGATTGATGGTCATCGCCGTTGTCTTTTTCCATTGCTATTTAATGACATTTACCAATCACGCTGATGCTTTAACAAAATTTAATATTTTAGGAGCGTTGTTCCCATTCTTGCTCAGCTCTTTCTTCTTTTATGCTGGTTATAACTACACCCCAAATGAAAGAACATTTAAAGAAAATATCATTAGACGTTCTAAACAATTATTAATTCCTTTAGCCGTTGCTTTTGTTGTTTCAACAGTGTTAATTTCTTCCATGGAATTAGCTTTTAATCATAACGATATTCAAGGAGCTTTCCAAAACATTGGAAATTCAATTTTGTATAGTTTGATGTCCGAACCATTATCTTGGATTGTTGGATTCCCTAAGAGTGGTGGTATCGTCTTTGAAATTGTTCTCGCTTTAGGACTTTTATGGTTCCTTTATGCTTTATTCATTTGCTCAATCTTCTTCTACTTATTAGTGAAGTATACAAATAAAAAACTCTCCACTTTGATATCTGTCGTTGTCGGATTATTAATCCTCGCTTTTGTACTTGGACAATTTGTCGGTGTTTATCTTCCTTATACAGTTCAAAGTTATCCAGTTATTTTAGCCATTATGTTAACGGCTGCTCATTTAAGAAAACATCACTTCCTAAATAAGAGAGCCAGAACTAAAAAAGATATCATCTTAAAAGGAATCAATGTTTTAATTGCAGAAGGTATTATTGTTGGAACATGCCTTACTTGTTACTTCCAATTTGGAGCGACTACAACTGGTTCTCTCCCTGGAGGCAAATTCGATTATGTTTTAAAAGGATTTGATGCCTTTATCAGTTTTGCCTTTGGCATTTTAGGAACTTATTTCTTACACACTATTTGTCGACTTTTAAGATATGTTCCTTTCCTAGGAAAATCATTACAATGGGTGGGAAACCATTCCGCGATGTTTTATCTCTTCCACCCAATCTTCCTCGATTTAACCGCGATCACTATTTTCCAAAAGAAGATTGTTTGGGGAGTGGGACAAGCTTTCTTCTATGTTGCAGTAGTGGCCATCCTTCTTACAGGGACATGTCTACTCATCGACTTTATAATTAAGAAAACCCGTAATAAACAAATTGCCGATGAAATTAGAAAGAACGAAGCACCAGAAGATTTAGTATTAGAAAATGAACAGCCAAATGAACAATAAAATTGATAACTACTTGTTTGAAGATATCTATAAACTAGATGATGAATTATCTAAGAAGATAGGCGTCTCTTTTAAAGGTGTTCAATATTCCTTTAAAGAGATTGAAAGAAGTGTTGATTATTTTGCGAATGTTTTAAAAGAAAAAGGTGTCAAGAAAGGCGATCATGTCGCTTTACTTTCAATGAATAGTTATAACTATTTAATTGCCTTCTATGCGATTGTGAGAGTCGGTGGGGTTGCTGTTTTACTCAACTACATGGCAAGACACGAAACCTTAGTGAAACTCACTGAACACACAGACGTTAAATTCATTTGTTATGGGAAATATTCCGCTTTTATTAAAGATGAAAATGAATTTGATAAATTACTTGAAGAGACAAATATTTCTAAAGAGAACACTCTTTCCATCTTTGATAAAGATATTAACTTTAAAGAAATATTAAAAAATGAAACCATTGAGCCATTTACTTCTCCGTATGAGAGAGAAGAAGATAGCAAAAGAACTTCATATATCATCTTTACCACTGGCACAACTGCCGATCCAAAAGCGGCAATGCTTTCTCAATATTCTTTGATGAATATTATCTATATTAACTTTGCTCGTTTAGATCCTCACTTCCCTCAAAAGTTCATGTGTTTACTTCCAATGTTCCATTGCTTTGGTCTATTAGTGGTGAACGCTTATATGGCTTTCCAAAGAACAGTCTATCTCAACGCTTTAGATGATAAAGTAG
>CAMOSS010000029.1 GCA_946625055.1 uncultured Caryophanales bacterium
CCACCTAAAGATGTTCCATGGAGTCCAAGAACAATATCACCAAATCTATTTTTGATGTAGTGAATGATTTCCACTAGGTCTTGAGATTCGTTATAGCCCATCAAACATGGGACACGCACATTATCCCCGTGTCCACGATGGTCATACATAACGATTGAATATCCTAATTTATAATAGATGTCCGCATATTTTAAAGTGCCTTCTCTTGTTGAACCATGTCCGTGACAAAGGATCATAAATTTATGTGGATCATTAATTACGATATCCCCATGTATTAAATATCCATCCCTAAGTGTGAGTTCAAATGGTTCTCTTTTTAAATAATCATATGATGGTCTACCTTGACCTCTAAAATATTCTGTTTGCCATTCTCTCGTACAACATTTCGGTCTTGTGAAAGAGACAAACATGATACGAGTTACATAAATAAGAGCGAATATAGAGGCCGCTAGGATAAGAGATAAAACAACAATTAAGACAATCCAAAAGAAATGCATTATTTAATTAACTCCAAGAATTCAGATTCATTGATGACTGTGATGCCAAGAGATTGGGCTTTATCAAGCTTGCTTCCAGCGTCATGTCCAGCAATAACAACATCGGTGGCTTTAGAGACTGAACCAGTCACTTTAGCCCCTAAGTTTTCTAATATATCCGAGGCTTCTTTACGGCCCATCGAATCAAGTGTTCCAGTGAGGACACAAGTCTTTCCAGAGAAGTATGAAGAGGCAGCTTTTGAGGTTGAACCTAAGAAGCTAAAATTGAGTCCTAAACCTCTTAAAGTCTCTAAAAGTGCCATATTTTTCTCATTTTTGAACCATTTTGTTAAAGATTCTGCTAAGACAGGTCCAACATCTGGAAGACTTAAAAGTTCTTCTTCTGTGGCCTTTGAAAGGCTATCTAAATCACTATAAATTCTTGAAAGAGACTTGGCCATTTTCGCTCCAACTTCTTTAATTCCAAGACCGAAAAGCAAACGCTCAACTGAGTTATGTTTTGAGGCTTCAATCGCATCTAAAAGATTATCAACTGATTTGGCTTGCCAACCATCCATTGAGATAATTTCATCTCTATGATTATGGAGTAAATAGATGTCTGAAATGCTGGTGATGAAACCTTGGTTAAATAACTGTTCACTAACTTTTTCACCGAGCCCTTCAATGTCCATCGCGTTCTTAGATGCAAAGTGAATAATACTTTCAATCATCTTGGATGGACATTCTGGGTTTAAGCAGAAATGCATCGCATCTTTTCTCACAAGAGGCATTCCACAGTCAGGACAATTTGTGATCATTTCAAATGGTACTTCTAAACCAGTTCTCTTTTCTTTAACTGGTCTAACAACTTCTGGGATGACATCTCCAGCTTTTCTTAAGACAACATAATCACCAATCATTAATCCTTTTTCAGTGATAAAGTCTTCATTATGAAGTGTCGCTCTTTGAACAGTTGAGCCTTGGACTCTAACTGGTTCAAGAACAGCGTTTGGAGTGATCTTTCCGGTTCTCCCCACTGTGAAAATAATATCTTTTAATTTGGTCACCACTTCTTCAGGTGGGAACTTATAGGCAATTGCCCATTTTGGTGTTTTAGCGGTATAGCCAATCTTGTCATATAAAGACATGTCATCAACTTTGATAACAATACCATCAATATCATAAGGAAGGCTTGGTCTCTTTTGAGTGTATTCTTCGATATATCCCAAAACTTGATCAATGCCCTTCACCAATCTTCTTTCATGATTGGTTTTGAATCCTAGTTTATCTGCCATATTAAGAGCATCAGAGTGATATCTAATTCCGAAGTCTTTTGCGTTAACGACATAATACCAGAAAGCATCAAGATTACGTGATGCAGCAATCTTAGAGTCAAGTTGTCTTACTGAACCAGCAGCTGCATTTCTTGCGTTTGCAAATAAAGGTTCGCCATTTTCTTCACGAACTTTATTAAGTTCTTCGAGGGTCTTTTTCGCCATAAAGACTTCACCACGAATTTCGTATTCACCCTCCAAATTGATTTGAGTTGGAACAGATCTAATGGTGATAACATTTGAAGTCACATCTTCACCAACCGTACCATCACCTCTTGTGGCGGCATATTGTAATTTCTTGTTATAAACAAGAGACATTCCTAATCCATCAATCTTAAGTTCACACATATAAGAGACATCTTCGTCTCCGATAACATCTCTAATTTTTCTATCAAAATCTCTTAAGTCATCTTCGTTAAAAGCGTTGGCTAAGGAGAGCATCATTCTTTGATGAGTAATCTTTTGAAATTCATCTTGAACCATGCCACCAACTCTTTGAGTTGGACTGACAGGTGATTTCAATTCTGGATGTTCATTTTCAATCATCATTAACTCTTGCATTAAACGATCAAATTCAGCGTCAGAAACGCTGGATTGGTTTAATACATAGTATTCATAGTTATAGCGGTTAAGTAATTCAGTTAGTTCTTCCGCTCTTTTTTTATAATCCATAATTATTTATCCCCCTTGCTCACTGCAGGATGACTACCTAATATAGTTTTTCTTCCATGTTCTTTAAAATCAACAACGATGATGTCATCGCCTTCAAGCGATACAACAACACCACGACCAAGTTTTTTATGAATGACAATATCGCCAACATTCCATGAAGTAACTCCATTTGTCGCTTTAGCGAAGTTTTGTTTTGTTGATTCTCTTTCAACTGTTTGTTTATATCTATCATATTGAAGATCATCAAATGTATAGGTCTTTCTTTCGCGTTGTGGATATCCTCCACCGCCTCTATATTCGTTATTATCTTTAGGAGCATTGCCACTTTCTTTTAAGAAAGAAGATGGAATTAATGTAGATTGTTGGACATAGGAAAAGTCATTCGTGTAGGAAAGGAATAGTCTTTCTTTTGCTCTTGTAAGAGCAACATAGAATAATCTTCTTTCTTCTTCTTTACCTTTAAATCCAGCATCATCTAACGCTCTTTGATTTGGAAATACTCCTTCGTTAACTCTGACAACAAAGACGACAGGGAATTCAAGTCCTTTTGCCGTGTGCACTGTCATAAGGGTGACATAGTCACCATCAATGATTTCATCTTGAGCACTTAACAAAGCGATGTTTTGTAAATACTCATCGAATTTAGCATCTGGATTAGCTTTTTGGAAGTGTCTAATGTCTTCCACCAAAGCATTAACGTTTTGAATTCTATCATCGCCATCTTCATCTTGTTTTAGATATTCAAAATAGCCAATGTTAGAAATTAAGTCTTCTACTTGTTTAGAGATGACTTCTTCAGTTTTAAGATTGTCTCTAGCTTTATCCAATGTGTAAATCAAAGACTTAAGAGACATCAATGCTCTTGAAGGAATCTCTGTTGTTTCTTTTTCACAATCTTTTAAATATTCATAGATGCTTTGATTATGTTCAAAAGCTTCTTTTTTAATCGTGGCAAATGTCGCTTCACCGATACCTCTTCTTGGAACGTTGATGATTCTTTCAAATGATAAATCATCTTTTGTGTTTACCAATAAGTTGAAGTAGGCCACCAAGTCTTTGATTTCTTTTCTTTGATAGAACTTTTGACCACCATAGACTTTGTATGGAATCTGTTGCATAGCAAAGACTTGCTCAAACTCTTGGGTGATATAGTTTGATCTATAAAGAATAACAATGTCTCTATAGGCATATCCATTTACGTTATGAAGAATATTAATTTGTCTTGCGACATAATCAGCTTCACCGCGTGAGGAAATACATGACTTCACAACAATTGGTTCACCGACATTGTTCTCTGTATATAAATCTTTAGGGATTCTTAATTTGTTGTTCGCGATGAGTTTATTTGCAGAATTAAGAATTGTTTGGGTGCTTCTATAGTTCCTGTCGAGAACCACTGTTTCTGCATCACTATATTCTTTATTAACATTAAGGATGATTCCTTGGTTTGCTCCTCTCCATGTATAGATGGTTTGGTCTGGATCACCAACGACATATAAAGAGGTTGAAGGTTTCATCAAAAGAGAAATCATCTTGTATTCTGTATCGTTTGTATCTTGGAATTCATCAATAAGAATATGGCTGTATCTATTTTGCCATTTTGTTCTAATATCCATGTAATTCTCGAGGATATAATTGGCTTTTAGCAATAAATCATCAAAATCAAAAGCGTAAATTTTGGTCTTTTGTTCTTCGTATAATCTATAAATCTCTAAGCAATCTTTCTCGCCAGAAAAGAACTCATTTTCCACTTTGATTTCGTCTGGATAAAGACCTTTTAGTTTCTTGCTTCCGATATAGCTAATAGCCTTTTTCACTAATGGATCAGACTTCTTGAAGCCCATGCTTTGAGCAGCATCTTTAATCATCTTGGTTTGATCTTCTTCATCTAAAATTGTGAAGGATCTTGGATAGCCGATGACATCTGCTTCATGTCTTAAGAAGAATGCAGCGAATGAGTGGAATGTCTTAATTGAAAGGCTACGAGCAGAACCAGGAACTAACTTAATAACCCTTTCTCTCATTTCATTAGCAACTTTGTTTGTAAATGTAATAGCCAAAATCTGAGTTGGGTCCACTCCTAACTCAGAAATTAAATAGGCAATCCTATATGTCAAAACACGTGTCTTGCCTGAACCCGCTCCAGCGATAACTCTAACGTGGATTAAGTCAGTTGAGACAGCCTCATATTGTTTTTCGTTTAGTTCTTTTTCAAAATTCATATATTGCTTAGCAATATACTAACATAATAAAGTTTCTCTTTCAATTTGTTATTCAAATTGTCATAAGGATGATACTATTTTTCTTATTTCAGTTTTGCCAGCAACATTTACTGCTAATAATCCATCCTTAATCTCTAATAAAGTCGGCGTTCCTAAAATAGAAACTTCATCAATTGATTTTGCCCCGATTGTGTTATCGACATTAGAAGATATTTTTATTTCTTCTGTGTACTCGATCAAATACATATTCCTATTATTAAAAATTATAGGAAGTATCTCCTCTTTAAAATCTTCACAATGCCCACAGCTATAAGAAAAGATATAGGCAAAGTAGTCATCGTGACTTTGATTAAATAATTCTTTGAACTCAATCAGCTTATTTGGATACGAATCATAATCCAACGGTTTTTGTTGTTTACACCCGATTAAAAATGGTAAAAATAGTAGGCTTAATAATCTCTTCATAAAAGTCCCCCTACTATATACATTGCGAAAAAATCGCAATTTCTATTAAAATATTTTTGGAAATTATGAATTTCTTCAGAAAAAAAGAGTCTCTAGTTCAAAATATGACTTTTATGGCCTTGATGGCGGCCTTAAATGTTGTTTTTTCTTTGCTTTCGGTGTTATTACCGGTCTTATTTTTCTTATTAATTTTCATCTTGCCATTAACATCCACCTTAGTTTGTATTTTCTGTAAGAAAAGATACTATGTAATATATGCTGTCGCGACTATCGGTCTTTGTTTATTGATCAACTTTTATCAATTCACCGAAGTTATTTCGTATGTTATTCCTTCAATTGCGACCGGATTAATTTTCGGGCTCATGATTGAAAGAAAGATTAATTGTTTCTGGATTATCTTATGCGCAACGGTTATCCAAACTGTGTTTACATTTTTCTCGTTTGCGATATTTGAATGGTTTGCCGATAGACATATCTTAAGAGAAATTATGGCTTTATTTGGTCTTAGTGAATTTGGATTTGGCGATTATGTTGCCGCAATGTTCTTTTTCATCATATCTTTGATTCAAATCGCTATTGCATATCTCATCATTAGAGAAGAGATCAAGAAAATGGGAGTTGAAACAAATGAAGAAGTTCCATCAATTCCTGTTGTTTCTATTATTCTTTTAGGTCTAGTAGGAGCAACAATTGGAATGTCTTTCCTCTATGGTCCAATAGCCTTTATGCTGTTTGGTTTTACTGTGGTAATAGGTACATATTTAGTTGTGTATTCTTTTTCTTTGAAAAAGAAACTTCTATATATTTTGAGTGGTATCTCTCTTATTGTTACCATCCTTTCATTCACATTATATGACTACATTTATGTCCCAAATGGAATATACTTAATCGATGTTTTTTTCGTTTTAGAAGCCATCATCATGTTTTCCAATTACTATTTGGAAAAACACTCCAACAAAGATAAAATAGAATAGATATGACAGAGTTCTTTAAAAAGTTAGGCCAAGGCCTTTTATACACACTAGTTCTTCCAGTGTTGATAGTTGTCCTTGCTGGTTATTCGGTTTATGGAATAATCATATTTTTAATCATGCTCATTAAATCAATCGTTCTTTTCTTCAAAGGAAAATCTCTTAATACCGATCTTCCAGAAGATGTTGAAGCTAAGAGAAGATTAAAAATGTTAACAAACCCATTTGATAATCCTGCTCCTGCACCAGAGCCAAAAGAGGAAAAAGATCCTGTTGTCATTATTGAAAGACCAAGAGAAGAAAGTGTCGTGGACATTCCTCATCAAAGACAAGAAATTGAAAATCAAGAAGTTAATACTTATCTCACTTCAGGGCCAATGAATGAAAATAGATTCCCAGAAATCGGCGATGACAGCATTGATAATGAAGTTTTTGATGAACCTCAAGCGGAAGAAAAAGAGGAAGAACCAGAAATGGTTGATGAACCTTTCCCATCAATCTACGACGATGAAGAAGAAAGACAACTCAACATCAGTAATGACGATGATGAAATTCTTCCTGCAGATGAGGATGATGATTTATTTGAAGATGATGATTATGAAGACACAAAAGGCGGTGTCTCTTTTACAGATTGGAGTGACAAATGATTAGGGCGTTAATTCAATTAACTGAAAATGATAAAAGAATCCTTATCGCTGCGATCCTTATTTTCGTCTTGGTTTTTGTCTTAATTGGACTCATCGGTTCCCTTATCATAAGAATCATGAAACACCAAGGCAAACAAATTGATACATTATGTCACGATGTCGTTGTTACTCGTGTTATCACAAATAAAAAAGACTTTAAGAGATATGCGAGAAAGAAAAACTGGAAAACATTCTATAAAGAATCTTGGATTCCATTAATCATCTTATTAGTGTCTGGTCTTACATTGCTTTTAACAATGCTTATTAAACAAGACTTCCACTACAATCTCTTTGATCACCATAAGACAGGTATCACCACCTTATTCTTCTTATGGGACTTCTCAGATTGTTATTCAAAATTCTTTGGCATCACTCTTCTTTCCAAGTGGCCTGAAAAATTTATTAATAGACCTCACTTTGAAGTTGAGGCTCTTGGATCATACATTTTTATTCCAACATTCTTAACTGGTTCAATCTGGTATCTCATAACCGTTCAAAGATTGATTTCTAGAACATTAAGAATTGGTAAACTTAGTGATTCTGTCTTCTCAAAATCCTTGGAAAATTATAATCAGATGGAAGCTCAAATGAGGATGGCTCAAGGAGGTATGTATGTTCCTCCAAATAATCAAAATAACCAGCAAAATCCACCTGAAAACCAATAAATCAATTAAAAAAGTCGAGTTTGAAGCTCGACTTTATTTTTTTACTAGTGATATGATTTGAAGAATAATTAACACCAACATTGCAACATCCAAAAATACGAATAGGATGAATAATCTATTCTTGGACTTTCTCTTAAATTCGAGTTCTTCAGGTGTGAGTGTTTTTTCTTTCTTCATATTAATATTTTATATTGTTACTTGTTCTTGGGTAAGGTTGAACATCACGAATGTTTTGCATACCGGTGAAGTACATAATCATTCTATCAAAGCCGATACCAAAACCAGAGTGTTTACAACCACCATATCTTCTTGTGTCTAAATACCAATCAAGGCCTTCGGTGATACCCATCTTGTCCATCTTAGCTTTTAAGATGTCGTATCTTTCTTCTCTTTGAGAGCCACCGACGAGTTCGCCGACTGCTGGAACAAGTAAGTCGCAAGCTGCAACAGTCTTACCATCATCATTTTCCCTCATATAGAAAGCTTTAATTTCTTTTGGATAGTCTGTTAAGAAAACAGGTCCTTTAATAATTTCTTCTGTGATATATCTTTCGTGTTCAGATTGTAAATCCATACCCCATTCGATATTGTTGTTTTCGAACTTGTGACCATTCTTCACTGCTTCTTTAAGCATTTCAATGGCATCGGTATATGGAAGTCTCTTAAATTCTGAATTTAATACATGGTGTAATCTTTCAAGTAATGTTGTATCAATCATCTTGTTGAAGAATTCCATTTCTTCAGGACATGCAGTTAAGACATAGTCGATACAGAATTTAATACATTCTTCAATAACATCCATGTTGCCATTCAAATCGCAGAACGCCATTTCAGGTTCAACCATCCAGAATTCAGATGCATGTCTCACGGTGTTAGAATGTTCGGCACGGAAAACTGGCCCAAATGTATAAACATTACCAAAGGTAAGAGCGAATGGCTCAACGTGTAATTGGCCTGTCACTGTTAAGTTAACTGGGCGACCATAGAATTCAAATGGGTCTTTGGTTGTGTGTGTTGTGACATCAAAGACTTGTCCAGCACCTTCACCATCGTTTGTGGTAATTTCTGGTGTGTGAACATAGATAAATCCTTTTTGTTGGAAGAATTCGTGAATAGCCATTGAGAGGACAGATCTCACTCTAAAGACAGCCATGAATGTATTTGTTCTTGGTCTTAAGTGAGCAATTTCTCTTAAGAATTCAAATCCATGTCTCTTCTTTTGAAGTGGATAATCATCAAAGACATCACCTTCGAGTTCGCCATCTAAAAGTTTGATTTCAAATGGTTGTTTAGCTTCAGGAGTTAAGACAACTTCACCGATAACTTTAACTGCTGAACCGGTTTTAAAAGCTGAGATAACATCATGATTTTTTGTTTCTTTTGTGTACACTAATTGAACATTTTTGAAGTATGTTCCATCGTTGAATTCGATGAATCCGACAGCACCATTATCTCTGTTTGTTCTCACCCATCCTTCGAGCTCAACAACGTTCAAAGATGCTCTTTCTTCGTCTTCACCATTCAAGACGATATCGTACAAGTTAAAATTTGATATTTTAATAGGTTCCATATAAATCTCCTAACTTAAATAATATATACTCGTTTTAGAATTTTTTATAGTCCTCAATTATCCAGTTTGGATCAACGGACAATGAGAGGTCGGCAAATAGCTTTGTTTTATAAAGTTTGTCTGCCACTTTTGCAATCATTGCAGCCTGGTCTGTACAACACCACATTGGAGGAATGATTGTCTTAATATTTAATTCACCCATGATTCTTTGAATCTCACTTCTTAAATATGAGTTTGCAGAAACACCACCAGCAAGAATAACTTCTTTTACTTGGTATTCAAGAGCCGCTCTTTTCGCTCTATCAAGAACCATACCAATTGCCACATCTTGGAATGATTTGCACATATCTGGAACATTAACTTTTTCACCTTTTTGTTCCAAATTATGAACTAAGTTAATAACATTAGTTTTTAATCCAGAATATGATAAATCATATGTATGTTCTCCTTGTAAAGGAGTTGGTAAATTATATGCATGGGTTCCTTCTTTTGCTAATTTATCAATTGGAATACCGCCTGGATATGGGAGTCCAAGGACTCTTGCTACTTTGTCATAGCACTCACCAACAGCGTCATCTCTTGTTTCGCCAATAACTTTGAATTCCATATCATCTTCCATGATTACAAGTTCAGAGTTACCGCCAGAAACCACTACTGCAAGAACTGGATATTCTAATTTCTCCACGTATTCATTCGCGTAAATGTGACCTGCTAAATGGTGAACTGGAATGAGTGGCTTTTTATATAACATCGCTAATGTTTTAGCGGCTTGTAAACCAACATGAAGAGCACCAATAAGTCCTGGGCCTCTAGTGACCGCAAAGGCATCGATATCTTCTAATTTAACATTCGCGACTTCTAAAGCTTCTTTTAAAACTACTGAAATGTTTTCAGTATGAAGTCTGGAAGCAATTTCAGGCATAACGCCACCGTATTTACGGTGAACTTCAATTTGAGTCGAAACAATGTTCGCTAAAAGTTCACCATCTCTAGTGATAGCGACCGCTGTTTCATCACAACTTGATTCAATTGCTAATATCAATGCCATATTAGAATGTTATATCCACCTTTCTCATCATATAAATTGCGTCTTCTCCGTCTCGATAATAATGTGGCTTTACCGTAACGGTTTCAAAACCATGTTTCTTATAGAAGTTAATCGCCTTTTCGTTTGTTGCTCTCACTTCTAATGTTAATGTCTGGACTCTTTTTGCAAAGCAGTCATTAATAATCTCATCCATCATCGCGGATCCAAGTTGTCTTTTTTGAAGATATGGGTGAACCGCTATTTGACAAATGGTTGCAGAATCAAATGTTTGCCACCAAACACAAAATCCTACTACTGATACCACTGACTCATCAGTGTTTCCAAGTTCGATAACCCATGGATTGGAATATGGATTCTCATTGAGTTCATAAAGGAAGTTTTCTTTTGTCCACTTATCCTTAAAGCAAAGGTCTTCCACTTCAAGAACAGCAGGTAAATCCTTCTCTTCCATTTCTCTAACTGTGACGTGCAATAGTTCCATGGTTAATCCTTTAAATAAACTGGCTTAAGACCAGTCGCGTCTTCCATTGGGGTAACATAATTCTTTAAAGAGAACATCTCCTCAATTGTATTTGAAACATGCCCCTCAAGAGATAAGTATTTAGTCTCTCCACATAGAACGTAATCTTTATGTGAATCGATATATTTTAAGAGTTCGTCATTGGTCATAATTTGATCTTCTAACAAACACTTTTCGCCTTCATAAACTCCGACGTAAGAACGTGAACTTCTTGCATTTTCCACGCAAATTGAAGGTTTTTTGCCCATTTTTAATATTTGTAAGCTGCTGACTGGATAAACCTTAACACCCAAAGCAACCGAGATAATTTTTGCGATTGTAATAGAAATTCTCACTCCTGTATATGAGCCTGGACCAACTGCTACCATCACTGATTCAATGTCATTTCTATCAACCCCATATTTTTCAAGAAGAGAGTTGATTTCAGGAATCATATGTTCGCTTTGTTCTTGCCAAGCTTCATAAATAATTGACTCTAAAAGTGTGTCATCTCTTGCAATGCCAACCGCGAGTTTTGTATTTGAAGAATCTAAGAGTAATGT
>CAMOSS010000030.1 GCA_946625055.1 uncultured Caryophanales bacterium
TCATCAATATAAATATTACTTTATGTGCTCACAAAAATAAAACAACAAGAAAAAAAGATTGATTTTCATCAACCCATTTAATCGTTTTAGCAGGGTTGCAGTGTTTTGATACAATGCAGCACTTCCGAATTTACGCAGCGCATATTATTTCACCAACAAATTAATATCATCATCTAAAACAATTGACCTATATGTAACTAGAAAGGTCGACACATATGTATTAACCTTATTATTTCTTCATAAATAGTTCAACCCTATGCTCTGATTAAGCTGAACTGGTTTATTTTTTTATTTCTCCGCTTACGTTTATGACAATAGTATTAATTTCAACACCATCTTGATAATAGGTGTATCCATTTTTCTTTCCGTATGACTTTATTTTATCGCTTGTAGCATAAGTAATCGTATACTTAAATTCCTTTGTACAGCTCAAAGTACCCTTGGCAATAACAAACTCGTATGAATTTGTTTTTTCTAAAAAAGTACCATCTTTTAATCTGAATTCAAAATTGGCGCTAATATGAACATCTTTTTTAATCGTGCAGTCGATGGCCGAGGAGCTGAAAACTAAGTCGACATCACAGTTCATCCATAAATTTTTGATTTTTGCCGATGCTTCAAAGTATTTGTTAAAGTTTTTCACTGTAATTTTGTTGTCTGAACAGCCAACCAATAAAAACAATGATGCCATTAAAATAGCGATTTTACCTGTGCGGAATTTCATAATTAATATCCTTTGCTATCTTCTAAATAAATAGTACCACATTCTGTAAAAATAAGAAAAGAGTTGACACATATGTATCAACCCTATTTTTTCTAGATGGTGATCTGCATGGGATTCGAACCCATGAATGCTACCGTGAAAGGGTAGTGAGTTAAGCCGCTTCTCCAGCAGACCATTTCGTTTTGGCGCCTACCGAGGGACTCGAACCCACGACCGATCGGTTAACAGCCGATAGCTCTACCGACTGAGCTAGGTAGGCATACTTTCAAAACGCTTAATTAAGATACCATAGTTAAAAACAAAATGTAAAGCACAAAAATAATAATTATTTAATTTTTGATTCAATAATTCTTAGAACATCACCTAAGGTATTAAATTGTGCTATGTCTTCCATTTCAAATTGAATACCAAATTCTTCTTCAATTTCCATGGATACTTCAACGAGATCAAGTGAATCAAGTCCGAGGGCTTTTAATTCATCATTAACGGTCAATTTGGAAACATCCGCGTGATTGGCCATAACTTTTCTAACTCTTTGTTCAACTGTCATACTATAATCCTCTTTTAGTCAAATTGAATTATATACTTTTTTAGAAAAAATAAAAAGCGACCAAATCTTCTTGGCCGCTTATTAATTGATTAATCGGAAGTTGGTTCAGCGTTTGCAACGACTTCACTGACTTCACTGCTAACTTTGTTAGAAACGTTTTTAAATGTGGTAACCATCACTGTTGATACGGCTGCAAAAACCATCAACACTAAGACGATACCTAGTAATTGTCCTTTAATTTCAGACATTAAAAATCTCCTTTCTTAATCATAAAAACTTAAAACTGCATAACGATGAACCGCTAAGGTCATCTCTTTTTTAGAAATAATGATTGGCTTATAAGTTGTTTCTATTTTGTAGGCCACGCTTGTTCCCGGAGAATTAACTCCACAATTGTCTTCGCAAGTGAATATCACTTTATATTTGTTGTTTAGATAATAAATAAAAGTATCGTCGATCATTCCACGTTTTGCTATTTCATAAGAAATAGAGGAAGATTTTGCATCCAGGTTGCTATATAGATACTGTATAGACATTATATCCATGGATAATGCCACCATCATCGCAGCAAATATCAAGCTAAGAATTGTTCCAATTTTAGAAGACATTAATCATCTCTCCTATGATAGTAATAATTCCAAATGTCAGCATGACTGTGATTATCCCTGTTCCAACAAGTGGAAACAGGTTCACTGAATCAAGGCTCTTCTGTATCGCATTTATCTGTTCATTTTTGTTAATTTTATTCATTTCTTCAAAGGAGTGATAGAAACCGTTAAGTCTTGTCTCGTTTTCACCATCATCAACCATCTGATATATGGACATCATGATATTTTCTACTAAGGTAGAATTAAAAGGGGTAGCGAAGGTAATGAATGGTTTTATTGTTTTATCATGATCAATATCAGTGAGTAGATTTTTTATTTCATTAGCCATCCAGTCGCTGGAAAAAGGGAGTATTGATTCAAGGGAAGTATAAACATTAAGGCCGTTAGAAATAAAAGTTTCGAAATAAGAAATAACAGAGACAAATTCATTAATATGCTTTTGTTCTATCACTTTCCTTTTTGAAGAATATGAAGACAAAAATATATAGATAACAAATAAGGAACCCACTGCCATCATGATGGATATATAAATCTGTGGAACAAATATGAAACAAATAACAGTGAAAATAACGAGAACAAATGCAATCAACGAAGTTTTGATTATCTCTTTTTTATAATCTAATCCTAAAAATTCAATATCATCACGAAGCTTGTTCATAGTCCGCTCCTCTCTTTTCAAAATGGTGGGTTTTGATGTTGATAACTTCGATTGATATAAGGATAAAGATAAATAAGAAGACAACCATAATCTTATAGAATAATTGGTTAGCAATCATGGAATAGTACTGACTTAAAGCAAATCTTAAAACAACAAGGACAATCAGGGAGAAAAACCAAAGGATTGAAAAGTCAAAAATCTTCCGTTTTCCTAAAGAGTAATATTCATGGTTATAATCTTGTTCATTTCTTAGTTCAGTTAACAAGAATTTGGACATATCTAGTATGTTCCCGCCTCGATCGGTGTAGAGTTTAACAACATTAATGAACAAATCATAAACATAGAATGGGTAATACTTTCTTAAATAATCAAGCCTTTCGAATTCTTCTAGATGAATAATTCCATGATATTCATCTTTTAAGCCATCATCCATGATAGGAATAACTGATTCTAAGGTTAAAACAAGCGTTTGTTTTGAATCGATTGTTATCAAGAAATTGTTTATAAAGTTATAGCAAGAATCAAATCTATTATGTTGTTCAACATATTTATAGAGACGTCTATCGTATACAAAGAAGAAATAGATTAAGGATAGAATAAGGACTACCCCAGTGACGATAAATGAATTAGAAGCAAGATAAGCAATTAGGGAAAAAAGGATGGGCAGAACAAGATACTCGACCTTAAATCTAAATTTCATTTACATCACTTCCTTTTGTGAATATTTTCTTAAAATACTTAGTTTTTGCCGGTATTTTAAGTAGTTTTATCGCTTCTTCTGGTAAAAAATTGATTCTTTGGGAGTTTCCATCTCGTTGGTAAATGGAATATTGCTTTCCCTTATCGTCTATAAACAAAATTGATTCAAGATATCTTTTAATAATTCCACTTTCACTAGCCTCTTTCCTGATATAAAAGTAAAAAGGGAAATGCATGTAGATATCTTCAAGAACACCCTTAATATCCATCTTTAAGTTGTTATCAAGGACCATTCTTGCCATTCTTTTTGGAATGGTGCTTACATTGAAAGAGTGTAGGGTAGTAATAATCGGATGTCCTGTCATTGAAGAATTAAGGATATCAATCATTTCTTTACCCCTTGATTCCGCTAAAATAAGCCAATCCGGGTTGCATCTTAATGCGGTTCTAATCAAATTTGAGGGATGTGTTTCTTCATTTCTCTCATCAGCTTTCCAAATGTTTAAATCTATGTCGTTTGGATAATCGATTGAATCGAGTTCGAGAACACTATCGATGACGATAATTCTTGTATTATCTTTCATTCTGGTGAGTAGATACTTTTGAAATTCTGTTTTGCCAGATCCAGTTACTCCTCCTATCACGATAGAAAGGTTTGAATTCACAATAATATCAATCAGTTCCCCTACACATTTAGGGAAGAACTTTTCATCATCGTTTTGGATTTTTAATTTTGATGACGCAATTCTCAAAGAGAATGTAATTGCATCTTGGTTTTTAACTTTGCCCACGCTTTGGTGCAACGCGGTAAAACGATATTTACCGAACGACACATCAAGGGTGGGGTTCGTAAATGAGAACTGTTTTGAAGAGAGGTTTGCTATCTGCCTAACAAAGCTCCTGACATCTTCTTCTTTTGGGGTGAAATCAATTTTCTTTCTTCCTTCGAATGAATCTTGGTAGAAGAAAGCTTTTCCGTTATATGAAATATCGGTGACATTTTCTCTTTTCAATATCGGCGAAAGGAATGATTCCTCTATATATTTAATGGACCTATCCTCACTCATCTAGCTTCTCCTATGACATAGGTCATTGATCTTTCATATTTATAATCAAGAAAGTATTTAGAAGATAAGGTGACTTTAACTCCTTGGCATTTATCACTGACGCAGTAAGTTAGACCATCACTTTGGTAATAAGTGAAAACTACATCATAATCAAATGACCTCAAAGCCATTGATTTTTCAAAATAGGAGCTGACGTCTCTTTCTAGCTTTTCTTTCTTAAAATAGAAAGAAGTTTTATCTCTATAATCTAATATAGACACAGAATTAGAGAATAATGATTGGGGCATGTTTACCACTAATCGGTTGAGTTCATTAGCTCTTGTCGCACCAACAAAGAGAAAGAGAGAAAAGATTGTATATAAAGATGCAATCCACATGTTAATCATTTGAGAGTCCTCCTTTAACGCAATATTCAGAGGTTATGCATCTACCAAATAAGTTGTACATAGAGAAGAATGTCATTTCATAAGTGAGGTTTGTCCTATTCGCACCTGCGCCATTGATAACTAGTGTCATTTTCATCCCTTCCATTTTTTCTCTTTGGCCAATCGGGAGGTAAAACGATTGACATGAGACAAATCCATCAAGCTTGTAGTCCGCCATTATATATGTCGTTGGGTCAATATAATAAAACGCTGGCATGGGCTTAAATGTTACATAGTTACCATTTTGTTCATAGGTGAGAAAGATCTTCTTCCTTCCACTTTCATCTCTTAAAAAGATATAAGGGAAGATGTTATCTTTATCTTCAAAGACTAAATAGGCATCGGTTTGTCGATAAGGAAGAGGATAGGTGTATTCAATAACTTGATTAGACATATCAAGAGTGTAATAGACATCGCTTCCGACATAGTAATTCAAAGAATTAAAATCGAATCTTTCCACAACATTTTCGTTGTATGAATTAATGCCAATACCGGAATTTGAATACTCAAGAATGCCATTTGATAAGCTTTCAATCGCTTTAGTTTGCCTTCTTTGTTTTATGGAATAAATAGGTGTTGATTCAAGTCTTTCAAATGTATTTGCATCGATAATCTCAAATATCATTTCGTAAACATTTGAATTTCCGTTTGCGGACGTATCAACATTAAATGTTGCGGCATATTTTTTTCTATAAACAAGGCTATGGGATGAAGAATTCAAACTATATATCCTGATTCCATTTTTATTGAACATTCCAAAGGACTCATAGACCGTTCTTGAGGAATGCCCGGTGAAACGATAACAAAGTTTAATGGTTTGATATCTTTCTTCTATAGGATTAAAAGGATAAAAATAATCCGAATAAAAACTAAAGCTTAAATCTTCTGAAGAGGCTCCGCTAAGAAAAGGAATAATCGCCATTGGAACCATCAAAATGCGCCTAAGATAGTTCTTCATGATTCAAACTCCTTTAAAAAATGCGACATGCTAGAAAATAATAAGAGCTTATATTCAGCCTCCGAATACTTATCAATCCACCACTGACAACCCTTAATGAGCAAGAACTCATTGTTAATCACTTCCTTTTCTTCTTCCTTAAGAGACATGAATGCTTTATATATTCTTCCTATAAATTTAATAGTCTCTTCTCTTTCTTTTTGATCTTCCATGGCAAGAACATAACTTGTTTTTCCAGAAAGATAATTGATGTATAGGGAATACTTGGCAGATATTTCCATCATCTTTTCAAACTGTTCTTTTTTCTTTCTCATAAAAATCCCCCTATATATACATTTGTGAGAAAAAATCGATTTCTCTTAAAAAAATTTCAAAAATTTAAAACTTTTTTTCATAAAACACAAAAAGACACCTTTTGGTGTCTTAATTATTGAATAAATTTTTTTGAGATTATTTTGTTGGTTTAGAGATTATAATATTTCTAATATGATAGTCCTCTCTGGTGCAAGTGCAAGCGGAAAGACCGAAGTTGCTAAAATGTTAGCAGCCAAATATGGCATTACTAAGGTCATCACCACTACCACAAGAAAAATTCGTATAAATGAAGTTGATGGTAGGGATTATTTCTTCGTGTCTAAAGAACGCTTTTTAGAAATGATTAAAGAAGACCGCTTTGTGGAATACACCCAATATTCAAATAACTACTATGGCTCCACTAAGGACCAAATTAAACCAAATAGATGTGTAGTTATTGATCCAAATGGTTTGCAAGCTTATATTGCTCTTCATGATCCTAACATCATTACCTTTTTCTTAGAAGCAGATGAAGATACCAGATACAAACGTATGCTTGAACGTGGAGATAACGAGCAAGATGCACACGCACGCATTGTTAACGATAGAGAAATCTTCAAACTTGAAAATGTAAAAAATGTCGACTATTTAATCGACTCAGAAAACTTTAATGTTGAAGATGTAGCGGACAACATCTATAAAATCTATATAGAAAGAATTAATTCATAAAGAATTCTTTATACTTGTGCTTATAAACAGGATTGAATCTAACGGTGGCTTTGATACCATCTTTTTTATTTATTTTTTCAATAACAAAATTATCGTGCTCTAATGTTCTGAAGTCATATTCATAAGGGACATTGATTATTTTTCTTTCCCAATTTTTAGAGATGTTATCCCAAATATAATTAACAACATCTCTCACTTCCTCTTTGTCTTTGAATGTTGTGATAAAAGTGTCCTTTAAAAATGGCGTATATTTTAACCTATCTGATTTATTAAAGACATCAATAATAGGAATACCATCCACCCCAATTTCATCAAGAACTTTATTCACCGCATCATTTTCTTCTGACATCATGTTTGAGGATATATCATGAACATGAAGAAGATAATCGGCATCTTTAATTTCCTCTAATGTTGATTTAAATGATTCCACTAAAAAGTGGGGAAGATTGGAAATGAATCCCACTGTATCAGTGATGATAAATGGAGGGAAACCATAGATATCAATAAGCCTAGAAGATGTTTCTAATGTCGCGAATAATTTATCTTCCACTAAGACGTTTTTAGAATCCACTTTATGGGATAATTCTAAGAGAGCATTCATCAATGTTGACTTACCAACATTTGTGTATCCAACAATAGCAATAACTGGAATTGCGGAAGAAATCCTTCTAGATCTCGCGGTTTTTCTGGAGTTTTTAATCTTTTCAAGCTTTTGTTTCTTTTGCCTAATAGCCGCTGAAAGTTGTCTTCTAGTAAGTTCTTTTTCTTTTTCGCCTTCACCTTTATTATGGCCGCTTCCAGATGTCACTTGAGAATAATTTGCCTCTTTATCAACGAGACGAGAAGCCATATATCTATATTTGGCTATTTCCACTTGGAGTTTGGCTTCCACTGTTTTTGCACTTCTTTCAAAAATCTCAATAATGAGTTCAGTTCTATCTAAAACTTCATAGCCAAGTTCATCTTCTAAATTTCTTTTTTGAGTGGCGTTTAGCTCTACATTAAAGATAACTTTGACAGGATCTTTATCTTCGATTAAGAAAATATTTGCCGCTAATTCTTTAACCTTCCCTGACCCAATATAATAAGACTTATTGACCTCTTTTAAATTTTGAGAAAAAACACCGAGGTTTTTATATCCCGCGGTTGATATTAGAGATAACATTTCATCGTTATCATGACTATTTGGATTTATTAGAAATAAAACTGATTTCATTGTTTAAAGAAGACATAGTAGACAACGAATAACCCCACAGCGATTAGCACTAAAATGCTAAGAGAAATAATGATAGTTAAAAGAATCTTCCTATCAGTCTTATTGTTGATATCAAACTTAGGATCTTTTTCTCCGCGTGGTTCTAATTTTATTCTGTTGTTCCAAGCCATATTCTCATTCTATTAGAAGATTAATTTATTATCAATCTTCTTCATCCTCGCTTAAGTCTTCAATTTTAAGTTTTTCAACGGTGAATTCATCAGCTTCTAAAACAGTGAATCTATAATGATCAAAAGTAAATGTATCGCCCTTCTTTGCGAATCTATTTAAGATTTCCTGACAGAATCCACCTATAGTGGAATAACTTGTTTCTAATTCTTCATAGCCTTCGTAACCAATAATCTCAAAGGCATCCTCAATATTCACTGAACCATCAAAGATATAGACACCATTATCTTTTTCAATAAACTCTTCTTCCACTTCGTCGTTTTCATCAAAGATTTCTCCAACGATTTCTTCTAAGATATCTTCCATAGTCACGATACCTTCTGTTCCACCGTATTCATCCTTGATAATTGCGATATGAACTTTTGAAGTTTTCATTTCATCTAAAAGATCAAGAACTTGTCTATTTCTTGGAATGATGATTGGTTCATAAAGTAAATTCTTAATTTTAAATTCTTCTTTCTTTAATAAGAAAGGAGCGAGTCTTTTTACAGGAAGAACACCGATGATATTATCAATCGTATCTTCGTAAACTGGGATTCTTGAATGTTTAAAGAGTTCACCACTCTTAATATATTCATCAACATTATCTTCAACATCTAAAGCGAAAACATCCACTCTTGGAGTCATAATTTCAAAAGCTTCAATGTCGCTTAAATCAACGACACCTCTTAAGATTTCAGCTTCATGATCTTCTAAGATGCCTTCTTCTTCAATCGTGTCGATCATCTCATCTAAAACATCTTCATCAATTTGATCTTCTTCTTTAGATTTCTTTTCGAATAGTTTTCCAATCAAAACAAATAGTTTTGATATTGGCCACACGACAATGAATGTTAAATATTTAAAGAATGTAATGATATAACTAAAGTTCTTTGATAAAGAGAATGAGAATCTCTTGGCAAAAGCCTTAGGAATGAATTCGCAGAAGATAATGATAAAGATGGTTAAGATAATGGTAATAAACCATTCACCACTTAAGAAGCCAACATTACCAATATATAAACCAATAAGGGTCGCAAATGATGAGGCAAAGATATTTGCCACATTATTCATAAACAAGATGCCAGAGATAGACATCTCAAAATCAGTCGCAAGTTTATAAGCGGCTTTTGCCCTTTTTGAACCCTTCTCCATGTCTTTTTTAAGTCTTGCGACATCAACCTTAGAATAGGCCATGTCCATCATGGAGAAGAAATTAGAAAGTAACAAACAGACAGCGACAATTATATAAATATAAAATGGCATATTATCTGTCCCTCACTTTCTGTGTCGGTTCAGAAATATCACTGACAAGTTCTTCTAAGACATCTTCCATGGTGATCATACCGATGACACGTTTATTGGTATTCACGACTAAAGCAAGATGGGTGTGATGCTTTTTAAAACCATTAATTAAATCATCAATTAAGACGTTTTGAGAGACAAAATATGGTTTGACAAGCATTGACCTTATTGATTTCTTAGGATTGTTTAAATACTGGTTTAAATAAGTTTTAACGACTAAAACACCAATGAAGTGGTCATAGTCTTTCTTATAAACAGGGATTCTTGAGTATTTTGTGTGCAATAAAATTTCATGAAGTTTCTCATGAGTTAAGCCATCAATATCAATGGCTTTCATTTTATCAAGAGGTGTGAACACCTCTTTAACTTTAGTGTCTATAAAATCCAAGGCTGATTGAAGCATTTCAGATTGTTCTTCTTCTAAAACGCCTTCATCAGAGACTTGTTCAATCGCATTTTCAAAATCTTCTTCAGTGAAGTCATCTTCGGTTTTGTTTTTAAATAATTTCTCGATGCCCTTCGCTAATAAGTCGAAAAGGATGGTGATAGGGAAAAGTAAAATCATCAATCCATAAGTTGGATAAATAATAATTAACGAGAAAGTATCAGGAATAGCCTTCGCCACAGTTTTAGGAAAAGCATCCCCGATGATATAAACCGCAAATGTAATTATGACAGAGGATAGGATAGAGGCTGATTCAACCACTCCTAATCCTTCAAATAATCTGATAAATAAAAGAGTTGATATAGCTGATAGACCAATAGCGACAACATTATGTCCAATAAGAACAGTTGTTAAGGCACGGTCGTAGTGATCGGTAACTTTCAAGACAAGTTTAGCCGCATGACTTCCATCATCCGCTTTGACTTGCATCTTGAAACGATTAACACAGGCTAATGCAGTTTCTGAAGCAGAAAAGAAGAATGATAAAAATAAAAATATTCCTATCAAAATCCACGATATAGGATCAGGCATTAGCCAACCAACTCCTTTCTAGAGTATGTTACTCAGCGATTAGGATATTATCATATATAGCAATGTTTATCAAATAAAAAGGCACACGCACATGCGTATGCCTCTTACTGATTAATTATAAATTAATCTTCGTCTTTGTTAGCTTTTTTGCCTTCTTTGAGTTCGGCCTTAATTTCCTTAACCCAGTTGATGGATTCAACTTGACCTTGTTCTAAGCCATCTTTTTCACAGACGTCTTGGATAAGTTGTTTACATCTCTTCATGGAAAGGGCTGATTTAACTTTGAAGACTAATGGGATTTCAGCATAGATGCCTTTATGTCCAGCATCTTGAACTGGAATCTTGCTATCTCTATAATCTTCTGGATCAAGAGCGAAGTATAACTTCAAGGACTTACCAGCGATTGTGAGTTTAATGTATGTCTTTCTGTGGAGTCTGAAGGTATCACCTGAAGATGAGACTCTAGATTTTAAACCCCAAGAAAGGATTTCGTTTTTGATTTCGTTATAATCGTTTTGCATTTCCTTTTCAGCGGAAACCATTCTTTCTTGGAAAGGAATACGGATTATAGGATTTTTTGCTGGTTGTTCAACAACTGGAGCTGGTTCAACGACTGG
>CAMOSS010000031.1 GCA_946625055.1 uncultured Caryophanales bacterium
GGTGTTGTTCCTGCAATTTCTTCGGTAGTAAGAAGAATTACCAAACCAGGCGACAATGTTATCGTTCAATCTCCTGTTTATAACATCTTTTATAACAGCATCATCAATAATCAAAGAAAAGTTCTTGAGAATAGACTCATAAACAATAGTGGAGAATACTCAATTGATTTTAATGATTTAGAAAAGAAAATGATGGATGAAAAAACCACTTTGATGATCTTATGCAATCCACATAATCCAATTGGCTATATTTGGTCAAAAGAGGAACTATACAAGATTGGGTGCCTCGCTAAAAAATATGGGGTACATGTATTATCTGATGAGATCCATTGTGACATCGCAAACCCAGGTGAGGGATACAATTCTTTCCTTGAATCATCGAAAGAAAATAAAGACATTTCTATCACTTGTATATCCGCTTCAAAGGTCTTTAATGTTGCCGGACTTCAAGCAGCTGCAGTCATCATTCCTGATGAAAAATTAAGAGCATTTATTGACCGTGGATTGAATAATGATGAGATCGCAGAACCTAACTTTTTCTCTATGGATGCGAACATTGCAGCCTTCACAAAAGAAGGAAGAGAATGGGTTAATCAATTAAATGAATATATTTTTAACAACAAGAAGTATTTTGTTGAAGAATTACAAAAAAACTGCCCAAAACTAAGACCAATATTTGGTAATGCCACTTATCTTATGTGGATTGATGTATCTGCATATAACATAAATAGTGGGTTATTTGCAAAACGTCTCAGAGAGGAAACAGGACTATATATTTCCGCTGGTGAAATCTATGGTGGCGAGGGTGAAAAGTTTGTAAGAATTAATCTTGCAACATCTTTTGAAAACGTAAAAGATGCTTGTATGAGAATGGCTAAATTTGTCAAGATATTAGACGAGGAAAAATAGTATGAGAGTAAAACCTATTTGCACAGAACAAATAATTGAATTTATCGAAAATGTTGAAGCTTATTTGTCAGATTGCTCTGATGATTATGTCCTTAAAGAACTATTCAAAGTCTGTATCTCAAAGAAGAAAGAAGACCTCTTGGATTTCATGGATCAACTTGAAAACATTAGAGTGGATTTAGCTCGTGATTTATTATTCTTCATGGATAGTGATCCTGCTGCTAACAGTGAAGATGAAGTAATCTTTGCTTACCCAGGTTATAGAGCTATCGTTTATTACCGTGTCGCTCATGTCTTATTCCTCAAAGGCTATATGTTTGTTGCCAGAGTGATTTCTGAACATGCTCATTTCTTAACAGGCATTGATATTCACCCAGGCGCTCAAATCGGATGTCCATTCTTTATTGATCACGGAACTGGAATTGTTGTCGGTGAAACATCTATTATTGGTGAAAATGTTAAAATCTACCAAGGTGTAACTCTTGGTGCTTTGTCTTTAGCTAAAGGTTCTAAGCTAAAAGGAACAAAGAGACATCCAACAATTGGGAATAATGTCACAATTTATTCAGGAGCCTCTATTTTAGGTGGCGAAGTTGTTGTGGGGAATAACGTTGTTATTGGTTCTAACGTATTCTTATTAAAATCAGTCCCAGACAACTATAAAGTTGTGCTTCAAGAACCAGAACTTGTTTATATTAAGAAGGATTAGTTATGTATTCAAAGAAGTATTATTTAGGAACTAGTGATGTTGATGCTTTCTTGGAACTTAAAATTTCCTCAATGTTTGTGATGTTCCAAGATGTGGCAACTGAACACGCAGAGATGTTAGGCATTGGAAAAACACAAACAATTGATAAAGGACAATTTTGGGTTATCTCAAGATACGCGGTTAATATAATTAAAATGCCAAGATATTTAGACACAGTTGTTGTCAAAACATATCCTGGTGATGATTTAAGATTCATCTTCCCTAGATATTTCCAAATTGAAGATGAAAAAGGAAATGTTTTAGTGAGAGCTTCTTCTACATGGTGCGTATTAAATAAGGATACACATAGTGTGGTGATGAATCCTTTTGATGGAATGAAACTTCCAACTGAACATTATGATGGAGAAGAACCTCTTCCACAGAAAGTTTCTACTGATGAAGTTAAAGTAGTGGACAAACGTGTTGTTAGATATTCTGACATTGATCTAAACTCACACCTTAACAATACAAAGTATATCGACTACTTCATGGACACTAAGTCTTTAGACTTTTATAAGACCCATCGTATTAAACACATTACAATTAACTATGAAAAAGAAATGCTCTATGGTGATGAAGTAACCTTAATGAGTAATGAAAAGACTAACGAATACATGGTTGGTTTTGTAAATGATAAAAGAATATTTGAGATCAATATAGATTACGAAAAGAGATAAAAATAGTTAATATATTATCCATTTTGCATAGCTTTGTGCTATGCTTTTATTATGAAAAAAGATTGGCACATCGTTGATAAAACAGCAAAAGAGATTGCAAAAAAGGTGAGAAACATTAGAAGGGCAAAAAAGATTTCTCAAGAAAATCTATGGCTCTTGTCTAGTGTCTCTCTTGGCTCTATTAAAAGGTTTGAAAGAACTGGTAATATCTCTCTTGTTTCTTTAATAAAGATACTTGTATCTTTAGATTGCTTGGATCAATTCTTGCCAATCATAAAGTCAGGAGAATAAATATATGTCAAGTTTTAAAGATTTAAGAATCGTTGATAACTTCTATCAAACATCAGCGTTCTTTCCAATGCCTTTAACATTAATTGGAACATTAGATGAAAAAGGTGAGATGACCTCCTTTGGAGCGTACTCTTTAGTTTTCCCTTATTATATTGCAGGAAAAGAATTCTATGCGATGGTTCTGGAATGTAGGAATACATCTAACACCGCAAAGGGATTATTAAGACATGGTAAATGTACGATTAACTTTATTCCATTTAGCAAAAAGAACTTTTCACAATGTGTTGATCTAGGTTTCCCAGGTGACACTCCAGAAGAAAAGATGAAGAATTTCAGACTTCACCTTGAAGAAGGACAGTCCGCTCAAGATCATCCAGATGAGAAATTCCCAAAAGTCATTTCTGAAGCTATCCAAGTCTTTGAATGTACATGGGTCAAAGAATTAGATAATGCTCAAGATGATAAGGTCCAAGAAGAATATCCTGGCCCATACCATAATTTCAATGGTGTGACATCAAAATTCGGTGCCCATTTTATCCTCAAAATTGACCACATCCTCATCAAGGAAAAATACTATAACTCAATTATCAATGGAGTGACCGCTAGAAACTTTGCTCCTGTAGCGACAAACTGGGGTTATAGAGATTCCAAAAACTTCTGGTGCTCTGACTTTAGAAAACCAATCGCTGTTGGTATTCCAAATAGAGAAGTGGACATCTCTTCAGTGAGATATGCGGCTGATAGAATTGACGATAAAGTGAAGTTCACAGACGACGCTTTGAAGATGCTTGTCAAGGTTCCAAGACCATTCTTAAAACTTGTTCTTAAAGGCTGTGTTGATTGGGCAAATGAACACAACTGCACACTCATTACCGAGAAGGAAATGAAAGAGATCAATGACAAGCGTTCCAAAGAAAAAGGAAAGAAATAAAAATTGATATTGAAAAAATAATATAAATATTTTTATAGGGGTTTTGCCGGAAAAAACGCGCAAAAACCCCTTCTTTTTTGAAAACCACACATTTTTCGACTCTTTTCTATGAAAAAGATATTGACTTTTTTCTTTTCTCGATTAAGATATACCGGACTTATGGAACTACTACGTTTATACCTTATTCAAGCAGGATGCTTCCTAGTACCAATGCTAATCTACTTCCTAGTAGTTAGATTGTTCAGTGAAAGAATCAAACATTACGATACAGTTAAAAAATGGGTTTTAAGAGGCACAGCCATTCTTACCATGATTTTTATTGCTGGTGCATTCTATCATTTCAAGGGTGCGATGATTACTACTGGCGGTAGTGAATATGGCTCTTTGAATCCTGCTGTCGGATGTGTCGATTTGGTTGGCGTTCCTTATGGCAATCACAAGTTCTTGAACTTCTTAGCATGGTTAGGAACAGCTTTATTATATCCAGGTGCTCTTGTCGCATTATTAATTCCATTTTATCCATCCAAAACAGCTAAGTTGGTCAACAGATTTTTTGCCCTACCATTTGCGGTTTTAGAATTCATAACCTTATTCAACGTTTTGAATGCAATGAATGGTAGCACTGTTTTTGATTACAGAAATATCCTTCTCGCTATTCAAAATGGTTTAATCTTAGCATCAACCTTGATGATGAGAATTGAATATCATAGAGACACAATTGTCTTCGATCATAAGTATTTATTCTATTCATTTGGAATCTTTGTGATAATGTTCTTCTCAACACTTCCAACAAATACTTTAGCTACTCTCTTCTCAACAAAGGGTTATATGCTTGGAAATCTTCAATCATCCTTAAGAATATATGATTTAAAGATTGCCCATAGACTTGTTTTATATGGGGTGTTTATTATCCCTCTTATTTTGTATTTCTATTTAAGAAACCATTCTCTTAATTTAAGAAGAATTATGCTTATTGCTATTTCGGTAGGCTGCTTAATGGCCTTCCTTAATGACTATGGTGCGGATGGTTTGTTCTATAGAACAGCAGAAGGACAATTAAGAATTTGGGTTACAAGACTTCCAATTCACTTATGTCACACTGCCTTATTTATTACCCCTCTATGTGTTGCATTCAACATGAAGAGATTCTTCTATTTCACATACTTCATCAATGTCTTCGGGGCGTTGATGGCAATGTTCATGCCTAACACAGGTGAAAACGCGAATATATTTGATCCAGATGTTGTCTTATTCTGGTACAACCACTTTGCCGCGTTTGCGATGCCACTCTTATGTGTGGCGTTAGGCGCGTTCCCAAAACCAAAGTTCAAACAGATGTTATGGTCCTTGTTCTTCTTTGGAATCTACTTTGTATCAATCATGTTCTTAAATGCTTGGTTATCAAACTACGTTCCAGGATACAATCCAAAAGTCCTTGGAAGTGGAACAGACTACTTGTTCATCAACAATGACTTTATCGCCTCTAAGATCTTAACTGATCAACAAGTTGATTCATTCCTTGGCATTACAGCCGAATGGAAGTGGAAGACTGGTGAAATATTGGTCTTTAGACCACCATATCAAGCCGTGTTCTTCTCGGTCTATGTCGTCGTGGCATTTGGAATGTGGTTCATCTACTCGCTATTCTTCAGAATCGCGGATAGCCACAAAGATCTTCACAACATGTTAGTAATTGCAAGAAAGGAGAATATAACAATGAAAGAAAGACGTAAATTCGAAGCTTTAGAAGAAAAAGACATCAATCCTGATGAAGTGTCTTTAGTGTTCGAAAATTTCTCAAAACGTTATGGTAATTCTCCAGTCTTATCTGCTAAAAACGTTAACTTAAAAGTGGAAGGCGGAATGATCTTTGGATTCTTAGGCCCTAACGGTGCTGGTAAATCCACATGTATTAAATCTGCAATTGGTATTCAACCAGTAACAGAAGGTCACATCTTCATCTGCGGACACGATGTCACCACTGAAGCTGTTAAAGCAAAACGTTTAGTGGGCTATGTTCCAGATCACTATGCCTTATATGAAAAGTTAACTGGTCGTGAATATATCAACTATATCGCTGACTTATATGGTGTTTCTAAAGAAGATAGAGATGCCCGTATTGCCAAATACGTCAACTTATTTGAACTCAATCAAGCATTCGATAACAGAATGCAAACATATTCACATGGTATGAAACAAAAGATGACAATTATTGCCGCTTTGGTTCATAACCCAAAATTATGGATTCTTGATGAACCATTAACTGGTTTGGATCCACAATCAATTTTCCAAGTTAAACAATGTATGATTCAACACGCACAAGAAGGAAATATTGTTTTCTTCTCCTCACACATCATTGATGTGGTTGAAAAACTTTGTACTCACATTTGTATTATTAGAAAAGGCCAAATCGTTTATCAAAACGATATGGCTACCCTTGAAAAAGAACATCCAGAGGGACTTGAATCCTTCTACCTTTCAATGATTCGTGATAACGGAGACTTAGACGAATAATTATGAAAAAGTTTTTAGGAAAAATCGGAGGAGCATTTAAGAAAGTGTTTACCGGCATCGGTAACTTCTTTAAGCATCGTTATGCGGGCTTAAAAACTTTAGTTATGATGCAACTTAAAGATAAGCTCAATTTTTCCTTTAAAGCGGATAAAAAAGGCACTTTAACTAAGTTAATTCTTTATGTTGTGATGTTTGCAGCTGTAACTGCGGTTATCGCTGTAGTCTTCTATCTCGCTAACTTGTTATTGATCTTTGGTACAGATAAGACCGTACCTCTTCCAATCTTTAACTTGTTCTTCATTGCAATGCTTTTACTTTCAATCATCTCATGTATTGCAAAATTAACTGATTCACTTTACTTTAGTAAAGATAACTTAGTGTTGCTCTCCTATCCAGTGAGACCAAACATCGTCTTCTTATCTAAATTAATCGTTTTCTACATTATTGAGATCATCAAGAATATTCTTTACATGATTCCTATGTTCTTAGCCTATGGAATTATTCATGGATTCCAATGGTATTATTTCCCATGGGTTATCTTCTCATTCTTTATTGTTGCTGCTATTCCGGTAGCCATTGCTTCAATTGTTTCTATTCCTTATATGTATTTCAAGATGCTCTTAAGAAAGAACCCATTCCTCCAAGACATCCTCTTACTTATTGTATTAATCACTGCCACAGTGTTTGCCTTTATCCTTATTAATATGATTCCTGCAAACCTTCACTTCATTTCTAAGTGGAGCACAGTGTATTATCCAGAATTCCTTAAATTTGCGATGGCATTTGAAAAATGGTTCTTACCATTACAATATGTTTCAATGCTTATTACTGGCGCGAAGAGAGGAGCCTATTCTCCATCCCTTATCGCAAGTCCATTCAACTCCCACACATGGATTATCTTATTAGCAACAATTGCTTCATTAGCATTCTTAATTCTTCTTTCATACTTAATTGCTAAACCATTGTTCTTTAAGATTGCTGCTAAACCATTTGAATACAATAAGAAAATCATCTTCCATAATTTCTCTGAAACTAAGTCTAAATTTAAGAGTGCTTATGGAAATGCTTTTGTTCCAGTATTTGATGGTGCATTAAAGAAAAAACAATTAGTGGAATTAAGAATTAAATTTGAAAAAGCCTTAAATGAAATTGTGAAACAAGGAAACATTTTCCCTAAAGGAAAGATTTCTGATAAGAGAATCTTAAAGTTATTAGAAAGATATACTGGCTATAAGTTCATGATTGTCTCTTTAGATGAACTTCTTGAAAACGGTCATATCGGATTCTTCGTTGAATATAGAAACAATATTCCATTCCTTGTCTTAGCCAAGAAAATTGGTATGTCTTATGTCGATTGTTATGATCCTAACTATCTCAGCAAACAAAACTATCGTAAGACCGCTTTCTTATCCGCTTTATGGAAAGACTTCTTAGTGGACACAAGAACACCGGGAAGAATAGCGGGAAACTATATCTTATTTATCATTACCCCATTAGCGATCGCTCTTCTTAACAAGTTATTCTCATCGATTAACACAAACTTCTTAGGTGTCTCTTTAACTATCGTCTTTAACATCTTGATTATGACTTTGATTCCTCTTTCAAGTAATGTTATGTTCGCTTCTATTTATTCAAGAGAAGGAGAAAGTGCTTACTTATTAAAAGCCGCTCCAATTAACTATATGAGAACATTAACCACCAAACTTGTTGTTAGAGCTGTTCTCATGGTCATTTCAATTTTAGTGACCTGTATTTTATACAGATACTATGCAACTCCAGAAACAATGATGTATATCAGACCATCATGGTTATTTATCGGTGTTGCTTGCTTATACTTAGCTCATATGATTTGGTCTGCAGAGTTAGACTTCATGAATCCTCAAGACCGTCTTTATAGCGAAACCGGAGAAGGAAATATTTCTAATCCAAACGAAACTACATCTACCATTCTTGTTTATGTTTTAACCGTTGCCTTTGTGGGCATTTCATTCTTCTTCATCAATGAAGGTACAATAACAGCCTTTTATAAGATTGCTGCTGTTGGAGCACTTACTCTTTTAGCCAGAATATTGTTATTCTCTTTAAGAATTAAAGGATATAAAACATCACGTGGAGAAAGGGGGAGAAATTAATATATGAAAAAGTCTGTCATTATTATTACAGCCTTAATCTATTTGCTTTCGATTGTCGTCGTCGCATTTTTAGGATACGCGGCTGAAATTAAGAATCCTCCAATCTACGCGGAAGATATCATCATGGTTCTTGATGATGCAGAGAATTTCCCAGAAGAAAAATACACCTATTACTATAACGGTGCGCCTATTTATGATGTCACCCTTAATCCAGAATGGAACAAAGGTGAAGATAGTGAATCTACTACTGAAGAAAGCATTCAAAGCCTTATTCAACAAGACGTTGAAGTCTATAAATATAGAATTAAGTTTTATGGTTCTGAAGAATTTGAATATTATCAAGAAAACCTCAAAACATTAAAACTTAATGTTGAAGCCTATTCTCCAAAAGGCGAAGTCGAGAATCCAAGCTTGTCTTATTACATTGATAAAGATAAGGCGGATATATTAACAGTGAACAAGGAAGGAGTGGTAACGTTTAACAAAGTTCAAGAATTTGGTGATTACGAAGTAAGAGTCAGTACCAATGATGGCTCAAAAATAGTAATCTATGTAAACATTTATTGGTAATAAAAACGTATATTTAAAATTAAATATAAATTCATAACGAAAGGAAAAATAAGTATGAAAAAAACCAAACTTGTAGTGTTAGGTTTAACTTCTATGCTTGCCTTAACAGGTTGTACCAAAGGTTCTAAAACACCATCTGAAAGCCAAGCTGAATCTGATAGTCAATCAGAGTCAATTGATAGATCCGTTAAATCAGTAACACTCAACAAACACGAAATTACTTTGGAAGAAGAAGGCGCGGAAAGTCTTGTCGCGACTATTCTCCCAGAAAACGCTTTAAACAAAAAGCTCAACTGGTCATCTTCTGATGAAGACGTCGCAATGGTTAGTGGTCTTGGAAAAGTCAGAGCTTTATCCGCCGGTACCGCAACTATTACTGTCTCCAGTGATGAAGACGAAACAATTAAGGACACATGTGTTGTTAGAGTTAACGCAAAAGATAGAACAGTCCATGTCGAAAGCGTGAGCTTAAACAAAGAAACTTTAACTATCGAAAAAGGTGACATTGAAGTTTTAACCGCGACAGTCTTACCAAACAACGCAACAGATAAATCTGTTACATGGAATTCTGATAACACATCAGTCGCGACAGTTGCTAACGGTGTTGTTACCGCTGTTTCTAAAGGTAAAGCAAACATCACAGTCACATCTACCGATGGTGCTAAGACTGCATCATGTGAAGTCACAGTTACAGATAGTTATGTTAAAGTTGAATCTGTGGCTATCTCTGGTCCAGATATCGACGAAGGAAACATCAGCTTAAAACTCGGTGAAAGAATCACCTCTAAACTTACTGCTACAGTCTTACCAGAGACCGCTAGCAACAAGAAAATCACCTGGGAATCCTCAGATGAAACAAAAGTTACAGTTTCCCAAACTGGACAAGTTACCGCTATTGCTGAAACAAGTGAAGCAGTCACCATTACTGCAAAATCAGAAGCTGATCCAACAAAGAAAGATTCAGTAACTGTTACTGTTGCCGCTGCTGAAATTGTTGACCCAACAGTCCACGTTACAAGCATTTCTTTAGGTGAAGATGATACATTTGATATCGCTCATGAAACAAGCACAGTCTTAACTGCAGCAATTACTCCAAGTAACGCTGCTGATAGAGTTGTTACATTTGAAATTATCGAAGGTGCTGATGTTGTCGCTTTAGGACAATCCTATGGTGATAACTCTAGAGAAGTTACATTCTTAAAAACAGGTACAGCAACCATTAGAGCTACATCTCACGAAGATACATCTATTACTGATGATGTTACACTCACAATTCTTGATAGTGTCAACCACGTTACAGCATTAGCGTTTGATAGCTCAATGCCAGATACATTGTTAAAGAGTGATACTTTACCATTATCAAGCTATATCAATGTCACAACACAAAGTGGCGAAGCTGCAACTGACCCAACATTAGTTTATTCTTCAAGCAATACTTCTGTTGCTACAGTTACAAACTCTGGTCAATTAACAGCATTACATGCTGGTAAAACCACACTTACAGTTACATCTGTTCAAGATCCAAGCGTTCCAGCTGCCGAATTTGAATTAACAGTTAAGAACGTTCCAGTTGAAAGTGTTTCATTAAATGAAACAGCCTTAACATTAGATGTTAATGAAACATTCAAATTAGAAGCAACAGTCATCGGTGTCGATGATAGACCAGTTGATGACACAACAGTCACATGGGAAGTCATCGGTGAAAGCGTTGAAGGTGTTGCAACCGTTTCTTCAACCGGTTTAGTAACCGCGAAAAAACAAGGTACTGCTACCATCAGAGCAACATCAGTTAAAGCTAACCCTGATGACCCAACTGAAGAAGTTAAAATCGCTTCTTGTACACTCACAGTCCGTGATTCTGAAACAAGAATTATCGGTTTAAGAAAACAACCAACATTCACATCATTTGAATCAGAAAAAGAAAACTTAGATGATTCATATTCTAAACAAGGTTTCACCCAAAATGACAATGTCAACAAAGGTACATTCTTCGAATACGAAGACGCTGATGCTGACAAAACATTATATAAAGTCGGTGATCAAGGAGCCTTCCAATTTGCCCCTATCGCTCAAGCAAGAGATAAAGACAATCAAGAAAAATCTTATAATTTAACAGACTATGTCTTTACACTTGAAAAACGCGACAACGATGGTTCATACGTTGCAGTTTCCAAGGAAGAAAGAGATAATTATGTTTCTTATGAAGATGGTGGATTCTATGATTTTAAACCTGCAGCAATTGGCAATGTCTTCAGATTAA
>CAMOSS010000032.1 GCA_946625055.1 uncultured Caryophanales bacterium
GAGGAGGAAATGCTGCTGCATTAATCAATTTAGGTTCCTCTAATCCAACATCTGTAAATGTCAGCCTTCCAAATGGTTCTTATAAAGAACTCATCACTGGTCGTACAATTACCGTTAACAACGGTAGTCTTACACCTATTTGGACCGATGGAGCGTGCTTTATTGTTTCAAGTGAGCAAGAACAAAAGAATGTTCCTTCGATTACATTTACCACTCCGGATGGTAATTCAATCTTTGGAAATCAAACTTCATTAACTATCGAAGTTAAAAATGCTACATCAAGTTCATACACCATTAATAATGGAGCATCAGTGTCCTTTACAGGTTCCACTGTCATTAGCTTTGATTCTTCATATTCTAATGGTGATATTGTTGTCAAAGTTACCGCTTCTAACAGCGATGGGACAGTTTCAAAATCTTATAATCTCTTTAAGACATCACTCTACATGATGCAATTAATTGTTAAAAACGTTCCATCAAATGTCACAATGTTAGCCTGGGAATGGAAAACAGGCCAAGATGGCGCGTGGTATGAATTCCAAAAAGACGGCTCATCAATCTATGGAATCAATCTTGAACAAGATAATTTCATCCTCGTAACTTTCCCAACTGGAACAACAAAAACAAATGCAAATTGGGATAATAAAATATCTCAAACTGGAGATTTGACATTTACCGAGCAACTTCTTGATTACAATTCATTAGGTTTATAGGCAAATATAACAAAAATGGTAGCCACTTCTGTGACTACCTTTTATTATGCATTTTCTTGGATGTCTCCAGCCTTTGTTAATGCAGCTTTACTAACAAGTGGACCAATGAGTTCATATACGAGAGTGGATGTTAATACAATCGCAATAATTAAGGCTCCAGCTTCTTGAGTTTCAGGCTTGGATCCAAACAACCTACTTGCAGTCGTTGCTAAACCGATAGCAACACCGGCTTGTGGAATAAGTGTAAATCCTAAATATTTCTTAACTTTGTCTTCTGATTTAGTGATGCAGGCACCTGCAAACGCACCAAGCCATTTACCCACTACTCTAAAGACGATATAAACAAGAGCGACAATAAGGACTAAGAGTCCGCTTCCACTGAAGAAAATAGATAGATCAAGACAAGCTCCAGAAAGGACAAAGAACATCATATAGATTGGTGAGGTAAAACGATCAATGACCTCAAATGTCTTACCATTATCCTTAGAGAAGTTCGTATACATTGCTCCCGCCATCATACACATTAAAAGCGAGCTTAATTCAAAACCTCCAAGTTGAGGGTTCTTAAAGAGGTAATAAACCCCAACAGCGAGAAAAACACTGAAAATACAGAGGATTAAGCGGTTATTTCTTGATTTAAATACACGATTTAGTAAAGAAATGAATAAACCAATAACTGTTCCAACACCGATAGAAATAGCAATTTCAATGAGTGGTTTTAAGAGCATGTTATATAAGGATAATTCCCCACCATTTGCTAAACCAGTAGCGATTTGGAAAAGGATAGCAAAAAGAATTAATGCTGCAGCGTCATCAAGGGCAACAACTGGAAGTAAAGTATCGACCAAACTACCTTTAGCATTGTATTGTTTAATAACCATAAGTGTCGCAGCTGGAGCGGTGGCACTGGCAATAGCCCCAAGAGTTAAAACTAACTCCCAAGAAACATGGTTTGGAGCGATGAAATGAGCAGCCACTAAAGCCCCGATAACAAGGAGTGAAGCCCCTAATGCTTCAAGGATGGTAATAACAATAACTTTTTTACCTACACTTTTGATAATTGAAGCCTTAAATGAGGTACCGATTGAAAAGGCAATAAAACCTAGGGCAATCGTTGATACCCAGCTGATTTTATCGACGTGTTGATAAATGATACTTTCTTTAATTCCGTCATATGTAAAATTATTAAAAAGTAGACCAAAAACAAATGGTCCCATGATAATACCAGTGATGATATATCCGGTAACATTTGGAAGTTTTAAAACCTTCATCAAGCGGGTTGAAAATAACGCCACTATCAAAAGAATAGCAACATAAATAAAAATTGAGAAATCCATATTAATTAGAGCCTTCGTAATCCTCTGCTACTTTGGAAAACATGAAACCTCTAATATCTTTAAAGTTGTTCGTGTGTTTTCTAATTTCTTCTTTAATGGTTTCGATGACTTCTTCTTCCCAAACAAACATACAAAGAATGCTTTCGGAAGTATCTGTATTTTCTAATTGTCTAAGATTTAAGAAATGGTGTTCTTCTGGATAGTATTCCAACATATGTCTTAATGAGTTAGAGCCAATAAGGGTTCCATTAAAGCCTTTTTCTTTTAGTTCTTCTAAAGTCTCATAAGCTTTAGGGGTGTTTTTTAAAACGACGTATAGTACTTTTTTCATAACCTTACCTACCAACAAAAGATTTTATACCTATTTAAATATAAATAAAAGAGGATAATCCTCTTTATAAGTGAATTAATCCTCTTATTATCCGAATAGCAGATTGGACCTGACTTATCGACTCTGATCCTCCACTTTCTGAAGGAACTTCAGATCCTCCTCCTCCACCGCCTCCATCGAAGATTTCTTGTAACTTCTTTATGAGATAAGGAAGGTTCAAGGTAATGACTTGGTAAAGACCTTCAAGATAGACAAATATCACCAGACCAATACCTGCGAAAGGAATAAGGATATCGATACGATGGTCTTTATGAGTCTTTTTGTAATTGAAGAGTAATAAGATAGGAGAGACAAATAATAAAGGAGATGTCGTTCCAAATCCTAAAGATGTCGCAAAGGCCATTGAATCTAGCGCTGTTTCTGGATTTGAATTTGTTAAATCAGTGACTATTCCATGGATCATCATTGTTATGAAGAAGATGATAACATCAATAACCGCACCAACAATAAATAGGACAGCTAGAGAAATAGAGACTCTAAATGCATGAGCGTTTGTCTTTTCATGCTCGCTATATTCTTTTTCATCTTTGAATCTTTTTCTATATTGTTTTTCTCTTTGTTTCATTCCTAAGATTAAAACTAAGAAAACAATGAATAAAATCGGAGGCTTACTTGTAAGCAAGAAGAAGATATATGAAGGAATGATAATAACATTTGTATTACCAAGAATCTTTAAAACGATTGAGGCAATTTCATAAAAGATTGGGAATAAAATGAATAATCTAAAGATTATTAATTTCTTTCCGATAAAGACCTTCTTTGGTGTGTAATTAAGGAAGAAGAACATCAAAGAGCACAAGAATAAATCGATAAAGATATTAAAGATATAAGCCACACTACCAATCTTTGTTAATAAAGATCCAATCGCATTAGAAAAAGAAATAGCAGAGAATTCTTTATCAAAAGAGTAGATAAGACCATATCCATAATGGAATGTCACGATTGTCGCGATTAAATACATGACCGCTGATAAACCACCATACACCCCTAAGAGTATTAGATAGTTATCTTTCTTTTGAAGGATTAAAGCAAAGTTTGCGACCAAGAAGAAAATCAAAGGTAAAGGTTGGAACCATTCAAAGAAATTTGGCCAGAACCCTAAGGCTTTTGCCGCATCCGCATTTATTCTTCCTGCAAATGTCAACAAGATACCAACTTGGCCCATCGCAAGGAAAAGCCACGCTAAAATACGCATATGACGATATGACAAAAAGCCTTTATACTTAATGTCATTTTCTAAAGTACGATATTTAAGTGGGACAAAACTCATACACTTATTATGAAATAATTTTTGGCATATTTAAAGAGAGATAATAAAAAACTAGCATTAATGCTAGTCATTATTTTCTTCTTGAACTAGAATTAGTCAATACTGGTTAATTTATAAAGCTCAATTGTTGAGCGATGATTAAGAACACCTAATTCTTTATTTTTGGATTTGAAAGCATTATTTAATTGTTTCAATTCTTTTTCTCTACCAACAAACATTAATATAAGCTTCCTTTATATACTTTAAAGTTACTAACTTTCGAGTATATTATATATAAGCCTCTTGTTTTTCAAGAAAAAATCCCAATTTCTTGGGACTGATTTTTGAAGATGCCCTTAAATGTCGATACACGGACATATCACAATAAAAAAGAGGAATATTTCATCCTCTAATTAATGCAAATACCATATCAGAGCTTATGCTTCGTTTATCTTATACAGTAAATTTCTTTTGAACCAGGATATCCTCATCCATGTTCTTAATGGCGGATATATTAACGGCTTTATCGAATACAATTGATTGTTGTAAAACCGATTGGAATTTTATAAGCAGTTGCATCGTCATCTTTATTAGTATTAGTGCCATTTTTGGCAACGATGTTTTGTGTTAGTGTCGGAAGTGGCATTTGACATAGGCCTCAATTGAGATTTTAAAGAATTCCCTTGTTCATCGCTTTAAAAGATACATGAGTATGCCTCTTTGTGATTGAAGAGGGAAGGAATATATGATATTATGAAATCGCAAAAAATGTGTAATTACACAAAAAAGGAGATAATATGATTAATAGAGATAAATACCTCGATCAACTCATAAAAAATAAAAACAATGGATTTCCAAAAGTAATTACCGGTGTAAGAAGATGTGGAAAATCATACTTATTAACAGAAATTTATAAAAATTATTTGCTTAATAATGGTGTTGAGAAAGACGATATTCTAATTATCGAATTAGATGATGATAGAAACTCGGATTTATTAAATCCCCTTAAACTTGGTGCATTCGTTCGCGACTGGTGTAAAGAAAAAAGCAATTGTTATGTGTTTTTGGATGAAATACAAAGAGTTTTTAGGATCATTAATCCAATTTTAACCAATGGGAAAATAGTAATTGCGAAAGATGGAGATGAAAATACAATTTCTTTCGTTGAAGTGATACTTGGGCTATCACGAGAGCCAAACATTGATTTGTATGTTACAGGCAGCAATTCAAAAATGCTTTCTAAAGATGTTGCGTCTGAATTTAGGGATAAAGCGATAGAGATACATATGAGGCCTTTGTCTTTTTATGAATATTTTAATTATGTCGGTGGCTCAAAAAGTGATGCTCTAATGGAATACATGATGCATGGTGGCATGCCTCTTGCGGTGCTTTCTCCTAAAGATGAAAAGGAACATTATCTTAAAAAGCTTTTTGATAAAACATATTTTAAAGACATCATTGAACATAACAAAATCACAAAAACCGAATCATTAGATGAACTATGTAAAATCTTAAGTAGCTGCACGGGAGATTTACTTAATTCTGAAAGAATCGCTAATACTTACAAAAGTGTAAAACACGAAAAAATAGATAAAGAAACGGTTACCAAATATATTGATTTCTTTAAAGATGCAATGTTGATTGATGAAGTTGAAAGGTTTGATTTAAAAGGAAGAAACATTATTGGATCGACAAGAAAGTATTATTTTAGTGATATTGGCCTTAGAAACGCTAAAGAAAACTTTACATTTTTTGACGAAGGAAAAGTTATTGAAAACATTATTTATAATGAATTAATTTATAATAATTTTAGTGTAACTGTAGGTGCATTTGAATCTTTTGAAAAGAATAAAGAAGGGAAGACAATTAGAGTCAATTATGAAGTGGATTTTTATGCTACTAGGGGTAATGATGCTTTTTACTTCCAAATATCCTCAGATATAAGTAATTTAGAAACTAAAAATCGAGAAATAAAACCGTTTACTAAAATTAATGATGGAACAAGGAAAGTATTGGTTGTAAATCGTCCAATACCACTCATGAAAGACGAACGCAATTATTTAATAATTGGTTTAACGGATTTTTTACTTGAATACATTAAGTAATTAGCTGTAAGCGTAAAAACAAATAAAAACACGTACTTTTTCGTACGTGTCTTGACAATCAATGATGGCGGAGCAAGAGAGACTTGAACTCTCGCACCGGTTACCCGATCTACTTCCTTAGCAGGGAAGCCCCTTCACCAACTTGGGTATTGCTCCGTGAATGCTTACTTATACTAACATAAGCAAGCAGAAAATCAAAAGATTTTATTAATAAGCTTTGGCAAAAAGAACAACTTTTTTAGCTTTCTTTCCGCAGATAGGACAAACATCATCAAATGGTGTTTGATTAAAGGGCATACATCTTGCGGTCGCGTTAGTTAATTCTTTAATCTTGTCTTCACAAGCTTGATCACCACACCACATCATCTTGGCATAGCCACCTTTGTTTAATCTATCATTGAGTTCTTCCATATTATGAACTTCACTGGTGTGTTTGAGTAAATATTCATAAGCATGGTCATACATTTCTTTATGAATGATAGGAATGAGTTCTAAGAGTCTCTTAGAGACATCTTCAATCTTCACTTGTTCTTTTGTTCCATCGTTACGTTTGGCAATGGTAACGACTCCATTAGCGAGATCTCTTGGACCAACTTCCACTCTTAGTGGAATACCTTTCATTTCGTATTCGGAGAATTTCCATCCTGGTGAACGATCAGATTCATCAATCTTCACTCTTAAGCCAGCTTGTTCGATACTAGAATAGATTTCTCTTGCGGCTGGAATGACACCTGGTTTATTCGCGGCTACTGGAATAACCACCACTTGTGTTGGAGCGACATATGGTGGGAGGATAAGTCCATTATCATCACCATGAACCATAATCACTGCCCCGATAAGTCTAGTAGAAACACCCCATGATGTTTGATGTGGAGCGTGTAATTTTCCATCTCTTCCTTGGAATTGAATTCCAAAGGCTTTAGCGAAACCATCACCGAAGTAATGGGAAGTGCCACTTTGAAGAGCTTTACCATCTGGCATTAAGGCTTCGATGGAATATGTTTCCATTGCCCCAGCGAATTTTTCTTTATCAGTCTTTCTACCTTTAACAAAAGGAATAGCTAAGACATCTCTTCCTAAATCATCATAGATTTCAAGCATGTTAAGAGTTTCGGTTCTCGCCTCTTCTTCTGTCTCATGCATTGTGTGACCTTCTTGCCAGAGGAATTCTGCTCCTCTTAAGAATGGTCTTGTGGTCTTTTCCCATCTGACGACTGAACACCATTGGTTATAGAGTTTTGGTAAATCTCTATAAGAAGAAATAATCTTTTGATAATGTTCGCAGAAGAGAATTTCACTTGTTGGTCTGACGATCAATCTATCTTCGAGTTTGGTTTGTCCACCGATGGTACAGATCAATGTTTCAGGAGCAAAGCCTTCGACATGTTCTTTTTCTTTATTAAATAAAGATTCAGGGATAACACTTGGGAGATAGACATTTTCATGACCTGTCTTTTTAAATCTCTTATTGAGATATTCTTGAATTTGTTCCCAGATGGCATAGCCATAAGGACGATAGATGATAAAACCTTTTATGGATGAATAATCCATTAATTCAGCTTTTTTACAAATATCGGTATACCACTGTGCGAAATCTTCACTTCTTGAAGTGATAGATTCATTTTTTATCGCATTTTTGTTTTCCATATATAAACTCCTTCTTAACGGTAGTTTTCGCCGTATTCTAATAATTTTTCCATTTTCTTCTTATCAATTGGTAAGAGCATATCATTTGAGGAAGAGATCGCTTCACTAGAAACGAATGTGATACCAGATTTAATGATAAGTTCGATGGCTTGCCATCCTTCTAAGTCGGTAGCAATAATAGGTTTTTTATATTTGAGCAATTGCTCAATAAGCGCGTGAATAGAAATTCTAATTCTATTATTCTTCTTAATTTCACCAAGCATCTTCGCACCAGCGATGAAGTAGTCAAAATTGTAATAGACTGATGGGTCGAGTAATAAGTCTTTATCATTAATCGCTAAAGCGATTTCATAACCCGCAGCGTGAAGTTTTTCAAGAGAAGCGTTTAAGATATCAATTCTTGAAGCGTTTTCATTAACTTCTTGTTCATCTAAGGTGATAACAATCTTGTTTTCTTTTGCGACTTGAATAGATTGGAACACCTCGATGGAGTTATCGATATCCACAAGTGAAAGGGCAAAGAACAAACGACAGTTCTTCGTTGGTTTTTCCGCATCAAACTTTGGGACTACACTTCTAGCGACATAGCCGAGAAGATTCTTATTTTCATTAATCTTTTCCGCATATCTTGACATTTCAACAAATGTTGAAAATGGAGAGTTGTAAGCACGTGTATAAAGGAAGAAACCAAGAACACGATTTCCTTTCACATCGATAATAGGTCGATATAAGAAACGTAAATTCTTTTGTTTCATAAGTTCAGAAATAGTCGCACGGTAATTAACTCTATCAAGAGCGGTTGATGTTGTCTTTTGATAGATGGTGACACTTTGACCATTTTGTTGAGCAGCAATACAAGCCTCTTGAGCGTGTTTAATAATCTCATCAAAATCTTGATAGAATTGGGCATCTTCCACCACTCCAATCGCATAACCAATAGATCCAGAGAATCCGTTTAAGGCAATACATTTATTTAAGGAATGAGAAATAGAAGTTGCTAATCTCATCGCATCATTCTTATTGGTGATTCTTAAATCGCATAAAACAACTTCAGAACTTGATAAATCAACAAGTTGACGTGGAGTCTTAGATGATGCAGCAAATGGATAGATTTCATTCTTTAATGTCATGGTCATAAATCTTTCCACTTTATCATTTGTTAAAACTTTTTGTTTGATATAGAAGAAACGAATGACGAAAGTAAAACCATAAATGGTTTTTTCTTTCTTAATAATCTGTTCCATCACACTTCTTTGAACAATACCAGTAATTTGGCCTTTTCTTTGTCTGGCTGGAACGTTTGTTGGAGTGATATATCTTAAGATATGATTCTCAATATGAATAACCCCAGCTTCTGGTTCATATTTAATAAGTTTTAAAAGTGAAAAGACAGGGAGTTTCTCCTTCTCAATCATCGCATCAGCTTCTAAATATTCTTCAGCTTCTTTATCATTGACACAAATAGAGAAAACCCAAGCTTTAATTTTTTCAATATCGTTTGGATGGAACTTGGAATAGAAATCGGAAAGATCCATTGTTTCTTTGTCTTTCAAGTTAGAACGATTGAAATATGTGACCATGTTCTTTTTCACGTCGACCACATAGATTCTCATCGTGTTACTTTCCGATAGGATCTTATTTTTTAACTTCAAGTTTCTGGAGTTAGAAACACTGCCAGTAATGATGAAAATAGCTGCTAATGCAACTAAAAGGATTATTATCACGAAGAACGCTACAAATCCTTGATCTTGAAAATCCCACCATTTCATACGGTAGTATCATACTCTTTCTTGTTAATTTTGGCAACAAAATACAAGAAATGAATAAATGCCTAAAAATCTTTCCTAATCATGCTATAATACTAACCACGGAGAAATACCCAAGCGGTTGAAGGGGTCGGTTTCGAAAACCGATAGAAGATGCAAGTCTTGCAAGGGTTCGAATCCCTTTTTCTCCGCCAAAAAGAAAAGAAAAACCCTCATCGATTTGAGGGCTTTTATTTAACCTATAATAATTAATTATTCAACTGGTTTAATGAAGAAGTTTCCATAAACCTGAACAAGAGGAATAACAGAGATAAATGCATGTTCATCTACTCTCTTACAAAGATGCACTACTCTATTGACTTCCACTGATGAAATTGTCATATAAAGAACAAATTTTTCACTTCCTGAATAAGCACCTTTACCATTCATGATGGTTGCGGAGTGTGGGAAGTTTGCTAAAAGCACTTCACTCATATAAGTTTTAGAAGTAATAATCTGGACTTGAACTTTCTTGTTTCTCACATTAATCGCATCAATAATTAATGAGACTATAAAGACGTATGTAACCGCAAATAAAGCTTGAAGGAGAGAGATCTCCCAGTTATTTGTATTCTTAACAATAGAAAGAATAGTATAAAGGGTAATAATAAGTCCATTTAATGCAACACCATATTTACCTACACTTGTTGATTTTCTTAATGCGAAATAATAGGTGAAAATATCAATACCACCACATGACATATCACCTCTAAAGGCAATCGCACTACTGACACCTGTACATAAGGAACCAAATAAGACTCTGGTAATAATTCCACCATTTGCCCCATTGCTTAAAAGCATACCGATTTCATTACAAACCATTCCTGGTAAGATTCTAATAAAGATAGAAGAAACCAAAACATTGAGGAGTGAGAATATAGCGAATTTCTTTCCGACTGCAAAGAAGGCAAATATCAAGATTGGGACATTTAATGCAAAGTAGCAGATAGATGTTACTTCACTTAATGTTACTTCTGAATTAAAGAAAGATATTGCTAAGTAGATGTTTTGAGAAATACCTGAAACACCACCAGTGACAATGGATAGTTCTTTAGCTAAATCACCTTGAGGGGTGATGAATGATGCAAACCCAAAAGCAAAGATGAAGCCAGATGTAATGCATAAAATAAAACTCTTGAAATAATCCAAGAATAATTTAAGTCCGATATGATCAAACAAATAGTTATTGATGCTTTCTTTGATTTTTTGGCTTTTTTTCATATAGTGTTAACGAGTATTATTTTAATACTCTCTAATAAAAATACAA